>CALZKF010000089.1 GCA_945787955.1 uncultured Acidobacteriota bacterium | reverse complement strand
GATAGTCCGCCGGTCTTCTCCGGTTTACGGTTGAGGGGGATGACCGTTAACCGTTGGTTACTTTTTCTTACCCGATCTCCTGCTTTTGGAAGATTTCACTTTTGAGGAGGACGATCGGGTTGCCGAGGACTTCCGGGGCGCCGAACTCCTGGACGGAGCCGCCTTGCGTTGTGGCGCCGTGCTCCTTGAAGGAGCCGCCCTGCGCTGTGGCGCCGAACTCCTGGACGGAGCCGCCCTGCGCTGTGGCGCCGAGCTTCTCGAGGGAGCCGCCCTGCGTTGTGGCGCCGTGCTCCTTGACGGAGCCGCCCTGCGCTGTGGCGCCGAGCTTCTCGAGGGAGCCGCCCTGCGTTGTGGCGCCGAACTCCTGGACGGAGCCGCCTTGCGTTGTGGCGCCGAGCTTCTCGAGGGAGCCGCCTTGCGTTGTGGCGCCGTGCTGCGGCTCGGAGCCGGTCTTGCACTCGGTTTACGGTTCGCCGGTGCGGACGGTCTCACCGTCCGACTCGGTGTGGTGGCCCTGGACGGTGGCTGGTTGTCGCCGGACCGCCGGCTCGGCGCGGTAGCCCTCGAGGGACGCCGCTCCTGTACCTGACCGGTCCGTGCCCCGGTGGGCTTGCGGTCACCGTCGCGCTGCCGCGAAACACCGCGGTACAGGTCTCGCACCCGCCTGCCGGAATCTGCTTCCGCTTCGCGGTCCACCGGTTTTACCCGCTGAGGTCTGGTCGTGGGACGCCTGCTCGTAGCCGGTTTTTCCCTGTCCATGACGAACCGGCCGGTTCGTGACGTGGTCTGCCGTTCTCCGCTTCTCGCCCTGGCAGGCCTGGGCAGCGCGGCGGTGTTGGCGCCGTCTGCGTTCCTGCTGTTCCGGACGGTTCGCCGCGGATTGTTCGGGTCACCCTGGGACGAACGCCTGGTGGTCACCGGTCTGCGCCGCACCCCGTCCATGACCTGGTTTTCGGTATCACGGAACCTGCGGATCGTAGTGCTGTCGCGAGCGGTCCGACCCGGCCTCATCCGGACGGTGTCGGCGTCGCGGTTGCGGGGACTGTCGGTATCACGGTTCAGCGCGTTGTCCCTGGCGTATCTCACCGCACGGTCTCTGGAACCGCCGTCCCGGACCAATTCTCGAGGGCCGACCCTGGGAGGTCGGGTCACGATTGCGCCTCGGTGGCCGCTGCGGTAGACGTGCCCGGCACCGATGTGGTGGTTATAGTAATTGCGGTTGTGGAAGTGGTTGTACCCGATGAAGGTCCAGGACCCGCCGCAGTAGTAGTTACCGTAACGGGGACCGTAGTACACCGGCCGGTTCCAGTAGTTCAGGGGGGCCCATCCGACGTAGGCCGATCCCCAGGACCACGAGACCCAGGCGCCGCCGAACACCCGTCCGGGGATCCAGCACCAGCCGTAACCGGCCAAGTGGTCCCAGCGGCCGTAATGGTACGGCGCCCAGCCCCAATTTTCATTGGAGACCCAGAAGTATCCGCGTGATCCGTAGGACCAGTGTCCGGCCAGGTACGGCCGCCACCCGGTTTCGACCTGGGAGGGATACCACACCCAGCCGTAATCATCGGCATAGGTCCAGCTGCCGCTGCCGGAAAGCTCACGGTAGTACGGCTGGACCTCGGAAGGCAGGGATTCGTAAACGACCTCGTCGTCGTAATTTCTATTGCCGCCGGCGCCGGCCCGCGCCCGGAGCGCTTCATCTCTCCCGCTCACCCAGCGGTCGAAGCGGTCCGCGGTCGACGTGCTGTAGGAGGCCGGCTCCGAGGGGTATGCGCCGGTGTAGGCCACCGACTCCATGCCGCTGCGTACCAGCACGGATCCACCGTCGCCGGACAACTCGGCTACACCACGACGTGACCGCACCACGGTCTCGCCGGAGGAGAGCAGATCAATGCGGAACTCGCCGTCACCCAGCAGATAGACCGAGGCCGAAGGGGTATCGACCCGGAAGGTGTCTTCGCCCAGGTCCGAGGTCCGGACCTGCAGCGAGCCGGCTGTAAGATTGAGGATAGTGTTGTCACGGTAGTCCGAGTACGGGTTCGGAAGCGCCTGGAACAGCAGTTCAGAACCGTCATCCAGCCGGACCAGGGTACCGCCGGCCAGTTCCACCTCGATCCGCTGGTGAGCGGTGGTCACGACCCGGTCGCCGGGGAAAACCGGCGCGTTCCGAGTAGCCGTCTCCTCAGGAGGTTCGGTGGGATCGGGATTTTCGTGGATGATCTGTCCGCCCTGGTCTGCCGAGAGTATCCGGCCGTAGTCGCCGGAGTTGTAATCGTCGGTGAAGTTTTCCGGCCGGTCCCATTCCTCGCCGTAAAGGTTATCGGTTGTATCCCGGGACATGGCCAGAGCCGGCAGGGCCACCAGGACAACAGCCAGGATCCAGCGGATCATAGTTCGATTTGTGGTTCTCATGTTCATGGCAGCCTCCCGGCTCATCGCATCTGTAGTTCCACTTCGATACAGTGCATGGCCCATGCCAGGACAGGATGACGAAAAAGGCTTGAATCAGTAGGTATTCCGGTCAAGAGAGGGAAGATTGTCACACGCCGGGGACAGTACTTCCGTCCCCCGTAGAGGACACTCCACCGATCTTGACCGTTCCGGAAGGCGGATGCTACGGTCTCAGGGACGGCTCGGGACAGGCCTGACCGTACCCAGGATAGAAGGATTAATGAGGTTATGGCGATCAGACCCCTGGTTTTATATCCCGATCCGGTGCTCCTGCGACCGACCAGCGCAGTGGAAGTGGTGGACGATTCCATCCGGGACCTGGTTCGGGACATGACCGAGACCATGTACGCCGCCCCCGGGGTCGGCCTGGCCGCCAACCAGGTCGGCGAAAGTCTCAGGGTCTGCGTCGTGGACATCACCGCCGGAGAGGAGCCCGGCAACCTCAGGGTGTTCATCAACCCGAAAGTGCTGGAGTCCAGCGGCAGCCAGGTCGGAGAGGAAGGCTGCCTGTCGTTTCCGGAAATTACCCTCATGGTGGAACGCCCGTACGCCGTGAAGGTGGAGACCCTGGACCTTCAGGGAAACAAGGTCGTGGTTGAGGCGGACGACTTCCTGGCCAGGGCTATGATGCACGAATTCGAGCACCTGGACGGGTACGTGTTCCTGCGCAACGTCTCCTCCCTCAAGCGGGAGATCCTCAAGCGCAAGATCAAGAAGATGATCAAGACCGGCGATTGGGTCGCCTTGGATGCAACGTGAATGTTGTCTTCCTGGGAACGCCTGAGGTGGCTGTCCCGTTCCTTCAGGCGGTCCACGATGCGGGGCACCGCGTCCCGCTGGTGATCACCAACCCGGACAGGCCGGCCGGCCGCGACCGCCGTCCCGGGCCTACCCCGGTCAAGAGGTTGGCGGAAAAGCTGGAGCTCCCGGTATTTCAACCCCGCTCTGCGCGACGGCCTGCTTTCCTTGAACAGGTCCTGGGCTCCCGCCCCGATATCCTGGTGGTCGTGGCCTACGGTCGGATCCTGCCCCGGGCCGTGCTGGATGCGGCTCCTCATGGTGCTGTCAACGTTCATTTTTCGCTGTTGCCGCTCTATCGGGGAGCGGCGCCGGTGCAATGGGCGCTGGTCCGCGGTGAGACGGTGACCGGCGTGACCACCATGAAACTGGACGAGGGTATGGACGAAGGTGATGTTCTGATGCAGTCGGAGTTGCCGATCCTCCCCGGCGAACACGCCCCCTCCCTGTTCCACCGCCTGGTGCAGGCCGGTGTCCCGCTGCTCGGCAAGACCCTGTCGGGTATGGAACAGGGCAGGCTGGTCCCCCGGCCTCAGGACCACCCGGTCGCTACGTACGCGCCGATCATCACCCGGCAGGACGGTGAACCGAACCTGTCTCTCCCGGCTGCGAGGCTGGAGGGGATGGTGCGCGGCTTCGATCCCTGGCCCGGTGTCTGGCTTTCCCGGAAAGGGACACGGTTACGGCTGCGGCAAGCCCATGCGGTGGCCAGGGCGACCCATCAATCGCCGAACGGGACGGTTCTCGGCCTGGAAGACGAAGCGGTGCACCTGGCGTGCGGCGGCGGCACGGTTCTGGCCGTGACCGTTCTGCAGCCGGAAGGCAAACGGCAGATGGCGGCGCGTGATGCGTTCAACGGTCGGCAACTGGTCCCTGGAGACATTCTGGAAGCGGTGGGCGACGTTGACTGATGTATTGGATCCCAGGCAGGAAGCGGTACGGATCCTGGACCGGGTGGAGCGGGGAGGGGCTTACGCCTCGGCGCTCCTGGAGCACGTCGAGCCCAGGTTCCGGGACCGGCGGGACCGAGCGTTGCTGCATGCCCTGGTCCTTGGCGTGCTCCGTCGCCGGCCCGCACTGGATTATGCGGTCTCCCGTCTTTCTTCCCGCCCGGTTCAGGATATTGATCCGGAGGTTCTTCAGATCCTGCGGGTCGGGGCGTTCATGCTGACAGCCATGGACCGTATCCCGTCGTTCGCTGTTCTGGATGTCATGGTGTCCGTGGCCGCCGGGCTCGGCGGACCGGGTACGGCCGGTTTCGTCAACGGTGTGTTGCGGGCACTGGCAAGGGATACGGCTGCCCACCAGGTGCCGGCTGTCACCCCCGGGGTCGTCCGGCAACTTGCCCTCTCGCAGGGGCACCCGGCATGGTGGACCGGCAGGTTGGTTCAACGGGCAGGCTGGGAAGGGGCGGTGGAACTGCTTGAAGCGGACAATCAACCAGCACCTACGGTGATCCGGATCAACCGCTCCCGGTGCACCGGGCAGGTACTGCGGCAGCGGATGTCGACGGAAGGGGTCTCCCTGGCAGCCTGCCGTTACGTTCCCGGGGCGTTCAGGACGGAAGGTGTTGTTCAATCCACGGCTGCTTTCCGTGATGGGCTGGCCTATGTCCAGGACGAGGCGTCGCAACTTCTACCGCTGCTGTTGGGCCGGTCCATCACCGGCCGAATCCTGGATGCCTGTGCCGCTCCCGGCGGGAAGACCATGATCCTGGCCGAACTCGCGGACGGGCAAAGCGAATTGGTGGCGGTGGACCGGAACGAGAGCCGGCTGCGGAAGGTGCGACAGAACGCGGAGCGGCTTGGGCACAATGGCATCCGCACCCTGGCCGCAGACATGGCTGCTCCGAACCCGGTGGTGGAAGGGAAGTTCGACCATGTTCTGGTGGACGCGCCGTGCAGCGGAACCGGGACCTTGCGCCGGCATCCGGAGATCCGGTGGCGCCTTCAGGAGGAAGACCTGTCACGATTGGCCGCGCGGCAGGAGAAGATTCTGATCGGGGCTGCATCCCTCCTGGCGCCGGGAGGGAGCCTGGTCTACGGCGTCTGTTCCATGGAACCTGAGGAAGGGGAGGGGGTAGCGGCGGCGTTCCTGGAGAGACACCCCGAATTCGCCGTGACCGATCCGCGGGCCGGACTTCCCGAGAGTTGCCGGCCGCTGGTCGGGGACGACCACTTTGTGCGTACCTCCCCGGTTCAGGGCATGGATGGGTTCTTCGGGGCGCTCTTTCGTCGTGCGGAATAATTGCAGCACTACCTCTTCCGCCCGGCGTGATCTAAACTACAATGTTTCCCGAGGGATGCGAGAGTGCGCAAGAGAGTACGGTTCAGTATCGCCGCACTGGTTCTGGCAACGTCGGCAGTCGCATTGATCGGCTGGGCCGGTGTTGTCTGGGTGGAGTTGTGCCGCTGCGAGGTTCAGGTGGATGGCGCCTGGACCCGGCTTGACAACGGATACCGCCACCGGCTTGATCTGGTACGGGACCTCATGGTTCTGGCCCGGCCGGCGGACGACGCCGGAGCCGACGCAGCCCACCGCATGCGGGAGACCATGGTCGGCCTGGAACGGTTCGCCGCCATGCCGTTCCTTCCCGATGATGGTGACCGTTACGCCACTTACCTCGCCTGGCAGCGCAGGTTGGGCGACACTCTTGCCGAATTCGCCGGCGAGGTGCGGGGCAGCGGTGACTGGCAGGTGGAGCAGTTGTGCAACAAACTGGCCGATCTGGAAACCCGCATTGATGAAGACATGCGGCAGTTCGACCGCGCCATGGGAGAGTTCAACGGGTTCACAAGCGGATTCCCCGGAAGCCTGGTAGCCAGGCTGGCCCGCATAAGGCAACCCGGCTGCCCCACAGCCCCGAGCGGGCCGATACTGGCGCGGTGAACTGAATTCATGGCGATCCGCATCGTACTGAAGCCTGCCGCCAGAATCCGCCTGCGCAAGCTTGGTGTGCTGGGGCTCTGGCTGTTCGGAGGCGGTGCACTGGTCGGATTCGCCTTTATTTTTTCATTCTACATGGCGATGAAGAGCGAAATGCGCTCCACCGAGGTCACCGTCCCCGATCTTGCTACGCTGTCCATGGAGGAAGCCAGCCGCATCACCGATCCGATGGATCTGAGATTGGAGGTGGCGGACCACCGCCACGATCTGGCAGTGGCCAGCGGACTGATCCTGCAGCAGGATCCGACTGCAGGGGCCTCGGTCCGCCGCGGTCGGAGGGTGAAGCTGGTGATGAGTCTGGGGAGCAGGGTCCTGGAGGTGCCGGATCTGACCGGGAAGGCGGCCCGGGCGGTGGTGTTCGAGCTGCAACGGGATGGGTACACCCCGGGAGACCAGGCCCGGGCCCACAGTCGCGAGGCGCCGGAGGGCCATGTCGTGGCTCAGGCGCCTCTCAGCGAAAGCCCCGCCGTACCGGGAACCAGGGTCCATCGCTTGGTGTCCGCCGGGCCCCGGGAACAGGTCTATGTCATGCCGAACCTGATCGGGCTCTCGGGAACCGCCGCCCAGCGCTGGATCCGGTCGTGCGGCTTCCGGATCGGACCGGTTCGGGAGATCCGCGCCGGGAAGATCCGCCCCGGCTACGTGGTGGGGCAATCGCCTCCGGCCGGGTATCCTGTTCGTTCAAAGCAGATAGTCGAACTCAGCGTGGCCCGCTGAGCAGCAAGGAGGCAATCATGGCGGCCGCCCTGGCGCCCTCGGTACTGTCCGCCGATTTTGCCCGCCTGGGCGAGCAGATCGGTGATGTTGCGGCCGGCGGGGCCGGCCTGATCCATGTGGATGTGATGGACGGACATTTCGTCAACAACATCACTCTGGGACCGGCGGTAACCGCTGCTATCCGGAAGGTCACGGACCTGCCGCTGGACTGCCACCTGATGATCGAGAACCCGGAGCGTTTCGTGGAGGCGTTCATCGATGCCGGCGCCGAGATGGTCTCGGTGCATGTGGAGGTGGCGCGACACCTTCACGGCACGGTGCAGACCATCCGGAAGCGGGGAGCCAAAGCCGGTGTGGTTCTGAACCCGGCCACACCGATTTCGGCGCTGCAGGATATCCTCCCGGATGTGGACTTCGTACTCTTGATGTCTGTGAACCCCGGCTTTGGCGGTCAGACCCTGATCCGGCCGGTTCTGGACAAGGCCCGGCAATTGCGGGCGATGGTGGAGCGGGATGGGCTGGAATGCCGCATCGAGATCGACGGCGGAGTCACCGAGGACAACCTGGTGGAAGTCGCTTCTACCGGCGTGGACATGATTGTGTCCGGCTCGGCGATATTCGGCACTGCGGATATCCGCGCCACCACCGAGCGGATGGTCCGGGTGCTGGCCGGCGTGGCGGAGGGTCGCGCCTGAGATGACGGTTGCGGCCCACACCATCACCGCCCGTGTGCGTTATCCGGAGACGGACCGGATGGGGGTGGCCCACCATTCCCATTTCTCCGTCTGGTTTGAGCTGGGGCGGACCGAACTGATGCGTGGGATCGGCTGCCCTTACGGGGAGATGGAGGATCGGGAGGATGTGTACTTCCCGGTTGTGGACCTTGGAGTCCGGTACATCCGGCCGGCCCGGTATGACCAGGTGCTTGAGATCGAGACTCGGCTTGTGTCCTGTGAGGGTGTGCGGGTCCGGTTCGAATATGTAATACGAGACGAAGGTGGATCGACGCTGGCCACCGGCCATACGATGCATGCATCGGTCGGTCGGGATGGCCGGCCGAAGCGACTCTCCGGGAAAGTTCGGGAGATGCTGTCGTCGGGAATGGAAAGGGAGCGGAACCGTTGTTGAATACCGGAATGACCTACCGGGTCGTCGCCTTGTCGTTTGCGGCGGTCCTTCTGGCCACACTGGCCGGTTGCGGTGGTGGAAAAAAGAAAGACACTGCCGGCGCGGAGGACCAGTTTCTCACGACCGAAGAGGTGTATGCCAAGGGTCGCGAGCACCTGGCGAACGACGAACTGCGAAAGGCGCGGCAGACGTTTGAGCGGATCAACCTGACCGAAGATGCCAGGGAACTGGAGCCGATGGTTCGGCTATCCATGGCCGACGCCACGTTTTACGCCGGGGACAACCTGTCCCTGATCGACGCACGGCCGCTGTACGACGATTTTGTCATCCTGTACGGCGACCATGAGCGAGCGCCTTACGCCAAGCTCCAGGCGGGGGTCTGTTTGCTGGAACAGGTCAACCACCCGTCCCGGGACCAGTCCATGACTTACGAGTCGATTAAGGACCTGAACGGCGTCATCCAGCGCTACCCGGGGTCGGACTACGCTAAAGTTGCCCAGATCAAGGTCGACTACGCGCAAAACAACCTGGCGGAACACGAATTCCTTATCGGCAAATTCTACATGAAAAAAAAGGCGTACTTTCCGGCGGAGAAGAGGTTCCGGAACGTGCTGCTGAAATATCCGGCTTACCCGGAGCGTGACAAGCTTTACTTCGCCCTTGGCAAGACGCTGGTGCTGGCCGATAACATGGAGGAGGGCCGTATCTACCTGGGCAAACTGATTGAAGGCTGGCCGGACAGCGCCTACACCAAAGAGGCGAATAAACTGCTGCGCAAGGAGTCGGTGGCCGACATCCGCAAAAAGGTGGAACGCCGCAAGCAGCAGGAACAGGCCCGGACCGAAAAACGGATCAAGCATGCCGAGGAGCGGATGAACAAGGCCCGGAAAAAGGCCGCCAAGCGGAAAGCAGCGGAAGCGAAAAAGGAATGAAGCAGGTGCTCGTGCTCGGGGCGGGACGGGTCGGTCGTGTAATCGCCGCCGACCTGGCGGAGGATCCCGGCCTCGGTGTGATGGTGGCCGACCGTTCAAGGACTGCCCTGGATGCAGTAAACGATTCGGAGACGGTGGTCGCTGATCTGGGAACTCCGGGAGTGGTGGCAGATCTTTGTGCCGGGGCCGACGTGGTGGTCGGCGCCGTTCCGGGCCGGATCGGTCTCGCGGTGCTGAAGGAAGTGATCGGGGCCGGCAGGCCGGTTGCCGACATCTCTTTCAGTCCTGAGAATCCTCTGGCCCTGAACAAGGCCGCCGAGGAAGCCGGAGTGCCGGTAATAGTGGACTGCGGGGTTGCTCCCGGGATCTCCAACCTGCTGGCCGGAAGGGTCGTGGCGGAACTGGACCGTACCGACTCTATTTCCATCATGGTCGGCGGTCTTCCGGTCCGCCGCGTCTGGCCGTTCGAATACCGTTCGGTCTTCTCGCCCACCGATGTCATCGAGGAGTACACGAGACCCTGCCGCATGCGGGTCGGGGGACGTGACGTCACCTTGCCGGCGCTTACCGGCGTGGAACTGGTGGACCTGCCCGGCGTCGGAACATTGGAGGCGTTCAACACCGACGGGTTGCGAACCTTGCTGGACACTCTGGATGTCCCCGATCTCCGGGAGATGACACTGAGATTCCCCGGCCACGCTGACCGGATGAGGATGTTGCGCGAGACCGGATTTTTCAGCGATGACGAGGTAGAGGTTCAGGGCGTTCGGATCCGGCCGAGGGCGCTCACCGAAAAGTTGATGTTCAAGGCTTGGGAGCCGGAACCGGATGAGCAGGAGTTTACCGTGCTCCGTGTCGAAGCGGCGGGTGAGAGCAATGGTCGCCCGCAACGGATCGTCTGGGACCTGTTGGACCGGACCGATCCGGTATCCGGGGCCAGTTCCATGTCCCGGACCACCGGGTTCCCCTGCGCCATCGTGACCCGCATGCTGGCGGATGGCCGCTGGGCCTGTCCCGGCGTGGTTCCGCCGGAGCGGCTTGGAGCCGATCCCGAGATTACCCGGGAGATCCTGGATGGATTAGCCGCCCGCGGCGTCCTGGTTCGCCGGACCTTATGATCGGCAGATCCCTGTTTGTCAAACATGTCGCCGTCCCATCGGACCACGGTTCGTGGGTGTTCCTGCTGAGTCCCATGGTTATCGGATTGTTCCTGGGTGGTCGATGGACCGTCGTATCGCTCTATCTCCTGGTAGCGGCGCTCTCCGGTTTCATGGTGCGCCAGCCGGTTACACACGCCGTAAAGATCTGGAGTCGGAGGAGATCCGGGGCCGAGCTCCCTGCCGCCCTGTTCTGGACCGCCGTTTTCGGTGGCCTCGCTGCGCTGCACGTGACCGGCCTCATCATCCGGGGCTACGGGCACCTGCTATGGCTGGCCCTCCCGGGGGTCGCCGTGTTCATCTGGCACCTGGAGCTTGTCCGGCGGCGGAATGAACGCCGCCAGGTTCTGGTGGCGATGCTGGCCACCGCCGTATTGTCATTGACGGCGCCGTCTGCATACTGGGTCGGCACCGGGACGGCCGACCGGTTCGGGTGGATGCTGTGGGCTCTGGTCTGGCTCCAGTCCGCAGCTTCAATCCTCTATGTCAACCTGCGATTGACCCAGCGCCGCCAGGGCTTCGTGACGGATCTCAGGGCCCGGGCCACGCTGGGGATCGGTGCGATCCGTTTCGCCACATTCAATGTGGTGGCGGTTGCCGGTCTTGCCATCAGCGGTCTGGTTCCCGGCCTGCTGCTGGCGCCTTATATGCTGCAGTGGGTGGAGACGATCCTGGGAACCCTGCGGCCGGTGAAAGGCGGCAGACCGGCAGCAATCGGTGTCCGCCAACTGCTCGTCAGCATCCTCTTCACCATCCTCTTCATCCTCGCCTTCTAATTCGGGGACAGGCACCTTAACCCGGGTTATGGGGACACCCTATGCTTGATCAGGAGGAGAGCGTCTGAACACTGGCTCTAGATACCAACCTCTCAGCCCAATCCAACACCCTCTTATCAGTAGCCATCGCGAGTTTCCGGTTCATAAAGCCCTGCTGAGGCAAGGCTTTAT
>CALZKF010000088.1 GCA_945787955.1 uncultured Acidobacteriota bacterium | reverse complement strand
ACGCCAGCGCCTGTCCCTGGGCATCCAGTCCGGGGAACGCCGGCAACAACGACGGGTGTATGTTGATGATCCTGCCGCTGTAAGCTTCGATGAACGTCTTCTTCAGGAGGCGCATGTAACCGGCCAGGCAGACCAGGTCGACCTTGTAGTCGTTCAGGACCTGCACCACTTTCTGCTCGTGGAGGCGGCGGGGTTTGTAGTCCTTCTGATCCACCACCTCTGCCGGCACTCCCAGGGATCGCGCCCTGTCCAGACCTGCGGCGTCAGGCCTGTTGGAGATCACAACCGCCGGGACGGCCGGTATGCGGCCGTCCTGCATCGCCTGCACCAGCGCAACCATGTTGCTGCCTCTCCCTGAGATGAGGATGCCGATCCGGCCGGTTTCAGACATATCGGACCTCCCGGTCTCCCTCCACGATCGAACCGATCCTCCAGCACTCCTCTCCGGTCTCCGCCATCAGTGCTTCGACCCTGGCGATTTTTTGCTCCGGTGAGATCAACACCATTCCGGCGCCCATGTTGAAGGTTCTGAACATCTCGCCTCGCTCCACATTCCCGGTTTCCTCGAGGAAACGGAACAGCGCCGGAACGTTCCAGCTGGCGGTATCGATTTCGGCCGCGGTGCCCTCCGGCAGGATCCGGGGGATGTTGTCCGTCAAACCGCCGCCGGTGATATGAGCCAGCCCGGCGACCAGGCCTTCGTCGATCGGTCGACGGAGGGCGCCGAGATAGCAGCGGTGCTCCGCCAATAGGATCTCGCCGACGGTTCCCCCGAGCCCCTCTACCTGCTGGTCCAGCTCCAACCCGGCTACCTCGAAGAATATTTTGCGCGCCAGGGAATAGCCGTTGGTATGGAGGCCGGCGGACGGCAGGGCCAGGATGATGTCGCCGTGACCGATCCCCGAACCGTCGATGATCCGGTCCTTGTCGACGATCCCGACGATAAAACCGGCGACATCGTATTCTCCCGGGCCGTAGAAACCAGGCATCTCGGCGGTCTCGCCTCCCAGCAGCGCGCAACCTGCTTCACGGCAGCCGGCGGCCACCCCTTCCACCACCGCCGCCAGCACACCGGGCTCCAGCACGCCGGTTGCGACGTAATCCATGAAAAACAAAGGTGAAGCGCCCTGTACCAGGATGTCGTCGACGCAATGGTTAACCAGATCCCGGCCTACGGTGTTGTGGATGCCGGTATCGAATGCGACCTTCAACTTCGTTCCGATCCCGTCGCTGGACGAAACCAGAACAGGCTCCTTGAGCCCTGTGAGGTCCGGCTGGAACAGGCCGCCGAACGATCCCAGATCGGCCAGGACGCCAGGGGTGCGTGTCGATTTGAGGAACCCCTTGATCCGGTCGAGGGCTTCGTCCTGGGCGTCGATATCCACGCCGGCGTCCCGATAGGTCAGACCTGGTTTTCTGTTGTCGCGGCTCATGGCATCGTCTCCGTATCATCCCATCATCGGCTCCCAGCAGGCTGCCGGCCAGTCCCCCGGTTGCCTCTCCGGAACAGGGACGGTTCCGTCTCCGGAACCGCGTTACCTTTGACCTCTTTCGAACAATCTGAGCTGTTGCGCATCCACCGCAGGGATCGCCACCGGATGCTCCAGCGTCCAACAGGCGGTACACGCCGAGTCCTCATCGGTCTTCATCGCCTCCAGCATGCCTGGCAGGCTGAGATAGCCGAGGCTGTCGGCGCCTATGAAATCCCGAATGCCGTCGACGCTGTTCGTGGCTGCGATCAGCTCGTCCCGCCGGGGCGTATCGATACCGTAGTAACACGGCCCGATGGTCGGCGGGCAGGAAACCCGCATGTGCACTTCGGAGGCTCCCGCCTCCCGGCACATGCGCACGATCTTGCGGCTGGTGGTCCCGCGTACGATGGAATCGTCAATGAGTATGATGCGCCTGCCTGCAAGGATGTCCCGTACCGGGTTGAGCTTGACCCGGACATTGTCGTTGCGGATCTCCTGGGTCGGCTGGATGAACGTCCTGCCCACATAATGGTTGCGAACCAGGCCCATCTCGAACGGCAGGCCGGCGGCCCGGGCATAGCCCATGGCGGCGTAGACTCCTGAATCCGGCACCGGCACCACCATATCGGCCTGGACCGGCTGTTCCCGGAACAGTTGCTCACCCAGGCGCTTGCGTACCCGCTGGACCGGTTTGCCGAAAACGGTGCTGTCCGGCCTCGAAAAATAGACATGCTCGAAGATGCAGAATGCGGACCGTGTTTCCTTGAAAGGTTTCAGTGAATGGATACCGGCCACATCCACCACCAGCACTTCGCCCGGATCCATCTCCCTCACAAACTGGGCTCCCATGAGGTCCAGGGCGCAGGATTCACTGGCCACCACCCAGGCCCCGCCCAAGCGTCCCAGACAGAGAGGTCGGAATCCATAGGGGTCCCGGATGGCAATCATCCTTCCAGGCACCATGAACAGGAGGGAGTAGGCGCCTCGAACCTGGTGCAGCGACTCCACGATGGCATCCACAACGTCATGGGTCCTGGATCGAGCCACCAGGTGAAGCAGGGCTTCGGTATCGGTTGTGGTCTGGAAAATCGCCCCTTCTTCCTCAAGCTCGGCCCTGAGATCGATGCTGTTCACCAGGTTGCCGTTGTGGACCACGGAGATCGGTCCCCGGTGGTGCCGGATCAGGAACGGCTGGGCGTTGGCCGGGTTGGAATCCCCGGTTGTGGAGTAGCGCACCTGCCCGATAGCCGCATCACCGGGAAGTGCGTCCAGTACGCTGCCGCCCAGAACGTCGGAAACCAGACCCATACCGGTACGACAGGCCAGGTTCGGCCCGTCGGCGGCAGCCACCCCTGCCGATTCCTGCCCCCGGTGCTGCAGGGCGAACAGGCCGGTGTAGGCCAGCCCCGCCGCCTCCTTATGACCGAACACTCCGACGATTCCACACATTCCGGGACTCCAGGGTCGGCTATATCAGGACTTGAACACTCTTTTGTAGATCGTATCCACATGCTCGAGAAAGCGGACCGGGTCGAAGATCTCCTCAAGCCGTTCCGCCGGTATCGCAGCCGTGAAGTCGGGATCGGCGGCCAGAAGGTCCCGGAACTGCTCCTGACCGGCCCAGGTCTTCATGGAGTTGCGCTGCACGATCTCGTAGGCATCTTCCCGGCTCATGCCGCTTTCTGTGAGAGCCAGCAGCACCTTCTGGGAGAATATCAGCCCCCTCGTGATGTTCATGTTCTGCAGCATCCGTTCCGGGTAAACGTGCAGCCCTTCCAGGATCCGGGTCAGCCGGGCCATCATGTAGTCACACAGGATGGTTGCATCCGGGAGGATGACCCGCTCCACGGAGGAGTGGGAGATGTCCCGCTCGTGCCACAGGGGAACGTTTTCAAGGGCGGCCTGGACGTGGGCCCTGACCACACGGGACAGGCCCGAGATGTTCTCGCATCCCACCGGGTTGCGTTTGTGGGGCATGGAGGACGACCCTTTCTGGCCCTTCCTGAAAGGCTCCTCGACCTCACGGACGTCGGATTTCTGCAGATGACGGATCTCGGTGGTGATCCGATCCAGGGACGATGCCAGGATCCCCAGGGCGGCCATGAACCCGGCGTAGCGGTCCCGTGCGATGACCTGGGTGGAGACATCCTCCACTTTCAGGTCCAGGCGGGCCAGGACCGCCTTTTCGATCTCCGGCCCGAGGTGGGCGTAGGTTCCCACCGACCCGGAGATCTTACCGACCCGGATGTCCTCCCGGGCGGCGCGCAGTCGCTGCAGGTTCCGGACCGCCTCGGCGTACCAGCCGGCGAACTTCAGCCCCAGGCTGTAAGGCTCGGCGTGGATGCCGTGGGTCCGCCCCACCATCACCGTGTCCTTGTAGGCCATGGCCTGCTTCTTCAGCACGGCGATCATCTCTTCAAGGGTCCGGATCAGGATATCGCCGGCTCGAACGAGACGGATCGCCTGGGCCGTATCGACCACATCCGAGGAGGTCAGGCCGAAATGGATGAACCGGGAGGACTTGCCGACCTTTTCGGCCACGCTGGTCAGGAACGCAATGACGTCGTGATGCACCTCCGCCTCGATAGCGTCGATGCGGGCAAGGTCGAAGCCGGCCTTCTCGCGGATGGCCTGCAGATCCGGCGCCGGAATCATGCCCTGTTCCGCCAGCACTTCGCAGACCGCCAGCTCCACTTCGAGCCAGCTCTTGAACCGTGCTTCGTCTTCCCACAGGGACCGCATTTCCTCACGGCTGTACCGTTCGATCATCGAACCTCTCCTCCAAGGTGTCCTATACGGCCACGGGACGGCCAGGCACCTTCTGGCAGGCAACGCGCCAGTCGATCCGAAGGCGGATTTCCGGCGCCAACTCGGCATGAACCGTTTTCATGGCCAGATCCGCCGTATTGTTTTTCCTGGAAAGATGGGCCAGAACCACAGCTCGCAAGTCGCCGTCGGCCACCGCCGCCAACAGCGCACCGGCGTCATCGTTGGAAAGATGGCCCCGTGAGCCCCCGACACGCTTTTTCAGGGCTGCCGGATAGGGGCTGTTCCGCAGCAACTGCAGATCGTGGTTCGCTTCAATCATCAGGATCTGGCATCCTCGAAGCCGCCGGACGACTTCAGCTGTCGGTTTCCCCAGGTCCACCGCGATACCGACCCGAACCCCGCATCCTTCCAGTAAAAAACCGGCCGGCTCCACCGCATCATGTGGAACGGGAAACGGGGTCACCGACACCTTTTCGATCCTGTGCTCCTGCCCCATGGTCAGCACAACCGATCGATGGATGTGATGCTCCGGCATATTAAGTGCCAGAAGGGTTCCGCCGGTCGCCGCCACCGGCTTTTCGTACTTCTTGGTGAATCGCTCCAGGCCACGGCTGTGATCGTAATGCTCATGGGTCAGGAGGACGGTATCGATGCTGTCGGGGTTTATCCCGACGGATTCGAGACGGTTCTCCATATCCCTGTTCGAGAGGCCGGCATCCACCAGAATCCGCGTCGAGCCGAACTCCACCAGGGTGGCGTTCCCACCGGAGCCGGAGCCCAGGGGGATCAGCCGGCACGCCATCAGCGCACTCCCGTGTGGCCGAATCCGCCGGCGCCGCGATCGGTGTCCTGAAGGATCTCCACCTCGCGGAAGGCGATCCGGGGCAACCGTTGTACCACCATCTGGGCAATCCGCTCCCCCCGGCCGATCTGCACCGGTTCCGCACCCAGGTTGGCCAGGATGACCTTGATCTCTCCCCGATAGTCCGCATCCACGGTTCCCGGGCTGTTGAGGCAAGTCAAGCCGTGGCGGATTGCAAGGCCGGACCGGGGTCGGATCTGGGCCTCGAACCCGGCCGGCAGTGCGATGGCGATTCCTGTAGGGACCAGTTCCCTGGCCCCGGGCTCCAGAGTCAGCGTGCCGGCCAGAGCCGCCCGCAAATCAATGCCGGCGGCATGGGGGGTTGCCGCCGCCGGGAGCGGCAGGCCCTCGCCGCCGGGAACCCGCATAATCAGAACCTCGTGAACCGGCCCGCTCACAACGTCAACTCTTCCTGACGCAGGCGGAACTGCCCCAGCTTGCCGACCGCCGCCAGGCCGACTCTTGGGGAAGCGAACATCCGGGCAGCGACCGCATGGACCGTTTCCGGGGTGACCCGGTCTATCCCGCGCAGTATCGCCGCCAGTGAGAACTGCCGGCCGAAGTAGATCTCCTGCCGGGCCAGGTTGGACATGCGGCTGCTGGTGGACTCCAGCGACAGCATCAGACTGCCCTTCATGTGCTCCCGGGCGGCCTGCACTTCGCCGCTGTCGGGACCGTGGTCCCGCAGCGCAGCCAGTTCATCCATGACCAGACGAACCACTTCCCTGCCCTTGTCCGGGCTGGTGGCGGCGTAGACCATCATGAAACCTGAGTCCATGAACGCATTCACTCCTGAATATACCGTATATGCCAGGCCACGCTCCTCCCGGATTTTCTGGAACAGCCGGGACGACATGGACCCTCCCAGAAGGGCGTTCAAAACGTACAGCGGATAGCGTTGGGACGCGTTTTCCTCGAAGGACGGCAGACCGACCATGACATGCAGCTGTTCCAGTTTCTTCGAGCGGGTGGCGATCCCCGCGTGCACCCGGGGCCGCCTCAACCGCCTGTCGCCGTTGCCGGACTGCTCCATCCCGGCAAAAGCGTCTTCAATCAGGCGGATCACCCGGCGATGCTTCAAGTTGCCGGCGGCGACGATCAGGATGTTCTCCGGCCGATACGCCCGCCGGAAAAACCTCAGAAGGCTGGTTCGGCTGAAGGATCCGACCGTCTCCTCGGTACCCTGGATCGGCCTGCCCAGAGCGTGGCTGCGGTAGAAGCTTTCGGAGAACAGGTCGTAGATCAGTTCGTCGGGGCTGTCTTCCACCATGCGGATCTCTTCCAGCACCACGTTCCGCTCCCGTTCCAGTTCCACCGGATCGAACAGGGGGCGCATGACGATGTCCGAGAGCAGGTCCACCGCGTCAGGGAGGTGCTGGTCCAGTATTTTTGCGTAGAAACAGGTGTATTCCTTGGAGGTGAAGGCGTCCATCTGGCCGCCCACCGACTCCATGGCGAGAGCGATCTCGCGGGAAGTCCGGTTTTCGGTTCCCTTGAACACCAGATGCTCAAGGAAGTGGGAAATTCCGTTTCGGGAAGCTGATTCGTGGCGGCTGCCCTGCCTGAGCCAGACTCCCAGCGAGACCGATCGGACCTGAGGCATCGATTCGGTGAGAACGGTTATCCCGTTGGCAAGTCGCTCCTTGCGGATCATCGTAAGCCTCGAAATGTGGTCCGGGTATGCACTGGAACCGGCGAGAATCACCGGCGTTTCCGGAGACGTGATTATAGCACGGTCCCAGGAGAGAACATGGCGCGTTCTAGCGTTCGTTTCTTCGGTCGCGCCTCGGGTCCCTGCCCTTCTGCCGCTGTCCTCCCGGCGAGATATTCGGGTTGCGGCCCTGGCCGCCCTGAGGGACGGCGGTGCCTTCCTGCCGCTGGTTTTGCAGGTCGTATACGGTGAACTGCCATTCGGCGTAGTCGGACAGTCCGTTCCACACCCTGAACGGCCTCTCGGTGCAGAGACTCTTGACGCCGATGATGGTCAGGCCGCCGATCTCCTGGGGTCCCCCGGCGAACCCGCCCTGCAGACCGCCTGCAGACTCGGTCGGGCTGGAGGTTCGCTCGCCGATGATGTCCACGGCGCCGGCCATCGGCCGGCTCGGATCGATGATGCCGCCGCCGGGACCGGCGTACAGCAGACCCCACTTGCCGTCCTTCGTCAGGGGGTCGTCGTACATCCGCCGGATGAAGCGCTGATTTTTGTGTCCGGGCTCGTGGAGCATTTCCAGTTCGGTTGGGTGCGTCCCCCGGTCCTTCTGGTACCGAACCAGGGCCCGGACGATCTCCTGGGCCCGGAAGATCATCTCGGCTTCGTTGTCCCGGCGCAGGATCTGGCTGAACTCCTGAACCGCCACCGCCGACAGGATCAGAAGAACGGCGAGGAAAAACACCAGGCCGACCATGAGGTGGCCTTGTTCGGACTCCGGTTTGTTCTTCTTTTTCATCAACCGTTACTGTGTGGGTCGAGTCACCGTAACGACCGTGGTGTCCAGCGTGAACTTGGTGCAGGACCAGTCGCCCGTATCCGGGTCGATCAGCCCGGTTCCGTTATCCACAACGGTCAAGGTCGCGGTAAACGTGCCCACGTTCCTGTAAATACAGGTTGCAAGCCCCGGTTGCTGGGCAACCGGCGCACCGGTGAGGCCGTTGCCGCAGTTCCATCGATAATCGACAATCAGACCATCCGTATCGAAGGAGTTCCGTCCATCCAAGACCGCCAGGGCCGATGTTCCGGAGACGGTTACATCGATCGACGGACCGGCTTCCGCAACCGGCGGGGTGTTTCGGCACGCAATCCTGTACCCCGCAAGGAAATCAACGTTGGGACTGAACCGGTTGGCGTCAAGTACAGGAGGGTCGTTACATTCGGCGCCGACACTCACGCTGTCGCTGACCCGCAAAGCAACGGTCAACGTTTGCTCTTCGGAATAATTCCGCAGGAGACCGGAAGCGCTTGTACCTTGAACTATCTCGTTTGATGCAGGCACATCGGAGTTGATGGTCCATTGGTAACATGTAATGTTGCCGCCCTCAGGGTCCAGAGATGTCGTTCCGTCGAAAATGACATCTTCGCCGACCTCACCTTCCGTCATCGGGGTTTCAATGATCGACGCCCGCGGAAATTCATTTGCGGTGAGGGTCTTGAGCGCCTTGGCGTCGGCGAACAGGGACGAGGCCCTGGCCTGGACGTCCACCTCCGCAGGATCGCTGCTCTGCAGCGTCAGGGTCGCACGAGCCTCCCCGATGTTATCGGTCGCCACCACGTCCTGGTCCCAGCTTCCGGCGCTGTTGACGAACCGGATGTTCACCCCCTTCAGCGGGTTGCCGGTGGTGCTGTACAGTGAGGCGGTGAACGTGAATGAACCCTCGTCGGCTCCCTCGGGGATCACGATGTTGGCCACCGCCGGGGTCAGCACCAGGTTGCCGTCGGACGGGGCGTTCACCCCCGAGTCCTCGCAGCCGGCCAAGGTCAGGATAATGCAGGCTGCGAGCAGCGCCGCCGCCAGGCCCCTGTTGAATTTCGTGTTCATCGCTGCGCTCCTCTTGTCATTACCATTCTGCATAACTGCTGCCGTCCATGCCGACTCCGTCGGCGCCGCTGTGTACGTCGATGATCCCGGGCTCGGTGGAGATGTCCCGGTCGTCGAACTCGGACTGGGTGGTGATCCATGTATCGGGGCTCTGTGTGATCGGGTCGTCGGGGATCTTGCGGATGTAGCTCTCGTCGGCCAGTGCGTACAGGTCCGAAGGGTAGAATCCCTTGTCTGCGAAGTACTGGTCTATGGCGACCCGCATGACGTACAGGTTCTCCCTCAGAACCGCTTCCTTGGCCTTCTGGATCGATTTGCGGTATTGCCCCGTGGCGACGGTCACCACGATCCCGATGATCGCAACCACAACCAGCAGTTCAATCAGTGTGAACCCCCGTGCTCCGCCGGTTTTATTAATACTTACCATTGGTCGTACCTCGTTCCGTCCAGGGCGATCTTGTCACTCTGGGTTCGCACGTCGAAGATGTTGATATGGTCGGTGAACAGGGAATCGGGCTGGTCCCGTGACGATCGGGTGGCCCAGTCCTTTTCACCGGTCATCGGATCCACCGGCATGCGGCGCAGGTACTTCAGCGTGGTTCCCACCGCATCGCCGGTATCAACGCCCTCCACCAGAACTTCCAGTTCTTCCGGGTAACCCTCTTCGTTGGCGACGCGGAGATTCGTCTTGATCCCGGGGAAGCGCGTGCTGTCGAGCTGGAAACGGTCCAGCGCCTCGCGGATCTCCCGCAAGGCCTGGCGTAATTCGATCTCCTTCTGGCGCTTGACCAGGGTCGCTCCCACCGGAACCGCCATGCCGGCCAGGATCAGCACGATGGCGGTGACGGCGATCAACTCCACCAGGGTCAGGCCCTGCTGTCCGCCGTATCCACGCCGTTTCATCATCTTCAACACCTTACCTGTTTTATACCTCTCTGCCGGTTCCCGCACCGTAGTCGACCTGGTAATCCGTCCGGCCGATACGCCGAATTACCGGAAAATCGATACCTCCTACTCCACGATCTGCACCTTGACCGGCACAAACGACGCCGGCCGGTTCCTGGCCTGGGGATTCTTCACCGTGGCGCCCGAGAATGTGAAGGTGCATTCCCCGGGGTTGATCGCCTGGAACTGGTAGGTGCCCAACACGCCGGAACCGGCAGCGCCCCGGGTCCCGCCCATGCGGGAGTGACCGACCACGACCTCCCCGCCGCCTGCGGCTTCGGTGGCGAGGAACACCGTATTGGTGCCGTCACCGTTCAAGAAGTCGCCTTCGCCGGCAGGCGGTACGAACTGCATCAGCTGCCGGTCGTAGCGCAGGTGGAACGGCACCGAGCCGATGTCGTAACCGTTGTCGATGACGACCTGGATGATGACCGGATCACCGACCTGAACCTGGCCGGAACTGGGCACGAGCCGGATCACAGCCGGTCCGGAGGGCTGCTCCGGCCCATCGTCCTGCGGTTGATCGCCCTCGTCCGCGGTGACGTCGCCGTCCCCGATCGGAACGACCGCCGGCCGATCGTCGGACTCCGCCGCGGTCCCGCCGCCTGACGAGGCCGCCGCATCCTCGTCCCGAGCAGCCCTGTCCTGACGGACCTCGTCTGACGAAGTGATCCGGGAGACACCACCTCCGCCGGTCTCGCGGCCGGCGGCGCCGGCCACAGCCTCGGCAACCGGATCACCCGCGTCGCCCGCCGGGGCGCCGTTCCCGAAGGCGGTGATGCCGAACACGCCTCGTGTCGGGCCGCGGAGACGCATGTTCTCTTCGGTACCGACCCACAAGGTCGCCAGGTCTTCCTCGGTGATGTCCGGCATCCGGATGATCTGGGGTGTCAGGAGCATGATGATGTCGGTGGACGTGCTCTGGGTGTTTCTGTTGCTGAACAGTTTCCCGAGCCCCGGCGTGTCCATGACGCCGGGTATGCCGGAAGTGGTTTTGGTGTCATCCTGTTTGATCAGGCCCGCCAGCACGCTGGTTTCGCCGTCCCTCAGGCGCAGCACCGACTGGATCTGCCGGGTGCCGATGATCGGTTGGGCCTGGCCGCCGGAGGTCTCCACCGATCCCGTAACCGAGCTGACTTCCACCTGCACGGTCAGGGTGACTTCCTTGTTGTGGTGCACACGGGGCTCAATCTGAACGGTGATGCCGACGTTCTGGTACGTGAACGACGTGATCGGAACGATGTTGCCGCCCACGGTCTGGGACGTGTTGAATGAAGTGGTGGGAATCGGAACCCGGTCACCGATCAGGATTTCGGCCTTCTCCCCTTCCGTCACACGCAACTGCGGTTTTGCGATCGCCTTGGAGTCGGTGTCGCTCTTGAGGAAGTTGATGATCACGCTGGGGACGACCCCGATGGACCAGTTCCCTTTCTGCTTCAGTACATTGAGGTTGTTTATGGGCAACGAGGACGCTCCGTCCTGAAACGTCAACGCCATCGATTTG
>CALZKF010000087.1 GCA_945787955.1 uncultured Acidobacteriota bacterium | reverse complement strand
TTTTTGGGCAGGATCCTCGGGGGAGCAGGTTCTTCCCGGGCTTTCTTTTTTGAGGACTTCTTTCCCACAGCGGCAACCTCCTGGATAGTCAGAACTTATGACATTCCAGGACCTTTGCCAAGGTCTATGCTTTCCCGAGGCGCAGGATGCGGGCAGGCAGCAGGATGATCGCCCGGAAGAATTGGAATACACCTTCTACGGCGATTCCCAGAAGCCGGAACGGCAGTGTCAGCAGCCAGACCAGGGGGTACAGCAGCACCGCCAGCAGGGCCAGAGGCCAACACAGCACCAGCAGGATGCACCACAGCAGAAACTTGAACATAGCCAGCCTCCACTAATGAGAACGCGCGAACCCCGATTTCGGTTGCACCTGATTGTATCAGACCTGCTGCCTCCGGCGATCCTCTGGTATTCTCCCGGCGATGCGCATACCGATGGAGCGAGGAACCGGCTGTTTCCGATCCCCCAGGTTCTGGATGACGGCAGCAGCGTTGGCCTGGGGGGTGACTGCTGCCTGGTGGAGCCGGTGGATCAGCGATGATGCGTTCATCTCCTTCCGGTATGCCAGGAACCTTGTGGAAGGGCAGGGGCTGGTCTTCAATGCCGGCGAAAAGGTGGAAGGATTCACCAACCTGCTGTGGACCTTGTGGTGCGCCGCCGGTTTGCGGTTCGGGATCGATGCCGAAGCGTGGGCCGCGTTCTGGGGGATTGCGGCCTACGCAGGAACAATCGTTCTGCTTGGCTGGAACCATATCCGGACCAGCCAGGAGGCCGACCTCCCTGTATGGGCGCTGCCTGTCGCGGCAATCCTGGCGGCGGCCCATCCCGACTGGAACCTGTACTCCACATCGGGTCTCGAGACCTCCGCTTTCACATTTCTTCTCCTGGCCGGCTTTATCCTGGCAACCTGCTTCAGCGAGGACGATCGAGCCTTCCCGGCCGCAGGCGCAGTATTCGCCCTGGCGGCGCTGACCCGGCCCGATGGTATGCTTCCCGCGGCGGTTACCGGTGCGTTCATCCTGGCAATCGAATTCAAACGGTTCCGCCGTCCTGCCCTGTTCGCAGCGGCGTTCGCCCTGGTCTGGATCCCGGTGACGATCTGGCGGGTGGGATACTACGGCGATTATTTCCCCAACACGTATTACGCCAAGTCGGCCTGGCTGTCCTGGTGGGATCAGGGCGGGAAATACGTTCTTCTGTACTTCCAGCGCTACTGGATGCTGCTTCCCGGTCTGCTGGCCGTTCCGTTTCTTGCGATACGAAACAACGGCCGGTTTCGGCGCCAGGCGGTTTTGGCCCTGGCTCTGACGCTGACCTACGGACTGTATGTCGCACGGGTCGGCGGCGATTTCATGTACGCCCGGTTCCTGATCCCGGTAACCCCGTTCCTCGTCTTGAGCACCGAACTGGTTGCGTCCCGGCTGTTGCGAAACCGAATGGTTGCGCTCTGGGTCGTGACCGCTGCCATCGGGGCCGGCATGGTGTGGACCCCGCCCCCTGTTACGGCAACGGAGTGGAAACACGGGGTGGCCAACGAACCGATGGTGTACAGCCCGGAGAGGATCGCCGGGCTGGACCACAGGGCCGCAACCTATGGCCGCTTTTTCGAGGACCTGCCTCTGCGGGTGGCTTTCTTCGGGGGAGATGCGCGGGTGGTGTACAAGGCCCGGATTCCGGTGGCGGTGGAAAGCGCCGCCGGCCTCAACGACCCCTGGATCGCCAGGCAGGATCTGCCCCGGCGCGGGAGGGTCGGGCACGAGAAGCCGGCCCCGCTCCTATACCTTGTAGAGGAACGGAAAGTGCATTTCAGCTTGGTGCCGCTCAAGAAACAGGAGGGCGGTCTGCCGGTGCCTTTGATGCTGGTTGAATTCAACGACCGGACCGTAGGGCAGGCTCTGTACTGGGATCCCGACATCATGGAAGAGCTCCACCGGCGAGGCGCCAAGGTTCCGGACTTCCCGGCCTACCTGGACCGCTACGTGGAACAGATCGACATCATCCCGCTGGAGCAGGTGCGAAAGAACTACCTTCTGTTCCGCAGGTTCTACTTCGAACATGTAGAAGATCCGGAACGGGAAACGCCGTTTCTCAGACGGCTCGGTCTTTCACCTGAAAGACCGTATCCAGAACAGTCCCGTCCACCCACTTGATGACCGCCACCGGGTCCTGTGTCAGATCCGGTTTCCGGGGAGCGCCGCCGCAGAATCGTTCCACCTCGGCCTTGATCTCCCGGATCGGCCGGATCGGAAGTTTCGAGCCTTGGAGGGCATCCAGCAGGTCGGAGCGCCGGGGGTTCACTGCGATCCCCCGTTCGGTTGCGATGACGTCGATAAGCTCGCCGGGGCCGGTCAGGGTTGTGACCTGGTCCACGATCACCGGAATGCGGTCCCTGAAGCTGGGGATCGCCAGAATGGTGCACCTGGAGTGCAGGCAGTTCTGCCAGCCGCCGATACCGTGTAGCAGCCGTCCGTCGGAGTGGGTGACCACGTTGGCGTTGAAGTTCACATCGACCTCGGTGGCTCCCAGGACAACCGCATCCACCATGGAGGCGAAGTTCCCTTTGCCGTGGTGGTTATAGGAGGTGAACGGCGAGGTCGCCAGGTGGCGGGGGTTCGAGCCGATGCCGGCCACGCCGGCCAGATCGAAGGTCTGGCCGTCCAGGATGTAGTCGGTGAGCCCCTCGTTCAGGAGGTCCACCAGATAAGAGGTCGAGCCGCCACGGACGAACCGGGCCTTGACACCGTTCTGCCGCATCATCTCCTTGAGGAATCCGACGAACGCCAGAGCGATCCCGCCGGCACCGGCCTGGAAGGAGAATCCGTTCTTCATGATCCCGGCGTCACGCAACAGGGTGGCGACGAACTGTGCGATCCGCAACCGCTCCGGGGAACGTGTGATCTCGGTGGTGCCGGAGACGATCTGGGACGGGTCGCCGACCTGTTCGACCTCAACCACGTAGTCCACGTTGTTGCCCTGGATCTGCCACGGCACGCATGGGAACGGCACCAGGTTGTCCGTAACCACGATGACATGATCGGCGTAGATCGAATCGGCCAGGGCAAACCCCAGGGAGCCGCACGCCGACGGGCCGTGGCTGCCGTCGCAGTTGCCGAACGGATCGGCGGTCGGGGCGGCGATAACCGCTATGTTGATGTGGACCTCGCCATCCTGGATCGCCTGCCAGCGGCCGCCATGAGACCTCAGGACACCAAGGCCCTTCATTTTCCCGCGGGAACAGTAGTCTCCCAGCGGGCCGTTCATGCTGCCCTCGATATGATGCACCACACCCTGTTCCATCAGGTCCACAACCGGGGCCTGACAGGGGAACGAGGCGCTGGGGAACCACAGCAGGTCCTTGACACCGATTTTCCCGGCTGTCTGCAGCGTTTCGAGGGCGATGAAATCGCCGTTCCGGAAGTGGTGGTGGCTGGAAATGGTCATTCCCGATTTCAATCCGCATTTTTCAAGGGCGGTCCGGATGTCGGTCACCCGCTTGTCGCCGTCGGACGGGTATGAACTGGCCGAGCGCACGGGTGGTGCCGCCTTGCGCCCGTTCGGCAGGTGTTGTCCAAGCCCCTTGAAAGGGATCTGGGGATTACCGTTGACCTGCACCGGAACCTTGCGCCCGATGACGTTCTGAACCAACTCGGTTTTCCCACTCATGATTCACCCTCCCGGATCCGGCCGGCCTTCCTGGCCTGCTCCACCAGACGTCTGGCCCGCTCGACCACCGGCGGGTCGATCATCTTGGATCCCAGACTGACCACCGCCAGGCCCTTCTTTTCGGCCTCTTCGTATGCCTGGACGATCTGCAGCGCCCTGTCTACTTCCTGCTCCGTGGGAGAGTAAGTGTCGTGGACCACCGGCACCTGCCGGGGGTGAACGCAGCCCATGCCCTGGAATCCAAGGGCGCGGGATCTTTCTCCCCATGCCCGCAGCCCTTCCTCGTCGTCAACGTCGCCGTAAACCGAATCGATGGCCTGGATCCCGGCCGCCGCCGCCGCGTTCACAAGACGTGACCGCGCCCAGAGCGTTTCGGCCCCTTCCCGGGTTTTTACCACTCCCAGGTCGGCGGTGTAGTCCTCGAGTCCGATGGTCAGCGCCGCGATCCGTTCCGAGGCCCGGGCGATCTCGAAGGCGTTTTCTATCCCTTTGCCGGTTTCCAGGATCGGCATGAGCCAGACCGGGCGGTGCTCGCCGGTAGTTCCCAGGATCCGGTTTATGGCGGCGTCGATCCTGACGACCTGAGCGGCCTTTTCGACCTTGGGTATCAGGATCAGGTCCGGCCTGGCCGGGAGCACCGCCTCAAGATCAATCACCGCCAACGGTTCCGGGTTGACCCGGACCATCCGTTCCGAAGCACCGAATTCGATACAATAAAGGGCGTTCCGGACCAGGAGCCTGGCGGCGTCCTTGGCGCCTGAGTGCACCGAGTCTTCCAGGTCCAGAATCACGCCGTCGGCGCCGGGGAGTCCGGCGCCGCTCCTGATTTTGGGGTCGTTGCCGGGGATAAAGAGCCTGGAGCGCCGCAACCTGTTCCTCTCCGACGGCGAAGGCAGGGCAGCGGCCGCAGGTAGATCCGGCCGGCCCTCCGTGTATCCCGCAAGCCGGGCCGCCGCCTCCAACCGTGCTTCGATGGCGAACGGCAGAGCGCCCTGGTCCCGCACTTCCACGCGGGCATGCTTGACGCCTGCCGCCTTGAGGGTGTCGATGGTCTGCTTGCGGATCGAGTCGCCGTAGTACAGTCCGACCTTCGATTCCAGATGCAGGTCAAGCCCGCCGTCCTCCACCGGGGCGATCCGGACCATGCAATCCGAGCGCGTGTCGTCGTTGCCTGCCTGTCCTGCGCCCCGGGCCATCGCTTACCCCAGCTTCGCTATGACGGCGTCTGCGAAATCGGACGTGGAGGCCGCCCCTTTGGCGATGGAATCGGAGCCGCCGCGGATCTTCATCATGTCGTAGGTACGAACCTTGCCCTCTTCCACAACGGTGGACACCGCTTTCCGTACGGCGTTCGCCTTGGCGGTTTCGCCGATGTGGTCCAGAAGCATGGCACCGGTGAGGATCATCGCCGCCGGGTTCACGATCGGTGGGTCGAGCTCGGCGTATTTCGGCGCCGAGCCGTGGGTCGGTTCGAACACGGCGACCTTGTCGCCGATGTTGCCGGAGCATGCGAAGCCCAGTCCGCCGGTGAGACCGGCGAAGGCGTCGGAGACGATATCGCCGAACAGGTTTCCGGCCACGATGACTCCGTAATCCTCCGGACTCTTGGTCAGCCACATCATTTGCGCATCAATGTTGGTGGACCAGTGCTGGATCTCCGGGAAGTCCTTCTGGACCTCGCAGGCCACCTCTTCCATCATGCCGGAGGTTTCACGGAGCACGTTCGGTTTCTCGCACACCGTTACCGATTTGTAGCCGTGCTTTCGGGCGTATTCGAACGCGGCGGTGACGATCCGGCGGCAACCGTTGCGGGTGAAGATACGGGTTGAAATCGCCAGTTCGTCCGGCGGCGTATCGGCGAACTTTTTGAACCTGGGGTGGGATGCCAGGGCTTCATGAACATTCGCCGGCGGGTTTGTCCACTCGACACCGGCATACATGCCCTCGGTGTTTTGCCGGAAAATCACCGTGTCCACCATCGGCTCCTCGAATCCGCCGTCGGCTGTGCGTCGTATGAAATTCAGCGGGTTGCCTTTGAACGAACGGCAGGGCCGGATGCAGATATCCAGGTTGAAACGCTGACGCATGGTGACGATCGGGCTGTAATACACCAGGCCCTTGCCCTGCAGTTCGGGGGACAATTCCGAAGAAGCCTGTGGCTTCGGCTTGGAAGTGATGGCGCCGAACAGGCCGAGCTTGTGCTTCTCCAGCAACTCGATGGTCCGGTCCGGCAAGGGGTTGCCCTCCTTGATCCAGAACTCCCAGCCGATGTCGGCGTGAACGTAATCCGATTTGAATCCGGCCGCCTCGAGGACCCGGATCGCTTCCGGAAGAACGACGGCGCCGACGCCGTCACCCGGCATGCTGACGATGGTGTGCCTTGCCATGACTCAATCTCCTGTTATTGGGGTCAGGCACCTTTTCGCTGCATCGGTACTGTGGCAGCGAAAAGGTGCCTGACCCTATTTCGTTCGGCTCAGAGGCCGAGGGTTGTTCGTACCTGGTTCTCCACGCCACCGGCCAGCACCAGGGCCTGGGGAACTTCCCCCAGGGTCGGGAAACCGAAGCCGGTCCCGTTCCAGGTGACGACGCCGGAGGCGAAATCGACAGTAATCTCCTCACCGAGTATCGTTTTTGCGCCTGAATCGACCTGGTCCCGGTAGTGGGCGCGTAACGCCTCCACCAGGTCCGGACTGGCGATGCACGGCATGCCGTTGTTGAAGGCGTTCCGCAGGTAGGTCTGGGAATAGCTGCCTGCCGCCACCAGGGCGATCTTCGCCGCCTGCAGGGCGGTGACCGCCTGCTCCCGGCTGGATCCGGTGCCGAAGTTGAACCCTCCCACAAGGATATCGCCGGGACGGTTCAGGGAGGCGAACTCCGGATCGTAGTTTTCCATGACCACGCCGGCCATCATCGCAGGGGTCATGTCTTCCCTGTAGGTGTAGTCCTTGCCGTAGATCCCGTCGGTGTTGAGGTTGTCCTGGGTCAGGAACACCAGCCGCCCGGTGATCCTGGTCGGGAATCCATCCAGTATCTCCACGGCGCCTGCCTCGGTGGAGCCGGTTTCGGAGCGGACGAAGGTTGTGGCGACCTCTCCGCCTCCAGGCAACCCCTCAGGGCCCTGAATCCTGCCGGCAAGAGCCGAAGCGGCCACAATCGCCGGACTTGCCAGGTAGCAGCGGGCGTTCCTGGAGCCCATCCTGCCCTTGAAGTTCCGGTTCGTTGCGGAAATGCCGACCTCTCCGTCTTCAAGCAACCCGGTACCCAGGCCGATGCAGGGGCCGCAGCCCGGGGGCAGTGCGGTTGCCCCGGCGTCCAGCAACGCCTGCCAAGCGCCGCCGGCCCGGGCGTCGTCCTCTACTTCCCGGGAGGCGGCGGCGATGTAGAAGCCGACCCCGTCGGCGATCTTTTTGCCTCGCACAACTTCCGCCGCCGCTTCAAGGTCGGAAAGGCGGGAGTTGACGCAGGACACCAGGTAAGCCTTGTTCACAGGGATCGCCTGAGGTTCCATCTCGGCGAGTGAGGTCATGACCTGGACCGAGTCCGGTCCTGCAAGATGAGGAGTGATTGTCCCAAGGTCCAGTTCGATCTCTGCCATGTACGCCGCGTCCGGATCCGGTTGCACCACGTCGCTGCTCCAACCGTCCAGGCCGGCGCGCTGTTTGCGCTCGACTGAGATGCGCTCGAGCCGTCCGGCGATAAATTTCGTGGTGACATCATCCGCCGGGAACCATCCTGCCAGGGCTCCCCACTCGGTGGTCATGTTGCTGATGGAGAACCGTTCATCCATGGAGAGCGTTGCCACCCCCGGACCATGGAACTCGATGATGGTGTTCAGGACTTCTCCCTGGTTGTAACGACCGCACAGGGTGATGATGACGTCCTTGCCGGTGGCTCCCGCCGGGAGCTTGCCGGTCAGGGCTACCTTCACCGTCGGCGGGATCTGCCACCAGAACTCACCGGTTGCCCAGATCGCGGCGGCGTCGGTGCGAACCACCGGCGTTCCCAGGGCGGACAGGGCTCCGTACATGTTGGAGTGTGAGTCCGATCCGACCACCAGGAGTCCCGGCCGGACGTACAACTGCTCGCACATGATCTGGTGACCGATGCCGGTGCCGGCAGGGTAGAAATCGACGCCGTTTTCTTTTGCAAACGCTTCGATGGCGCGGTACTTCGCCAGGTTGGCGTCGCTGCGGTTCTGGATGTCGTGATCCAGGATGTAGACCGGCTGCTGCGGGTGCTTGACCTTCGGCACCCCGATGGAACGGAACTTGTTCATGACCGCAGCGGTGTTGTCATGGGTCATGACGTGATCCGGCCGGACCGTCAGGAAGTCGCCGGTCTTGAGCGGCCGGTCCTTCGGCCCTGCCACCATATGGGACTGGGCGATTTTCTCGGCAATTGTCTGGCCCATGATTACGCTCCGGTGTCGGTGGTGGTCATTTCCATCAACTCGCTGATGAAGTCGAGGTTCTCCAGGTTCCAGACCGCTTCCTTGATCCTGGTCCTGGCCGCTTCGGTGAGCACCGGATCACACAGGGCGTCGAACTTCTCTTCGATTTCCCGGTCGGTCAGCGGATTGCGCGGGTCGCCCTTGGGATAGTCGACCTGCTTGGTCAGTTCCCGGCCGTCGGTGGTGTGGATGGTGACGATGACCCGCTGCAGTTCGGGGAACAGCGCTTCGATCTCGGGATCGGCCACCACCTCGATCTTGTTCAGCTGGGCCCTGAGCACCGGGTCCATGATGCGGTCCATCTTGAACTGGGCCGGTGAAACCAGGCGATCGGTAATCGCTGCGGCAATGACATACGGCAGGCTGTGATCGGCGGTCTCCTTGGTGCGGGGATCGTACTTGGACGGGTCGGACAGGATATCCGCGGCCCGGGCCAGGGAGCGGATGTGGACCTTGACGATGTCGTCCGGCTTGAGGTCGTGCTCCTTCACCAGGTCCAGGGTGACGGAGATCGGTGCGTGGGTCAGCGCCTCGGTAGGGTAGGCCTTCATGCCGCATTGCAGGATTCGCCACGAGTCGCCCAGGCCCTCGGTGAGGATTTCCAGCTTCCAGTCCGGCCCCATGCAGTGCACCAGCCCTTCCTTGCCCTCGAAGATATGTTCAGGCCCGGTATAGCCCTTCTCTGCGAGCAGGGCGGCCAGGACGCCGCTCTGGGTCGCCATGGGGGAAACGGTGTTTTTCATCATGGTCAGCTTGCCGGCCACGGCTGCGCCGAACGTGGCATGGCGGCAGGCGCCGATCCCTATGGCGTGCTGGAGTTTCTCCGCATCCAGTCCCAGGAGGGCGCCGGCCACTACAGGCGAGCAGAACCCGGTGATGGTGGCGTGGTGCCAGCCCCGCTCCCGGATGCCGGGGAACGCCGCCTCGCACATCCGCATCTCGGTCTCGTGGCCCAGGATGATCCCGGTGATCAGCTCCTTGCCGCCCAGGCTGCACCGCTCACCGATGGCCAGGGCAGCAGGGATGATGTCCGACGGGTGGGACGGGTCCTGCTTCCAGTAGATGTCGTTGAAATCCATGCACCGGACCATCAGCGCATTGAGCAGCGACGAGGTCACCGGATCGACCTTTCTGCCTGCGCCGATGACGGTGGTGTTGCCGGCGCCGGCATGTTCCCCCAGGACTTCCAGGGCGATCTTAACGTCATGCTGCTGGTACCCGCCCAGGGCGCATCCGAGAGAGTCCAACAGGTAGCGCTTGGCTTCCTTTACCGCGTCGGCGGGGATCATTTCGTATTTGAGTTTGCTGGCCCAGACGGCCCATTGTCCGCTGATTAGATCCAGGTTCGCAGGCATGGTGTGGCTCCTTGATCAGGCGAGGTTCTTGAAAGGGAGGTAGCTCATGAAGTCGGCGTGGTGGACGATATAGGCCTCGGTGCTGCGCTTGACCATATCACCCTCGCCGGCGTGGGTGGCGATGATGTGGCTGACACTGTCGGGAACGCCGCACTCCATGGCCAGGGCGACGCCGGTGAACGGGTGTCGCAGTTTCTTTCCGCGGTCGCTTTGCACCGCCTTGCCGCCGACCAGTTCGTATTCCAGGAGCTTGCCGACGTCGGCCAGGATCGCCCCGGCGATGACCGTGTCCATATGGATCGGGAGGGAGTGCCCCAGGAACTCGTCCATCGCTTCCGCAGACTTCCGGGCGATGTGGACAACGCAGCGCTTGTGTTGCATGAAGGTCGCCTTGCAGTTCGGGACCAGCAGAGTGAACGGGATCTCTTCCAGGTCCCGGGGCGTCAGCGGGCTGCGCTCGAACGCCAGCACCCAGCATTTCAGCACCGCAGCCTTGAGGTCTGCATCCTCGATCCAGTCGATCTCCGGCCAGATTTCCATAACCTTCTGTTCCATCGTCTCAACTCCACCAAAAGGGGGACCGTCCCGGTTATTGCCTCATTTGAGGCACTGGAATGTTAAGATCTCTGCAGACGCCCAATATGGCAGGCGCACCCGGTTTTCCGCAATGGGAATCGGAGAAGATTTTACCGTTTTTTGGCCCGTTTTCCTCCTCAGAAAGGCTGTTTCATGCCGCGATCACGCAGGGTCGCCCTGGGAGGGATTTGTTACCACGTTCTGAACCGAGGAAATTCACGAAAAACCGTGTTTCTTGATGAGGCTGATTACGCCGGCTTTGTTCGTTTGATCGGGAGAGCCAACCAGCGGTTCCGGATGCGGATGCTTGCTTATTGCCTCATGCCAAATCACTTCCACTTGGTGCTGTGGCCAAGGGGGGACAGGGACTTGGGTAGGTGGCTGCAGTGGCTATTGACGAGCCATGTCAGGCGTCATCATGCGAGACTTGGGACGGATGGCAGAATCTGGCAAGGCAGGACAAAGCAGTTCCCGATCCAGGAGGACCAGCATCTACTGAGCGTGATGCGCTATGTGGAGAGAAACCCACTCCGAGCTGGTCTTGTGCACCGGGCTGAGGCGTGGAAATGGTCGAGCCTTGGCGTACTGTCGGAGCACCGCAGAGTCCCGGGGCTGGTGAGTGCTCCCGTCCCCAAATATCTGAACTGGCAGGCATTTGTGAATCTCCCCGTGACTACAGCCGAATTGGCGGCTATGCGGAGCAGTGTTCGGAGGCAGCTTCCGTACGGCGCTGAAGGATGGAAAATCGAGATGTCGGCCATCCACGGAAACCGATTCCCTCTCTGTGGACTGGCCGGGGGAAGACCGCGATCGACCTGACGTTTCCTATTTGGTTTTGCCTGCCCTATATGGGGTGGAAACCGGGACGGTCCCCTCTGCTATTATGCTCGGTCGTTGTAAAGGATTATTGATGCCGGAGATTATGGTTTACTCCAGGGACTGGTGCCCCTACTGCAAGCAAGCAATGGCCCTCCTGGACGGAAAAGGCCTTGAATACAGGATAATCAACCTGGAAGCCGAGCCGGACCGGTTGGAGGAG
>CALZKF010000086.1 GCA_945787955.1 uncultured Acidobacteriota bacterium | reverse complement strand
CATGATGGTGGGGACCGGTGCGCAACCGACCCCCAGCCGTGCATTGCTCCGTGGGCAGGTCACCACAGTGCACCGGCGCTCCTGAAGCCGGGCCAGGTCCTGCCGGTCCACATGAACACAGTGCACCGCCAGGGTCGCCGGCGACAGCACACCGAGTCGGTCCAGATGGGCCACAGGTGACATCGCCGGCGGTTGCCAGCCGTCATCCATGAAATCCCGTTCCTTGTAAAAACCGGCCAACTCGCCGCTGCCGTCCTGCAGAAGATCGACTTCCGGCCTGCTCTCCGCCACGTGTACCGACAGCGGCTCCCGGGAGGCAGCCGCCCTGCCGGCCAGCGCCTTCAACAGCGCCGGGGAGGTTGTGTGCGGCCCGTGAGGCGTCGGCGCGATAAAGAACCGGTCCCGGGCCCCAAGACGATGCAGCTCGTTGTCGGCTGCCGTGACCTGGGCAGCGACCTCTTCCATCCGCTCTTCGGCCCCTTCCGGCCGGATGCGGTAGATCTCGTGAAAAATCACACCCCGGAGTGTCGAGTCCGCCAGAGGGGCGACGGTGGACAAGGTGTTGCTGACGTCTCCCAACGCCACCGTTCCGCGACTCACCATCTTGTTGATCGCCTTCCGGGCGGCTCCGTCCACATCCGCAGTCTCGCCCGCGGTTGCCCGCAGCTCGAGGAGTTGGCGGAGCCAGGTGACATAGTCACCGGCGGGGAGATCCTCGCCTTCCAGCCAGGACAGTTCCAGATGGGTGTGCACGTTCACCAGGCCGGGCATCAGCACCGAATCGGTGAAATCATGCTCACGGACGGTTTGCGGCACAACGCCCTGGGCCGCAATCTCATGGCGCACTTCATCCTCGGCGCCGACGGCAACGATCCGGCCGTCCCGGGTGGCCACGGCGCCTCCGCCGGAGATGGCCGGCCCGGCTACCGGCAAGAGGTACCCTGCAAGGAAGAGGTCCATGATCCCTCCGTTCAGGGGGAATGGTAACAGGCCTGAGGTCGCCAGCTCGGCGCCGCGTGATAAAATCGACCTCTTCAGTGGAAAACGGCGAATCAGCCTGAAGAGGAGACTTCTTTGCACGACGCCCTCAATATCCTCAAGAAGCCGGATCCGTCTACCGATCCCCCCTGCGACCTCTGTACCGCCCTGTGCTGCAAGTATTTTGCGCTGGAAATCGACAAGCCGACCAAGCCGCCGGATTTCGACCAGATAAGGTGGTACCTGCTGCACCAGGATGCCGTCATCTGGGTGCAGGAGGGGGATTGGTACCTGGAAGTCCGGAACCGCTGCAAACATCTCATGCCCGACAACCGCTGCGGCATCTACGACACCCGGCCCGATGTCTGCAGGGAGTACGGCGACCCGGACGATGGGCCGTGCGAGTACTATGCCGATACTCTTAAATACGACCTGTACTTCGATTCCGCCGAGGCGTTCGAGCCCTTTATGGCGAAGCAGTTGAAAAAACGTGAAAAACGTCTGGCCAAACGCCGCGCCAGGCGAAAGAAAGTCAAGGAGCGGGTGTGATGAACGGAAACAACCGGACCTTGTGGACGGCGGTGCTGGGGTCCGCCCTCCTGGCCGCCTTGGCGACCCCGCTTCCGGCTGCCGGCATCGCCGACGTTTGCCGGGCGATCGGCATCAAGGAAAAAGACACCATGTTCAGTTCCGTGCTCACCGGCCGGGTCCTGGAAGGGAACCGCAAGCAGGTCGTGGCGGTGACCACATTCTTCACAGGCAAGAAGGATGCCGCCAACGCGGTGAATGTCCGACTGGACGTGTTCAACGAGAACGGCGGCAAACTGGTCTCCGTTTTCAGTCGTGATTTCGGGGCTGAATATGAGGGCTACGTCGGCCGTGGAGACCTGGAGCTGGTGGACCTGGACCTGGATGGCGTCAACGACATCATCGTGACCTTCGATCGCCAGGACAACCCCCTGGTGGACCAGCGCCTGGGCGAGGTCCTGCTCCTGGGTCCGGCAGGATTCGAGGTTGGCTGGCAAGGGATCATGATGCTGGACTCCACCCGGGACGCCCGCTCGGTTCCGCTGGAGCGCCGGGACCATTACCGGCGGGAGGTGGACATCCCTCGGACCCTGAAAGCCCGGGGCGCCACCCTGTTCCTCATGAAGAGAGTCATCGCCGTCGCAGGGGAAAGGCTGGAGCACCCCAAGGAGATAACCGAGACCTTCCCGCTGCGATCGGCCATGAACGGACGGTGATCCGCACCGCCCGCTTCGTACTGGTGGAGCCCCGGACGCCGGGCAATGTCGGCGCCGCGGCCAGGGCTATGTTGAACTTCGGCTTCCACGATCTTCGCATCGTCTCTCCGGCCTGTGACGCATTGGGCAAGGAGGCCAGGAAGATGGCGGTGGGGGCGCGGAAGATTCTGGAACAGGCGACGGTCTGCGACGGCATGGACCAGGCTCTCGAAGGCGCCGGCGCGGTCATCGGCGCCAGCCGCCGCACCGGCCGCCACCGCTGGCCTCATGTCCCGATCCGGAACCTGGCGGAGAAGCTGGGACAGCGGTCGAGCTCATCCGACATGGCGCTGGTGTTCGGCCGGGAGGACCATGGCCTCACCGACCTGGAACTGGACCGCTGCACCCACCTGGTGCACATCCCGACCTCGGAGTCGTACCCTTCCGTGAACCTGGCCCAGTCGGTGCTGCTCCTGGCCTGGGAACTGCACCGGGCCGGCCTCCCGGTCGAGCCGGATGATGCGGAGCCGATGGCCGGCGACGAGTCCCGGGAGGCGATGTACCGCCACCTGGAACAGGCGTTGCGGACCATCGGGTTCCTGAAGCCGGACAACACGGAAGTGATCATGCGGCGATTGCGGCGGATGTATGGCCGGATGGAACTGTCGGAGAACGAGGTTCGGATCGTGCGGGGCATGGCGCACCAGACGTTGTGGGCCGCCGGCAAGGCCGGACTGGTCGGGGACCGGGACGATGGGTCCGGCGAAACTTAGGGCCGCCCTGGTGGAGCAGGTCGCCTTGAGCGGCCTGGACGCTTGCGGGGTAGCGCAAGTCGAGGCGTTGCCCCGGGATCAGGCGGCGTTCGACTTCTGGCTTGCCCGCGGCTACCACCGCTCCATGGCGTACATGGAGAAATACCGGGATGCCCGTGCCGACCCGGACCGGCTCCTCCCCGGTTGCCGTTCGGTGGTGATGGTGGTCTTGAATTATGGACCGGGAACCGACGGCGCAGCGCCGCAGGCGCCTGGGGGCAAGGTCGCGCGTTACGCCCGCGGCAGGGACTACCACAAGGTCCTGGGGAAAAAACTGAAACGGATTGCCGCCTGGCTCCAGGAAGCCGGGGGCCTGCCTGCACGATCGTTCGTGGACACCGGCCCGGTGCTTGAGAGAGCCTGGGCGGAGCGAGCCGGCCTGGGCTGGATCGGGAAAAACGCCAACCTGATCCGGCGGGACCTGGGCTCCTGGTTCCTGCTGGGCGAAATACTTTCCGTCGCCGAGATCGAACCGGACCCGGCCCCCCACGAAGATTTCTGCGGCTCGTGTTCGGCCTGCATTGCCGATTGCCCCACCGGCGCCATCGTCGCCCCCGGTGTGGTCGATTCCGGCTTGTGCATCGCCTACTGGAACATCGAGCACCGGGGCTCGATCCCGGCTCCGATGCGTGAGGCGATGGGGGACCGCATCTTCGGCTGCGACGATTGCCAGACCGTTTGCCCCTGGACCCGGAAATTCGGAACGGTTCCCCCATCCGATCCGTTGTCCGCCCGCCGGGATCTGGCAGCTCTGAACCCGATGGAGATCCTGGCGATGGACCGGGAAAAATTCCTGGCCCGGTTCGCCGGCACCCCGGTGATGCGGGCCCGGTTGGACGGCATGCGGCGAAACGCCTGCATTGTGCTTGGAAACAGTGGAAATCCTGAGGCCATCCCTGCCCTGACCCTGGCTTGTTCCGATCCGGACCCGATGATCAGGGACCATGCCGCCTGGGCCCTTGCCCGTCTGCAGACTTGATCGGCGCTTCTTCCGCACCTATGTTTTTGCTGCGAAGGAGGCCGTAAGGCATCGGAAGGGAGCGGTCGTGGCAGGACAAGCCGATTATGACAGGAACCGGATCGCCGAGAGGACAAAAAGAAGGCTGATGATCCGGTTCGGAACCGACTTGCCGGAAAAAACAGGGTATACCAAGGATATATCCGAAACCGGCCTGTTCATCAGAACCAACAACGTCCTCCCTCCGGGGGATAAGATCCAGGTCCAGGTGGAATTTCCGGAAGAGAGCTTCAACCTCCGGGCCAAGGTGATCTGGGCCAAACAGGTGTCTCCTCACCTGGCCCACATCATGGATTGCGGGATGGGTGTGCATTTCATCGAACCGCCTGCCGACTGGCTTGAATTCTGCCGGAATTGGAAGGAACGGTAGGGGCTACAACTAGAAGCTATAATATCTTAAATTAACAAACGAATATAAAACGAAAGTTAGCGGTCAGCTCCGTAACCCGTTGAATCGGAAGCTGTTTCCATCGATTTTTGCCCGCCTGGTTGGTATACTACATCTAGTAGTTACAACTCTTCTCAGCAACTACATTTAGTGGAATGATCTACATTCTCCCTTGACACGGGAGGGCCGATCCTGATATTTCTTCGAAGCATTTTGCACGTTGTGGAAAACGGCTCAGGTGAAGTTATAAATAGTTAAATAATAGGAGTCAGGTGCATGCTCGGATCTGAGAGGGAGACTGCGAAGGGGACCGGTGTCGGGGAAATCACCGGTAAGGAGCAGGCGGCGGCCGGGAAACATGCGGATCCGAAAACAGGGCTCCGGTTTGAGAGGATCTTCACTAAATCGGGCGTACACCCTTACGAAGAAATCGAGTGGGAACTCCGGGACGCGGTTATCAGCAACGAGAAGGGCGAGGTTGCATTCGAGCAGCGCAACGTCGAGGTTCCGGCGTTCTGGTCCCAACTGGCCACCAACGTCGTGGCCCAGAAATACTTCAGAGGCCCGATAGGCAGCCCGGAGCGGGAGAACAGCGCCCGCCAGCTCATCGACCGGGTGGTCAACACGGCCGGTCGATGGGGCCGGGAAGGGAACTACTTTGCCGGCGAAGAGGATGCGGTCCGGTTCGAGGACGAGCTGACCTATCTGCTGGTGAACCAGATGGTCTCGTTCAACTCGCCGGTCTGGTTCAACTGCGGCGTGGAAGAACATCCCCAGGTTTCGGCCTGCTTCATCAATGCGGTGGATGACACCATGCCGTCGATCCTGGAACTGGCCAAGACCGAAGGCATGCTGTTCAAGTTCGGGTCGGGCACCGGCTCCAACCTCTCCCCGATCCGCAGCGCCCGGGAGCCGCTGGCCGGCGGCGGCACTGCATCCGGCCCGGTCTCCTTCATGAAGGGTTACGACTCTTTCGCCGGTGTCATCAAATCCGGAGGCAAGACGCGGCGGGCGGCCAAGATGGTCATCCTGAACATCGAGCACCCGGACGTGGATGAGTTCATCGGCTGCAAGGCCCAGGAGGAAAAGAAGGCCTGTACCCTCATCGACGCCGGTTACTCCGGTGAGTTCAACGTCCCCGGCGGCGCCTATGATTCGGTGTTCTTCCAGAACGCCAACCACTCGGTGCGGGTGACCGACGACTTCATGAGCGCGGTGCTCAACGACGGCACATGGCAGACGACGGCGGTGACCACCGGCAAGCCGGTAGAATCGTTCCGGGCCAAGGACCTGATGCGGAAGATGGCCGACGCCGCCTGGATCTGCGGCGATCCCGGCATCCAGTTCGATACCACCATCAACAACTGGCACACCTGCCCCGAGACCGACCGCATCAACGCCTCCAATCCGTGTTCCGAGTACATGTTCCTGGACAATTCGGCGTGCAATTTGGCGTCGCTGAACCTGATGCGGTTCCGGACCAGGGATGGTGAGTTCGACACCGACCGGTTCCGTCACGCCATCGACGTCACCATCTCCGCCATGGAGATCTGGGTGGACAACGCCTCCTACCCGACTAAAGAGATCAAGGCCAACTCCCACAAGTTCCGCCCGCTGGGCCTGGGGTTCGCCAACCTGGGCGCCCTGCTCATGGCCAGGGGCCTGGCGTACGATTCCGATGCGGGGCGGGCCTACGCTGCCGCCGTGACCGCCCTGATGTGCGGCGAGGCGTACGCCACATCCGCCCGGATCGCCGCCCGGACAGGCGCTTTCGAGGGCTACGCCGCCAACCGCGAGCCGTTCCTGAACGTCATGCGCAAGCACCAGTCCCACATCCTGAACAACAACGAGGAATCGATTCCGGAACAGCTCCTGAAGGCTGCGCGGATGTCCTGGACCGACGCCATCGAGCTCGGTACCGAGCACGGTTACCGCAACGCCCAGGCCACCGTCCTGGCGCCTACCGGAACCATCGCATTCATGATGGATTGCGACACCACCGGTATCGAGCCGGACCTGGCGCTGGTGAAGTACAAAAAGCTGGTAGGCGGCGGCGTGTTCAAGATCGTGAACAACACCGTACCCCTGGCTCTCAAGAAGCTCGGATACGACCACACACAGATCCAGAGCATTCTGGATTTCATCAACGAGAACGACACCATCGAGGGCTCGCCGGATATCAGGCCGGAGCACCTGCCGGTGTTCGATTGCGCATTCAAACCGATGAACGGCACCCGTTCGATCCACCACATGGGCCATATCCGGATGATGGCGGCTGTGCAGCCGTTCCTGTCCGGAGCGATCTCCAAGACGGTGAACATGCCGGGCGAGATCACCGCAGAGGAGATCGAAAACGCCTACCTCGAGGCCTGGAAGGTCGGTTTGAAATCGATCGCCGTCTACCGGGACGGTTGCAAGCGGACCCAGCCGATGTCCACCGGCACCAGCACCACCGACCAGGTGTTGCCGGCCGGCGAGGCGGCCAGGCTGCTGCTGCGGCGGAAGCTGAACGATACCCGGACCTCGGTGACCCACAAGTTCTCGGTGGCCGGCCACGAGGGCTACATCACCGTCGGGCTGTACGAAGACGGCAAACCGGGTGAGATCTTCATCACCCTGGGCAAGGCCGGGTCGACCCTGGCCGGTTTCGCCGACGCCTTCGCCACGGCGATCTCCTTCGCGTTGCAGCACGGGGTGGAACTGCGGTTCCTGGTGGACAAGTTCTCCCACGTGAGGTTCGAGCCGGCCGGCTTCACCGGCAACTCCGAAATCCCCAGGGCGAACTCGATCATCGATTACGTCTTCCGCTGGATGGCGCTGGAGTTCCTGGACGAAGACGAGCGGCCGATGTCGATGCAGAACGGCGGGGTGAGCGACGACTTCGATCCGGGTGTCAGCGATGCGCCGCCCCCTTCCGCCGACAGTTCCATGGACGAGGTCCTCAAGGCCAGGGAACGCAGCGTGTTCATCAGCCAGGCCGATGCGCCGCCCTGCTCCGAGTGCGGCACCATCATGGTGAGGAACGGCGCCTGTTATCTCTGCATCAACTGCGGCACCACCAGCGGCTGCTCGTAAAACGGGGACATTCCGCTTTTTCGTTTCGGCGCTCTGTTACCATGCCCGTAGAAGGGCGGAACAACGTGGTGTACGAAAAAGCGGAATGTCCCCAACCCGACTGGACCCTATCCGCCAGAAAGAACATCACCGTCCTGAGTCCGGATCAGGAAACGGTGTTCAGCTTCGATCTGGAGGGCCGGCCGGTCTCCTGGTACCGGGACGACCGCATCTACAAGCGTTCCCTGGCCAGTCGGATCCACACCCGTCAGCGGCTCGGCGGCAGGCGGGTTCGGGCCGTCCTCCCCGAGGAAGATGCGGCTGAAAGTTACCGTCTGTTACTGGAGCAGATCGCATCGGCATCTATCCCGACATCCAGCAAGGACGACCACCACCGCCTGCAGCGCATCCTGGCCTGGACTCCGGAACGACTCCTGGATGAAAAGCACCGCTTCAACAAGGTCTACCGTCCGGTGTCGATCCTGCCCCCGGACCAGTACCTGGCGGTGGTGCTGCAGGCGACCTTCGGCTGCACCTGGAACCGCTGCACCTTCTGCAGCTTCTACCAGGATCGGGAATTTTCCTGCCGCACCATCGATGAGTTCGAAGATCACTGCGCCGGCGTCAAACAGTTCCTGGGCGAAGGGCTGAAGCTGCGCCGCAGCATTTTCCTGGCCGACGGCAACGCCCTGGTCCTGTCCCGGGACCGGCTGTTCCCGATCATGGAAACGGCGGCGGAACTGTTCCCCGGGTTGCCGGTCCACGGCTTTGTGGACGTATTCTCAGGCGAGCGCCGCACGGCTGCGGAATGGTCCGAGCTCCGGGAGCTGGGCCTTGAACGGGTCCATGTCGGACTGGAAACCGGCTCCGACGCCCTGCTGGCCTGGCTGAACAAGCCCGGTTCGGCTGAGGAGTCGTTCGGCTTCGTCTCCACACTGAAGGAAGCCGGCCTGAAGGTGGCGCTCATATTCATGGTCGGCGCCGGCGGTCGGCAATTCGCCGCCGCCCACCGTGAGACCACCGTCGCCCTGGCGGAACGACTGCCGCTGCAAAAGGGGGACATCGTGTACCTCTCCCCGTTCCAGCCTGATGCCGCCGGCGCTTACCAAACGGAGGCGAGCGACTCCGGCATCGAGCCGTTCACCGACGAGGAGATCGACCGGGAGTTCACGGTCCTACAGGACAGGATCCGCCAGGCGGCGCCCGGCCCGATCGTCACCCGCTACGACATCCGGGAGTTTCTGTACTGACCGCCGCGAGCCCCGGGTCGTCTGCGGCAACACCAGCAGCAGTCCTTTCCCGCACCGCCCCGATCTTCCCGCCTGCTGCAGGCGACCGACCACGTCGGCCACCAGGCTGTCCCGGGTCGCCGCCGGTGTGAACACCAGCGCCAGCGGGGCCCGCCCGCAGAACGCCAGCACCAGCCGGGTGATGGCAGCCGGGTCGAAACGGGCCCGCGGGTGACGGCCATAGAACTTCCTTGCAGCCTTGCGGCGCCCATCCCAGATCGGAACACGACCCAGGAGCCGGAGAGGCAGACCGGTCTCCTGCAGTTCCTTTCCCCGGCGGCCGATCCGAGCCCCGGTGCAGGACAGCAACAGGTCCAGCAACAATCTTCCCAGGGCGACCGGACCGCCGGACCGTCCGCAGGCGATCTTGTGGCAGGCCACCCCGTGGATGCCGGACAGGGTCAACAGTTCCGCGATCCAGTCCCGGTGGCCGGCGCTGGGGCGAACGACCTGGAACCGTCCCAGCCGGGTCCGGTCCAGGGCGAGACGGGGTGAAGCGGCCGGCACCGGCGGCGCAGGCTCCGGGAACGGCAACACCCGGCTGCGGTTGCCGTGGCCCAGGAGAAACAACGCTTCGCCGGCGTCGGTAGGACGTTCTTCACGATCCCGGGCGGTGAGCCGGCGCACCAGGGAACGGAACCGCACCGGCAGATCCGGCCGGATCGCACCCGGGTCCGGCGGCTCGCCGTTCAGGTGCCACAGCAGGATCGCCCCCGGCTCCATGTCGGGGCAGGGCAGGGCGCCGGCGGCCAGGTAGTACAGCAGGATTCCCAGGCTGTACAGGTCGGCCCGCAGATCGAGAGCCTGGCCGTGGATCCCTTCCGGCGCCACGTACGGGAACGAGCCTGTGATGGTCCCCGGCTCCTCCGACTGCCCGGCGACGATGGCCAGGCCGAAGTCGGTGATTTTTACCCGCCCGGCGCCTCGCAGGGAACGGCCCAGGAGGATGTTCCCCGGTTTCATGTCCCGGTGCACCAGCCCGAGGCCGTGGATATGGGAGAGCCCGTGGAGGACCTGCGCCGCGACCGACCGCAGGTCCTGGTACGGGATACGGCCCGGCGCGGCGGCCAGGTGCACCGGCAGGGAGTCGAAGTTTTCAAGGGCGAGGAACGGCGTGCCCCTGGGGAACGGCCCCTCGGTCACCGTGCCCAGCTCCCGGACCCGCACGACGTTGGGATGGTGTATGGCGGCCCACGACCGGAACTCCCGGGACAACGGGTGGGACGGTCCGGACCGGGGCCCGCCTGCGATACCGGCCATGTCCTGCCGCGGGATCTTGATGGCGACGATCTTTTCGTGGAGCCGGTCGAAGGCGCGGTAGACCTGGCCCATCCCGCCACGGCCCAGGAGTTCCAGGAGCAGGAAACGCCGGTTCAAAAGACCGTCCAGTGCCGGTTGACCCATCGGTATCTCCACAATCACAGGCGGGGACCTGGCTGTGGAGCGGAATCTATCCCGCTGGGGGACCGGCAATCAACCGGTTGGGAGGGATCCGGTTGCCGTATCCCCGCTGCAACGGTTGTGTCACGGAAACCGAAAGGTCAGATTGCAACCCGCAGAGAGGACAGCATGCCCTCGAACAGCCCGCGGTTCTCCTCCACGGTGGACCGGGGACCGGTGACCTTGAAGAACCAGTTGGAGTCGGGCCCCTGCACGATGGCGCCCAGCAGTTGGGAGTCGGGGAACTCGTCGGCGCTGACCATGACGTTCTTGTAGGTGCCGGTGACCTCCACCCACAGCACCTTGTAGCCGGCGAAACTGCGCGGTTCGGTCTTCATCGCTTCCAGGGTGTTGCTGCCGTCAGGCTGGCTGAACTGGCCGGCCCAGCGCTGGGCGTTGGACAGCGGATCGCCGCCCTGTCCGGGGCCGAAGTAAAACACCACGCACTCGGCGTCGCCGCCGGTGCCGGGAATGTTGTACTGGGCCCGGCGCACGCTGGAGGACGGTTGTTCCTCGGTCCACTCGCCGGGGATATCCCAGATCATGCCGGAAGCGCCGGTGCCGGAACCGGGAGGCGGAGGCTGGAGCCCGGTGGAGGCAGGGGGCTGCTGGCCGCCGGGGATCGGCATCAGCCGGGCATCGCCGGAATCGGGAGCCGGTGCGTCACTCCCGCATCCGGTCAACATCACGAGGAACATCAGGGCCAATATCTTCTTCATTGCATCGTCCTCTTAAATAGGGACATTCCGCTTTTTGCAATAAAAGCGGAATGTCCCCATTATCTTAGCCGGAGACCGCCACCTTCACCGCCCGGACAGCGTCCGGTCCCGGCGGTGGCGGAGCGATGTCCGGTCCGCCGTCCACCAGCCAGGCGACCAGTGCCTC
>CALZKF010000085.1 GCA_945787955.1 uncultured Acidobacteriota bacterium | reverse complement strand
CGTAGGTCACTGCCACCCGGTCCGGCAGTTCCTTCCAGCTGACCGTACCGGCGGATGCCGGGTTGAGGTCGTCGTACAGCGCCGAGATCCTGGGCTGGTCGAAATGTTCCGCCAGGCTCTCCGTGTAGTCGCTGGCTCCCGAATTGAATGTGATATAGCCGTTGCTGCCGACGTACAGGGAACTGTAGGACACGCCGTACAGGGAAACGGTATTGCCGCCTGTCAGGGTGACGGTGGCGAAGGAATCATCGCTCAGGCTCAACACCGTTCCTCCCGCCGGATCGGTGGGGAAGGCGGTAATCGTGCCGGAACAGCCCTCGTAGAAATCCGGGGAACCGTTGGGCGTAAACTGCAGTCGAGTGAAATCGGTGTCGTTGTCGCCTGTGAACAGTTCTGTGAAGAAGTCGGGGATCTCCGGAGTGCTGAACGTGTAGCATATCCCGCCGTTGTCATCGCTGGAGCTGTTCCCCACGGCGTCGGCCGCGTCCACGGCATAGAAATAAGCCGTATTGTCCACAAGGCCGGTTAGTGTGATGGCATGGGCCGGGGTCAGGCCGGCTCTGGTCTTTGACTGGTCCAGCACGGCGCAAGACAGTCCGTAACGAACCGCTCCCTCGGCCTGCTCGTCGGTATTGAACTCGATGACGGCGCTCCGCGCTTCAACGCCGGTTGCCTGCACGCCGGAAATCACCGGAGCGGTACAGTCTACGGCTGCGGTATCTACACGCGTGAGGCCGGTGCCTCCCATGCCGTCATCGGCGTCGATATAAGTCGCGCTGACCGTATCCCCTTCCGCAATGAGCAATACACCGGGGCCATCCGTTTCGCTGAGCGCAACGATGTTCTGGAACGTCGCGCTGGCCGGCCCGGTTTCGGTGAGCAGGACGGATTCGCCGGACGCTTCCGAATCGGAGGCGATGGTAACGGTCACGGTTTGGATGGTGTTGTCGTCCGTGTTCAGATCGCAATCAACCACCCGGATACGGGCTTCGTCTTCGCAGGAATATTGCGCACCGTTGAGGGCTATGCGGCCTTCGGAGGTGCACTGGGTCATGAACGCGCCGGAAACGACCAATGCGAAGTCGGCGTCCAGCTCCGGTGTTTCCACATGGCTGTCCTGGTTGACCTCACTGGCGGTGATCTCAATGATCCAGAGACCCGCTTCCGGGTTTTCCACGAACACGTTTTCCACCGTATCGATGGTGTTGGCCGCTCCTCCCGGAACGGACCAGTTGCCGTCCAGTAAACCGTTGTTGCCCCAGTAGATCACATCCGACGGGGAAGTCACTTTCAGGGTCAGATCGTTGATCCTGTGCTGGGACGACGCCGGATTCCCCGCCGGATCGGCGAATGTCAATGTGACTCTCATGGCCGGTTCTCCGGCGGAAACCAGGGCGTTGTACTCGACGGTCTCCATGTTCGCCAGCAGGACCGTTTCGTCAATAAAGGAGATGTTGTCCCTCATGTCGTACAGGTTCTCGATGTCCGGCACACCCCAACCCTGGTGCACCCGGGTCAGGTCGTGGGTCTGGCCGGTGAACGGGTGCTGGTCGGCGGTGTTGATCATGAAAGCCTTGGCGGTGGTCATGTGGGGCCGGTTCTCGAACACGGTTCCCAGAGGGTCGACTTCGTTGCCGAAGATGCCGTCGGACCACATCTCGAAGAACAGGCCGGCGTAGCCGCAGATCGACGGCGTAGCCCCGCTGGTTCCGCCGAACTCGCCATAGCCGGCGCCTGTCGAATAGGTCGTGTAGGTGTCGTCGTAGAAAAAACTCAGATCCGGCTTGATGCGGCCGTCCGACGCCGGGCCGATACTGCCGGTGTTGCACCAGCAGTCGTCGCTGCGGTCCAAGGTGTCGTAATGGTTGAAAGCTCCGCCGGACAAAACGTTCTTGGACCAGGCCTGGGGCCTGGAGTCCTGGTTGCCGGCGTTGCTTTGGGACTGGCAGTGCAATAGATCCCAGTCGAACAGCAGGGTGTCGTGGTCCGCCGAGATCGTGGTGTAATTGAAGGTCCGGCCGTCGCCGACGCTGGAGGTCTGGAAGACCGCATAGTACGGATCCTGCAGCAGTTCACCGGTGTGATTGTACCGCGTAGCGCCGTTCAATCCGACATTGTTGTAGTCGGCCACGATGCCCTGGCCGTCGGGCATGATGCCCCGGGCCCTGGCGTCACCGCTGCCGTCGCCGAAGTTGACTCCGGCTGTGGCGGTACCGTGGGAGTCGTTACCGACGGCGCCGCCGTGTTCGATGAGCGGACGGGACTGGAAGTCCGGGTGGGCCAGATTGAACCCGGCGTCGAAGATCTCCGCCCGGACCCCGGCGCCTGTATAGCCGGCCACCGTTTCCAGGTAGTCGGCCCCGCCGATCTCCCGGACGATATCCATGTCCTTTTCCATCGGGGACCAGCGGTCGATAAACTGGACTTCGTCCCAGCGGGCGACATCGTAAAGTTGGGCGGGAGTCAGCACGGCAGTCGCCAGATACTTGCCGCCGGGATACGGTTGCACTCCGTCTCCCAGGGACTCCAGCCGCTGCAGCACACCGTCCAGGCCCGATTCCCCTTCCTCGAACACCAAAATGTTGTAGCGCTGCTGCGGGAACGGTTCGTTAGCGTTGGCCCGGTTGTCCCTGAGGACCTCTTCCAGGCGATAGGCCGGGTGGTAAGGGCCGACCCAGCGCACGAACGGCAGTGCCTCGACCTGGTCCCGAACCTCAGGGCTCATGCGCACCACGTGGGCATGGTTCGCAAGGAAGGCCTTGAGCCGGCCACCCATAAAGCGGATGGCGTCGCGATACTCCTCGAGAGCCTGGGTTTCGAACTGGACGATGTATAGATTATCCGAACCACGGGATGCCAGGAATCCTTGCACTGCAGGGATGTTGCTCGAAGGATCGAAATCACCGTGGCGTATCCTGAGGGTGTAGGACGTCCGTACCGCCCGGCCCATAGCCTCGCCGCCACGGCCGATGGAATAATAAGGGCCGCCGGCTCCCACAGCGCCGGATTCGTTCCACAGGACCAGGCGCGTGCCGGTCCCCGGAACCACGATCAAACGCTCCCCGGCGACGGCGTTGGCGGTGCGGTGAAACGGAACCCCGTCCAGGCTGAGAACGTTCCCCGCCGGACCGGGCAGCACGCTCAAGCGCACCTCCCCGCCCGGAATCGCCCCGAGGGCCGGCAGCATAAGCGTTGACATCAGCAGGGCGGCGAATACAGCGATCCGACGAATGTTCAACATTCCAATGTCCCCTCACCGGCTCGAAACGACCGGGCAAAAACAGGCCACAGATGGACTGATACGATGAAAAGCACGGAATGACCGTTCTTTTCTCGAAATCCGCACTCAGCATAAAGGAAAAATGCGCGCTGGCCTAATCCACCAGCAGATCTTTTCTCGCCGCCAGGATCGCCATGGTCTCAGCCGCCTTGTCCCGCGCCGAGCGGTAAATCAGCCAGTTGACCGCAGCGGAGGCGGCATCGTCTCCTCCCAGAATCGCTTGCAGAGGACCGGATTTTTTGGGGAAATGCTCCACGGTCACCATTTCGTCCGCAGGAATCTCTGCCATCTCTTTTGCGACTTCGATCGCCCGGGCCATGTCGCCCAATCCGTCGATCAGGCCGTTCTCGAGGGCCTGCCGGCCGGTAAACACCCTGCCGTGGGCCAGCTTTTCGGCTTGCTCGAACGTCATGTCGCGATGGTCCGCAACATCCTGGAGCCAGGCGTTGAAACCTGCCCAATGATCTTCTTCCACACGGGCCTTCTCCTCCGGTGTGTAGTCTCGAAGGTCCGAATCCAGGGAGGCCATCGGTCCGAACTCCAGGGTGTCATACGTAATCCCCAGCTTGTCGTAAAGCCCCTTCATGTTGAACTTGCCGTTGATGGAGCCGATGGAACCTGCAATGGACATGGGGTCGGCCAGGATATGGCTGGAACGGTACGCGATGTGGTAACCACCGGAGGCCGCCACATCCACCATGGACACCACCACCGGCTTGACGCCTGCGGTCACTCCAACCTCGTGACCCATTAGGTCGCTGCCCAGTGCGTCGCCGCCGCCGCTGTCCACCCGGAAGACGATGGCGGCCACGTCCTCGTCCAGTCTTGCCCTGCGGAACTCGGCGATGATCGACTCGTGTCCCATGGTGATCCCGAGCATCGGGTTGACGCCGTTCTTCCGCCCGATGATCGTGCCCTGGGCGTGGATCACGGCGATCTTGCGGTCGCCGTTGAGGCCGAGCTTGCCCGGCTCGATCTCCGCATACGTGCTCTGGGACAGGGTTGTGAGCTCGTCCTCGTCGGCCTGCTTCAGTTCGGCTTCAAGCTCATCCCAGTATTTGAGGCCGTCCACCAGGCCGGCGTCCAGCGCCTCCTGGCCGGTGAACAGGGCATGTTGCATCAGCTCCTCGACTTTTGTCCGGTCCAGTCCCCGATCGTTCTGCAGGACGTAGTGGAACTCATCCAGGATGTCGTTCATGAGCCACCGCCGGTTCTCCTTGGCCGGCTCGGAGCTGTAGGCCTCGGTCACCAGTTCGGCGGCCGACTTGTAGTCCTTGATTTTATGGACGTTCGGCCTGATGCCCAGTTTGTCCAGGGCGTTCTTGACATGCATCATCTGCATGCTGACTCCCCTGAACTCGATGTAGGCGGCAGGAGGAGCATAAATCGCGTCACAGGCGGCCAGGAGCGGATATTCTTTGACGCTGAACGATTCGGCCCAGCCGTAGACCTTTTTGCCTGATGCCCGCACACGCCCGATGGCGTCCCGGAGCTCCCCGATCGTGGCGAACCCGGCGGCGCTCTGATACGAAACCTTGAAGATCACTCCCGCGATGCGGTCGTCCACGGCCGCTTTCTCCAGGTTTCCCAGGATCCGGGTCAGGGTTTCCACATCACCCCCGGTGATTTCGCTCATGATCCCGCCGGGAGGGTGATACTCCAGCAGGTCGCCGTTCATCTCCACAATCAGCCAGGAGTCGTCATGGATCTTCGGCTTCTTGCCGACGGCGCAGCTTCCGATGCCGAAGGCGAGCATCAGCAATACGATGACGGCGCAGACCGTCCCCAGGAAAGAATGCAGGAAATGCTTCATCGCTCACCTCCGATAGTAACTACGAAGCAGCAGCCGATATGTTCCATTCCTTTTCAGCGGGAGAACCTGAAAACGTCCAATGGCCCGGCGATCCGGATGTAATCCTCCCGATTCATGATCATGGAATCGGTGAGGGACCCGGCGTTGAACGCGATCCGGTCGTTCTCGAGAATCGAAAGGTCCACATACAGGTCCAGGTCCTGGATCGGACGTCCGAACGGCGGAACGCAACCGGGAACCAGACCGGTTAGATCGGATAGCTCATCCCGGTCGGCAAACCGGAATCGCTGGGCTCCCAGATGACGGCAGATCGCACGGGAGTTCAGCTCCAGCGCGGCGGACAGGACGAACAGGCGAAATTTCTTGTCGACCTTTGCCACGATCGCCTTGCCGCCGATCCGGATCGACTCCCCCCGGGCATCGGCCGCTTCCTGTGATGTGCGGGTCGGGCCGTGTCGGGCTTCCCTGTAGGGAGCACCATGGTGGTCCAGCAGGACCCGAATCCTGTCCAGGACGGAGTCCGGACTCATGATGCGCGACCTTTTTTGAGGCAGCATTTCTTGTATTTTGCGCCACTGCCGCAGGGGCAGGGCGAGTTCCGTCCGAACCTCCGGCGGCCGCCCCTGATCAGCTGCACCATGGCGGCCGCCTTCGAGCGCAGATCCTGACGGAATACCTTTTGCAGCATGGCGAACAGCTCCGGGTGCTTGTTCTCCATCACCCCGGGCCGCTCGAAAAAGTACTCGGTGGCTACGGAAAAGAACTCGGCTTCGTTGGTCAGGGCGTACGGGTCGATGTCCGAATCGCCCTGCCGGATCTCCTCCATCTTCCTGCGCACCAGGTCGACCCAGGGACCGATCGCCTGCTTGTCCAATCCGACCTCCGGCAGGCCGTCGATAGCGCCGTCGGACTTGTCAACCAGGTGGGCGAACTCGTGGAGGCCTACGTTTTTCTTGTCCCCCGGGTTTCGAAAGCCCTGGATCAGGTCCGGTTTGGACAGGATCATCAGACGGTTCATGGCACCTGTACCCACCATCCCGAGGGTATGGTGATCACGGATCTCACCGAACTGGAAATCCTGGCTGAACCGGGACGGGTAGATCAATATCTCTTCGATCTGGTCCCATTCCCAGTCTGGAAATCCGAAAATCGGGATGACCGCACTGGCCGCCGCCAGGACCCTGGTGGTTGTATCCAGTTCCATCCCGATCCCGGTGACCCGCTTTTCCCCAAGGAACAGCTTCAGGTCCCTCCGGAACCGTCCCTTCTCCCCGTCATCCAGGACGCGAAAAAACACCACATCTCGCTGTAGAACGGCCTCCCACTCACCGGGAAACGGTTCGGCGAGAATCTCAATGCGCCGTCTGGCCTTCCGCGTGAGGATGACATAGAGCAGCCACGACAGGACGCCGGACGCCAGGATGGATAACCAGATCGGTTTGTCGCCCGGCCGGATGGCAATCGATAGAGCAGCCAGGGATAAAAAGGTCATCGTTGCGACGACTACCGCCCATCGGATCAGAACCATCTCACCACCTTGCCACCAGCGTGATGCCGGACTCGCCACCACCGAGGTACAGCCCGACCATGATATCCGGCTTCGTGGCCAGAAAGGCGTCATTGATCAGCACAGATACGAAGTTTCCCAGGGCTGCTCCAACCAGAACATCGGTGGGATTGTGCTTGCCCGCCTCCACCCGAGCCCAGGCGGTGCCGGCTGCAAGGGACGTCAGGCCGATGCCGAGCCCCTCTCTGACACCTCGGGGCAGGCCGGAATCACGTAAATTCCGTCGGCCCGAGGCGGCGTAGGAGAACGATCGCGAACTGTGACCCGAGGGGAAACTTTCCCGGTCGGACCTGTCCGGGCGTTCACGATCCGTGGCAGCCTTCAGCCCGGAGGTCAGGGTTGTGGTTACGTAGGCGGCGGCATGCTGTACAACGAACCGGCGGCCGCGACTCCGCCAGGGATGCTCCGGTTCAGCCACGACGAACAGGGTAGCCAGCTGGGCCAGATGGGCGGCGGTCCGGAGGTCGTCACTCCACTCGATGGCATTCTGGTTCGAGCCGAAAACTGGGTTCTCCCGGATGGCCCAGTCCGAAATGTCCGAGTCCCACCCGCCCAATCCGATCAAGGCGGCGCCTGCCGCCGGCGCCCATGTAACCGGGTCGCGGGCCGCCGTGCGAAACGCCTTCCGCCACCGTTCCTTCGTGGGCCAGAAACGATCCTGTCCCGCCTGCGCAGGCGCGGAAACAAGGACGGCTACCAGGATCAGGGCCGTGTAAAGCGCCGGCGGAAAGCTGCGGAGCATCAGGAAGCACCGCCCGGATCCGTGCGCAGCGGCAAACGAATGCTGAACGTACTGCCCTGCCCCGGTTTGCTCTCGATGCGCAGGCTTCCGCCATGGCTCTCCACAATCTGCCGGGCGATGGATAGCCCCAAGCCGGTGCCGGTATGCTTGGTGGTAAAAAACGGCCGCAGGGCGTTGGCCAATGTGTCGGCATCCATACCCGGCCCCTGGTCGGTGATGGTCACCTGCACCGAGGCGGCCTGACCGTCGACGACGGCGGAAGTGCCTACCCGGATAACGCCCCCGCCGGGCATGGCCTGCATACAGTTCAGCAGAATATTAAGAAACACCTGCTGGATCTTTTCCGGGTCCACCAGAGCTGCCGGCAAATCCGGGTCATAGGCTTTTTCGATCCGGATGTCGTCATCTTTCATGCCGAACGTCAGCAGGAGGCAGGCCCGGTCCAGCAGGGCGCTGAGGTCGGAGGAACTCAGCTCCGGCGCCCTGGGCCTGGAGTAGTCCAGGAGGTCCCGGGTCAGGTTTTCCATGCGGTCGATCTGATTCAGTACCTCCTGGTACATTTCCCGTTTGTCGCCCTCCCTGGGGATATCCGATTCGAAGCACTGCATCGCCCCGCTGATCCCTGCCAGGGGGTTGCGGACCTCGTGGGCGATTCCGCCGGCGAGTTCCCCCAAGGTGGCAAGCCGATCGGCCCGTTCCATCTCCTTGCGGTGCAACTCCTCCAGTTCGGCCTTGCTTTCCCTGAGCCGCCGGATCATTGCGTTGTAGTTCGCCGCCAGCTCACCGACCTCGCTGCGGGAGGCGATGCGGACCTCGTGGCCGATGCCGTCCTCATCCAGGGCGCGAGCCGCCCCGGAGAGAGTGCGGATCGGCCAGGTGATGCGCCGCACGATCACGGTGTACCCCCAGATAGCCAGCACCAGCAGCGCAACTGCTGCGAGGCCGGTGTTGCGCACCGCCCGGGCCCGGGCCTGAACCAACTCCTGCAGCGAGAACGAAACCACCCCGATGGCGGATTTCCGGAACCCGACCTCGAGGGGCAGGAACGACATCCGCCAGGGCTCGCCGACACAATCCGTGTCCTGAATCCAGGGCCTGCCTTGCCCCAGGATCTCCTGCTGGATCTCTTCAGTCAGGAATTCACCGATCTGCTCGATACAGACCATGGAGGGCAGGGTCGAAGCGACGACCTGTCCATCGTAGAAGATGCTCAGGTTCTGCCCGGCCTTGCTGCTGAAATCCTCCAGGACACGTCTGTCCAACTCGATCCAGCTGACCACTACTTCCCGGATCGCACCATCACGTATCAGAGGGGATGCGGCTGCGATCCTCGCCCTGGCCGGTTCTCCAGCCGCCGCACCGGCCAGGGCGGAAGCTCTTATTCCCAGCAGGCCCTTCCTCACCAGCGTACCAAACGGCTCCGCTACGGGCTGGTCGGCGGTGTAGACGCTCGTGGTGAGTTGGTCCTGCCGGCTGTACTCCAGGATGTTAATCAGAATCGACCTGCCGGTGTGGGTTTCGGGCACTTCCGCCGTCAGCGACATCATGTCGGCCACGAACCGGGCATGAAGCGAGACCCTGTGCTCCATTTCGCCGACCAGCCTGACGAACAGATCTCCGACGCGCTGCAGTTCCTCGCCGGCGTTGCGATCCGCCAGCCGCGTGAGCTGCCGTGTCGATCCGTAAATCGACACGGCGGCGAACAGCACGAACAGGGTGATGGATGGCAGCAGGATCCTGAACCGAATCCTGAAATACCAGGGTGTGCGGCCCATTCCCTTCACTTGCGTCTCTTGAGATCGATGCCCAGCTCATCCACCATGCGGTACAGGTTCGCATAATCCTCGTCGACGGTAACGATGAACCGGTCCGCCCCGACCGCCTTCAGAACTGCAGGTCCATCGGGATGGCTATCAAGTTTACGCAGGGCGCCCGCCAGCCGGCCACGGAGGTTTGCCGACCTGGGACGATCCCCGGATTGATCCTGGTGGCACCTGACGCACGCGAGATGGATGACGCGCCGGATCGCCAGCGCGTTCTCCGGGACCGGTTCCGATTCGGCCAGGATCACCAGTTCCCTTTCGATGGCGGGGTCCAGGTCGGCCATGCGCCGGAACACCAGGTCCTTGGCCGCACCGGCGTCGACTTCTCCCGACAGGATCATTTCGATCGACGATTCGTGGCTCCCGGCATCCTGCAACTTCCCCAGGTATGGCGCCGGGTCAGGTACACCCTGCCTGAAAAACCAGGCTCTCACGAACAGGTCGGCTGCGGTAGTGTCGGCGATCATGCTGAAGCGTTTGCCCTTGAGGTCCTCCAGAGACTTGATGCCGCTGTCCCGACGGGCCAGGATCAGGCCCTTGTAGGTCGAAACTCCACCTCTCTCGGGTCGCGCCACCAACTGCAATTCTTCGTTGGCGTGGGCCACGGCATAGGTATAGCTTCCGAAAAACGCCGCATCGATCCTGCCCCCGAGATATTCGTCAAGGAGTTTTGCATAGGACGGCAGCTGGACGATCCGGACGGCGATCTTGTGCCCGACGGCCTCGGAGAGGTAAACCTCAAGCGGGTGGTAGCGCTCGGCCTGCTGCACCGGGTTGATCTCCGGGAGTATGCCGATGGTCAGGTCAATCATCACGGCTGAGTAACCGACGCTGGTCAGGAATTGTTCACGATCGGGGTGATACACCGAGTCGACGAACAGCATCGTCTTACGGTCCGGCACAGCCGGGATCACCAGCCCGATCGACCGATACAGCGGATAGATGCCCTGCTCCACATTGGGGACCGTCGGGCGGATGCCGTCCAGGCTCAGGATATTGAGCTGCAGGTCCTCCGAGATGATCCCGCCGAGAGATGTGTAACCGATGGCGCCGGGGATGTTCGTCAGACTGATATCCATCATGCCGGGCCGCTCCAGTTCGGATGCGTTTTCCGTGATGGTCAGATCCGAACCGAACACCGTATTCCTGAGGGTGATTTTCGGGGAGGAATGTTCCGGGCGGTCCAGCACCACGATTCTATGGTTCCTGCCTCCCAGCTGGCTCCAGTTCGTCACCTCGCCCGAATAGATCGCCCGAATGGCGTCGCTGCTCAGGTTGGCGACGCCGGTACCCGGATGAGTGGCGAACACCAGGCCGTCTCGGACCATTTGCATATAAACCAGATCGCCGCGCATCTCTTCATCCCGAGGTACCCGGGTCAGGATGGCCAGGTCGGCGTCCCCGGTGCGGACCGCCGCCAGCGCTCCGCCGGAATGGGATGGCGGCAGGAGATTAAGCTCCAGGGACGGCTCCCCTTTGCGGGCCTCCCCCGCCAGGGCGCTGACCAGCGGCAATGCGGCCTCGGAGACCGCTACCTGGAGGCTGATGGCGACCGGTTCGGGCTCGGGAGCAGTTCGGTCGGAGCAGCCCCACAACACCGCGATCAGAGCGATCATTACCAACCAACCAAATCTATACACAGCCCGAACCTCATGCCCCTTGTCTGTACCGCCGCAAATGAGATTACCGGCGGGTCCATCTTGAGTCAATGGAGCGGCCCAGGGTCTGCTATTCTTCCGGCCGGGAGAGAACCATGGAACAGAACTTGAAAGCGCGCCTGGCCACCGGCACCCTCTTTATCGTCCTCGGTCTGGGTCTGTACGGCATGCAGTACCTGGAAAATATTGGGGAATCGATCACCATGATCCTGTTGGGGGGGGCTGTGCGTCGCCGGCT
>CALZKF010000084.1 GCA_945787955.1 uncultured Acidobacteriota bacterium | reverse complement strand
CAGGTCGGAAGAGTGTCCCGATCCCTGAAGTGGAACAACTCTCCGCTGCCCACGGCAGCGTTCTCTCCCACACGGACAGCATGCAGGATCCCTTCCTTCACCCAGGTGTTGACCTTCCAGCCGCCGGCCACCGGTTCTGCGGCCCGAATCCGGCCGGCCTCCAGTTCGGCCAGGAGGCGGTCCACCACTTCCCGGGCGCCGGTCGCTTTGCCGGCCACCATGGCCATGACTTGCCGCTGCAGCTCGACGCTCACCGTGCAGTTTCCAGTTCGGCGGCGGCGAGAGCCTGCCGGAGCGCCGCCCGGGTGTTCTCTTCCGGTGGCCCGAGAGGCGCACGAAGACCGCCCCGGCACCGTCCCATCAGCTCCAGGGCGGTTTTGACCGGCACCGGGTTGGTCTCCATGAAATTGGCCCGCATCAGGGCCAGGAGCCGGTAGTGCAGTTGCCGTGCGGAAGCGTAGTCCCCGTCCCGGGCCGCGGCCACCATCCGGGACATCTCAAAGGGGGCCTCGTTGGATACCACCGAGATGATGCCGTCGGCTCCCAGGGCCAGGGTCGGCAGGCACAGCGCATCGTCGCCGGACAACACCGCGAGGGAATCGGGCCTGCAGTCCAGAATGGTGGCGATCTGTTCCAGGTCGCCGGATGCTTCCTTCACCGCAACAACACCGGGAATCTCCGCCAGCTCCAGGATCAATTCGGCGCCCAGGTTCTGTGCGGTCCGTCCGGGTACGTTGTAGACCACAACCGGCAGCGCGGTCGCTTCAGCTACCGCCCGGTAATGCTCCAACATGCCGGAGCGGTTCGGCTTGTTGTAGTAGGGCGAAACCACCAGCAGGCCGTCGGCGCCGGCCGCCTCCACCCGCCGGGCTGCATCCACGGTGCGGACCGTATCGTTGCTGCCGCAACCTGCAATCACCGGAACCCGGCCTGCAACCGCCTCAACTACCGTGCGGACCACAGCCTGGTGCTCCACGTCGGCCAGGGTCGCCCCTTCACCGGTTGTGCCGGCCGGCACCAGGCCGTTGATTCCCTGGTCCACCTGCCAGCGCACCAGCCCTGCCAGGGCTTCATGGTCGACCTCGCCGTTTTCCAGGAACGGTGTGACGATGGCGGTCATGGCGCCGCTCCAGCGGCTGCGGTCTGCGTTCATCGTTCAGGATCCTTTCTCAATCAGGTCCAGCAACACCGGCTGGAAATCAAACAGCCCGGACCTGCCGCCAAGCCACTCGGCGGCCAGAACGGCGCCCAGGGCCAGGCCGTCCCGGTTCCTGAGCCGGTGGCGGAGTTCGACCTCGTCATGGAGGCTGTCGAAGCCGACGGCGTGCATCCCCGGTTCGTGGCCGGCCCGCAGGCTGGCGACGTGGACCACCTCCTGATTCAATCTGCCTTCCGGGTTGCCCTCAACCACCTTCGGAGAACGGGGGTCGGCGGCGGAGACGATCTCCGCCAGCCGTTTCGCCGTCCCGCTGGGTGCGTCGGCCTTGCCGCGATGATGGGACTCCAGGATCCAGTCGCAGTACCCGCCGGCGGCTCCGAACCGTGCCGCCGCATCCCGGACCACCATGAAAAAACAGCCCGGGGTCCGGCGTCCAGCCGGTGGTGCCGCACACCACGCCGACACCTGCCGCCACCAGCGCTTCCACGTTCCCGGCGGCCTGACCCGGCAAGGTGAACTCGAATGCGACGTCTATCCCCGTGAAATCGGCATCCATGACGGAAGACGCCGACGTCGTGCCGTCACCCGGGGCCGGATCGACCACAAGGGCCAGGCGGTGGCCTCGTTCCCCGGCCAGACGTTCCACGGCACGTCCCATCCGGCCGCGGCCGACCAATGCGTAATTCATGTCCGGCTTACCTCCTGGAAGAACCGGCGGTGCAGTTGCTTCACAGCCGTCTCCAGTTTTGCCTGTGGATACATCGCATAGACGCTCAGGGCTGTTCCCCCGGCGCCCAGGGCCAGCGGTTGCAGGGCGGCCACCTCGCGGCAGACCTCCCCCCGGAGGGCGTGATCCTCCCGCAGACACTCGCCTACCGCCGCAACCAGTCCGGCATCCTCGACGATCCCGACTTGCCCCAGTTCGGCCCAGCGCCGGGCCTGGACGGTGCACGCCCGGGCGTCCCGGAACACGGCGAGCCCTCCGACTGCGGAGAGCTGAACCAGTTCAGGCAACACGCCGGATCGGCCCAGCCCGTCCAGGAGTTGCCTCCTGAACGTGGTCCCCCCGATCGCCCGGTCCGCTTCCAGGAAAACCGCCGTCAGGCCGGCGCGGCTGGTCAGGGAGACGATCCCCCGGCGGGAGGGATCGGAGCGCTCCAGCAGAACCGTTCCGGCCTGCTCCGGGCGGCCGGAGTTCAATACCCGTACCGGGATGCTGGCGGAGACGGCCGGCGACACCGAGGCCGGATGGAGGACCCTGGCGCCGAAGCTGGCCATTTCCGAAGCTTCCGCGAACGAGACCCGGGCCAGGCAGGACGCCTCGACCACCAGCCTGGGATCGGCGGTCATCAGGCCGTCCACATCGGTCCAGATCTGAAGTTCCTCCGCTCCGCCGGCGGCGGCGACCACCGCTGCGGTGGTATCCCCGCCTCCCCGGCCAAGTGTGGTGGTGATGCCGTCCGGCGACGAGCCGACAAAGCCGCCGATGACCGGGACCTGCCCGCTTTCCACCAGGGCAAGTACATTCGCCTTCACCGTGTCGGCCATCAGCGCCAGGTCGGGAGTGGCGGAACCGTGGTTGCCGTCGGTGGCCACCACTTTCCTGGAATCGACCCATGACGCAGCCACGCCGGTTCCTGCCAGCGCCGCAGCCAGCAGACGGGACGACAGCAGTTCTCCGAAGGCCAGCAACGCGTCACGTGCCCTGGGGCTCAACTCACCCAGGGTACGTACGGACCGGAGCAGCAGTTTTATCTCGTCGAAGGTGTCGGCCAGGACCATCTCCGCATCCTGGCGGGATCCGGCATCGTCCAGACAGCCGGACAACGCCCAGCGGTGCCTGCGCTCGATCCCGGCTATGGCCGCCTCCTGGCCGGCCAGGTCGCCCCGGCCGGCGGCGGCGGTCGCTTCGAGCAGCAGGTCGGTCACGCCACCGAGAGCGGAGACCACCACCACCGGGCTGCGGTCACGCCGCGACGCTACGATGGCGCAAACCCGCCGGATGCCCTCGGCGTCAGCCACCGAACTGCCGCCAAACTTCAGTACGATCATGATCCGGTCCGTCCCAGCAGCCCACAGGCCGCCATCAGTTCCCCGTTGAGGAGGGCGGCGCCGGCGGCGCCCCGTTCCGTGTTGTGAGACAGAAGACAGAATCGCAGGGTGGTTACCGGACATTCCCGCACTCGGCCGACCACCACCGTCATTCCATCGCCTGTGTCCCGGTCCAGGCGGGGCTGGGGACGGTCCGGCTGATCCATGACCTTGATCGGGATCGCCGGGGCGCTGGGTAGATCCAGTCCGTCGATCTCCCCGCGGAACCGTCGGAACACCTGCACGGCCTGTTCCGGTGCAACCGGCCGGTCCAGCAGCACCGATACCGTTTCCAGATGGCCGTCCACCGTACCGATCCGGTTGCAGTGCGCCGCCACCCGGATCCGGGCCGGCTCGATAACACCGGCAGGATCCAGGCGGCCGAATATCTTCGGCAGTTCCTGTTGGATCTTCTCTTCCTCACCCTTGATGTGCGGCAGGACGTTGTCCTCCATCTCCCCCCGGGTTGGCCCCGACAGGCCGGCGCCGGACAGCGCCTGCAGCGTGGTGACCACCGCCGCTTGCACACCGAACGCCTGGTGCAGCGGCGCCAGCGCCATGGCCAGGCCGATGACCGAGCAGTTCGGGTTGGTGACGATATGGCCTTTGCCGGTCCCGGCCCCTGCCTTTTCGAGCAGGCCGAGGTGTGACCTGTTGATTTCGGGGATCACCAGGGGAACCGCCGGGTCCATGCGATAGGCCGAACTGTTGCTGATGACATGCACGCCGGCCAAGGAGAACGCCGCCTCCACATCCCGGGCGACGGCGGCATCCAGACTTGAGAACACCAGGTCGCACCCGGCCAGACTGTCCGGCGCGCAACGACGGACCTCCATACCGGCGGCGTAGGACGGAGGTTCGCCGCCCAACGTCCATGTCACCGCCTCTCCGTAACTTTTGCCTGCGGAGCGCTCCGAAGCTGCCAGCCCTTCCAGGCGGAACCACGGGTGGTGCTGAAGCCGGCGGACCAGTCGCTGTCCGACGATGCCGGTGGCGCCCAGGATGCCTACGCTGTACGTCTCGGTTACCATACCCCCCCATGTTATACTCTCTGATTCCCGCGGCGATATGGTGATATCAGGAATGAATGCATCGAACAAACCCGGCGCTTTTCCGATCTGCAAAAGCAGGTGCGAGGTCCGTTCGCCGGGGGATGATTTCTTCTGCCTGCGTTACCAGGTCTGGTATTCTTCCTGGGACTGCGCCGTGCGAACCCGGTTCCGAACCGCACCCGGCTGCTTGAGCTGCGACCAGGGTCGCTTCAATCATCAACGTCACAAGGACGGGGTCTCCCGCGTAAGAATCCATTTCGATACCGGGAGCGTCGAGTCTTGAATGCCGTCCGAGGCGTGGTATTCGACCTGGACGGCACCCTGGTCGATTCGTACTCCGCCATCACCGCAAGCGTGAACCATGCCCGGATCGGATGGGATATGCCGCCGCTCTCCGAGGGACAGATCCGCCTCCAGGTCGGAAGAGGGCTGGAACCGCTGATCGCCGACCTGGTCGGCCCCGATCGGGTGGAGGAAGGGGTGGCCCGGTTCCGGGAGCGGTACGCCCAGGTGTACGGGTCGGGAACCCGGGTCCTGGACGGCGTGGTCGAGACCCTGGAACGGCTGGCACGATCCGGCTACCGCATGACTGTGGCCAGCAACAAACCGGCCCGGTTCAGCTGTCCGATACTGGAACATTTCGACCTGAGCCACCTGTTCGACGCCGTTGAAGGTCCGGATACTGCCGGGAGCACGAAGCCGGATCCGGAAATGATCAGGCGCTGCCTTCGTGCCATGGGCGTCACCCCTCCGGAGGCGGTCTATGTCGGAGATATGGTGCTGGACGTTGCCAGTGGCCGGGAGGCCGGAGTCGATGTGGTCCTGGTAGCCGGAGGTTCATCCTCCGTGGAGAGTCTCGGCAAAACCGGAAGACCGGTCCTGGATTCCATCCGCCAACTCCCGGAGCTGCTACTTTCGTGCGGCACTTCAACCGCTGAACCGGAGGGAATCTGATGCCCGAATCCCGTTATGCCCTGGCCCGTCTCCGGGACCTGCTCCTGCTGTTTCTGACCGGATTGTTCGGAATTCCAGGTATTCTGGTGCTTATCGCACGGCTTATCAGCCGTAACACGGTGTACACGATCTTCGCAGGCAGTTCCATGACGTTCATATTATCGACCTGTGCGGCGGCGCTGGTCTGCAGCGTCATTTATGTGATCCTGCCACCACCCTCTTGCAAATAGAACCGATTTCGGCGTATAAGAGTGGGTGAGGGGTACCGCGGGGACCTCCCGCAAAGGAGGGAATAACGTGAGGCATATCGTGAGGCTGATACTCGTGCTGCTTCTGGTTTCATTGGCCGGTAGCGTTGCGCTGATGGCGGAAGACAACACATTGGGATGGCCGGAGATCGCACCGGAGCTCTGGCCCGATAATCGGGGAGCGTTTATCCAGGACCTGGCCCTTAAGGTACTGACCGAGAGAGGACCGATCGAGCCTCCTCCGGTGGTTCCCCCGGGCAAGGAATTCCAGCCGCTGGGACAGAATCCCTCCCGGCTGATCAATGGCGACTTCGCCCACTCCGGCGTCGTGAGCACTCCGGGTAACCTGGATTCCTCTTCGGCCCAGGCGATCCCGGGTTCCCGGACCCAATCGTTCCTGAGTGAACATCGTGTAACGGAACGCAGTCTGCGGGGTACGATCAAGCGTCTCGGCTGACCGGCATCCGATTCCAACGAGGCTTCCACCGGCCCGGTTGCTGAACGGTTCAGCGGCCGGGCCGCATTATTTGCACACTGCCGAGCATCCGCTCCCAGCCTTGCCCTGCCGCGGCCCCCTCCGGCTTCAGCCGGAACCCGCCGCCGGATCTTGATCGGAACAGCGCGGCGCCGGTGCCGTCCCGCCATGCAGCCTGAGCCCGGAACCTGCGGTGATTTGCCGTCGGCTCCCAGTTCCCGGCAGCCGGATCGAACCGCTCGAACCAGGCCTCGTCCAGCCTCTCCAGGATCCCGCACGGCTCGCCGTCGCCGTTGTAAAGCCTGATCGGGAAGCCGTCACGGGTGCGTAGCGAGTTTACCGGGTACCAATGCAGCGGTAATTCCATCCTGAGGCCGGGAACCGAGAGGTACCCTTCCGTCCATGGGCTCTCCTTGCGTTGGATCCCTGTCAGCCGCTCGAAGGTGATGCCGAACCGTTCCGCCGGATCCAACGGTGGCGGTGCAGGCGGCCGGCCGGCAGTCCTAATGGTGGCCGGCAACCAGAACAGCGCCTCCGATTTCCGGCCGGAGAGCATCGGGAGCCCGATCTCGATGGCCTCATCCTCCCAATTCAGCCGGAACACCAGCCATTCCCCTGCAAAGCCGTCCTCCCGCCACCTGGCTGCCGTGGCGGCGCTGGCGCCGGTGCGGTTCCGCGCCACCTCGAAATCCTGGACGGCGATCCGCTGCCCTCCGATCAACCCGGCCGGCAACCGGGTCGACATCGGCCATTCCGGATCGGTCCCGCTGAACCCGGCCACATAGCCTGCCCGTTGCGGATCACCGACAACCACCAGGTCCCCGTCCCGGTCGGTAAACCTCCCACGGATCCAGAGCAGCCCCCCTGGTACAGCCAGAGTGGAGCCAGGTCCGGAGTCGGTCCTCATCGCCCGCAGACCTGGAGGTAGGCCGAGGGTGAAGGTCCGGGCCACGGCGGTCTGCCACGGATCTTCAGCCTCGCTGCGTTCACCGGGGGGCATCCCCAGGGCGGGAGGAATCGCAGGTCCGGGGGCCACCGCAGGTGGGGTTTCCGGCCAGTTCTCTTCGTGAAGCAGCGTGCGACCCAACACCGCCTGCAGCTCCTGCATCAACCCGGGTATCGCCCCTCCGCCCAGGCCGGCATCACCGGGCAGCAGCAGCGCTCCCAGTCGGAAGCTCCGGTTCGGGAGAGGACGTTCCACCCAGCGAGCCGGATAATCACCGGACTCCCCTGCTATCGATCCGTCCCAGACACAGGCCGGCCGGTCGGCCGCCACCAACCCCGCCGGCTTGAACACACCGCCTTGCACCGGCGGTGCGGCCGGCGCCGGAGTGCACTTGCGCCCCTCCAGGCCGTACAACGCCAGCACCGTATCCCCCGGCCAGCGCCGCAGGATCATGAGAGGAGATCCGGCTTCACCGCTTGATGTCGAGGAGTACCAGCGCCGGTCGGTGTAGACGGTAAAACGCTCATGCTCGAACCGGAACGGAACCCCGGCTTTCAGTATCGCCAGAAGGATGTCGTCGGAGTCGGCCGGCTGAAGGGCGGCCAGGGTCTCCCGGTCCAGGTCGGCGTACCACACCGGCTCACCCGGTGGTTCCGCCGCTGCGGCAGGCGGCGTGAGACAACTCACAATGACGGCGAGCAGCGCGATGGTCCTTGCGATGGTTCCCACCTTCCTTCCCCAGCAACGATTGTAACTTAATCAGAGCAGGATGGGGGCAAGTACGCTCTTCTGCCAGCGGCGCAATCCTTCGACGGTGGTCCAGTCCTGCCCGTCCTCCTTTAGCAATAACAGGGAAGTCAGCAATTTCCGGCTGCCCAGCAGAGAGGGCTCCAGCTCCAGTTCCTCCGCGATTTTGTCCCTGGCGCCGAGAAGCTCCTTGAGGCGCTTTTCCTGGTCCGGCTCCATCCTTCGCCTGCCTGACGGTTCGGAGACCGGCCGCTGGAACGGTTCGGCCTCGATCCCCTTCCGCACCGCGTGCAACAACGCCCGCCCCAGTCCACTGCCGCCGGCGAACGCCCGGGGCAGACCCTGCACCCGGTCCAGCTCTTCCGGCGTGGACGGCCGCGCGCGGACCAGGTCCAGGAGAAACTGGTTTCTCATCACCCGGAACCTGGGGAGGTCCTTCTTCGCGGCCCTCGTATCCCGGAACAGGAACAGTTCCCTGAGCACCGCCAGCCCTGCCGGATCAAGCCGGCTGGCCCCCTTGACCTTGAGGAACGCCATACCGTCGTCTTCCGGTGGGCTCCACTGCACGGTCTCCAGGAAGGCGAACTCTTCTGCGACCCATTCAAGCCGGCCCAACACCTTCAATCGCCGACGCAACAGATCGGACAGCCGGAATAGATGCGCAGTGTCGTTGACGGCGTACTCCAGCATCTCAGGCGGCAGCGGCCTCCTGGCCCAGTCGGCCCGCTGGTGCCGCTTGTCCAGTTCCACCCCGAACGGTTCCAGGAGCGCCGCCAGTCCGAAGGAGGTCTCCCCGGCGAACCGTGCGGCGATCATGGTGTCGAACAGCCCCCGGACCCGGTGGCCGAAGTCCCGGTGCAACAACCTCAGATCATAATCGGAACCGTGGAACACCTTCTCGATCAGAGGGTCGCCGAGGATTCTCCCCAACGGCGCCGTATCGAGCCCTGCCAGGGGATCGATGAGCAGATGGCGTTCGCCGATGGTGAACTGGATCAGGCAGGTCTTCTCGCGGAAGCTGTGGAACGAATCGGCTTCCAGGTCCACGGCTACCTGACCGGATCGGATCGGATCCAGTTCCCGGGCGAGTCGGGACGAATCGTCAACCCAGATGTAGTTTGTTCCCACGGGTTGTGAAACTACAGGCACACCGGTGCTTGGTCAAGTTCGTGGTACAGTTTTTGACGTGCCGATGAGCGATCCAATACTCGACCTCCCGCTCCTGTCGGAGACGGACCGCAGCTGGGCCGAGATCGCCTCGGCCCGCCTCGATCTGTTCCTGGCCGATCATGCCGGCTGCGAGCAACAGGCCGCCCTGGCAGCACTCTCCCTGGCGGACCGCTACCTCGACGACGCCGACCTGGTGGACAGGCTGACCTCCCTGGCCATGGAAGAGATCGTGCATTTCAGAAGGGTCGGAGCGGTCTTGCGCTCCCGTTCCATCTACGCCGGAAGGAAACGTTCCAACCCCTGGGTCCAGGCTCTGCTCAAGAACATCAAGGACCGTCGGGAGCCCCACCACAAGGTCGACCGCCTCCTGGTAGGCGCCCTGATCGAGGCCAGAAGCTGTGAGCGCTTCACCAGGCTCATGGAAGTGACCGACGATGCCGAGGTGAAAGAGCTCCTCGCCGATCTGGGGCCGGCGGAAGCGCGGCACTGGCGGATGTTCTACGACCTTGCGGCCCGGGAACTGCCCCAGGAAGATCTCCGGATCCGCTGGCAGGCCTGGCTGGAATTCGAGCGCGACCTGACCGCCGGGGGTGGGCGACTCCCTACGGTTCACGGCTGACGACTTGTCCCCGGAGGCTGTACTGGCCTACCATGGACAGCAGAATGAAACAGATCGGAGGCATGCCATGTTGCTCAGGGTCGATCGTCGCTGGCTTCTCTCGACAGCTATCGTAGTCACGGTGCTGGCCCCGTGCTGGAGCGCCGTGTCCGACATCGAAAAGGCGGCCAATTACGCAGGGCACGGCCTGAGCGAACTGGAGGATGCCAATGCCGGCCGGGCGAGGCAGTTGTTCAAGAAGGCGATTCGCCTCGTTCCCGAATACCCCGACGCTCATCTCGGCCTCGGTCACCTGGCGATGCAGGCCGGGAATGTCGAACTTGCGCTCAGCGAATACGAACAGGCGCGGGATGGATACGGCACTCTCGGAGAGCGGCTGCTCAATATCCGGAGAATCAGGTACCAGAAACAGAAGAACCAGATCCCGGTGCTGCAACAACAGCTCGTCATGATCCGGTCCGGGGAGATCCGCCTCACCGAAAACGAAAGACGGATGAAAATCTCCGATCTGCAGCTTGCGATCCGCGATCTGGAATCATTGACCGAACCGAATAGAGAGACCGTCGCGGAGCCGCCCGGGGAGGTGTTCTTCAGGATCGGCATCGCCCTGGCAAAGCTGGCCAGGTGGGAGGAAGCTGTGACTGCCCTGGAAACGTGCACCGAGAAGTCCCCGACCTTCGCCCAGGCTTTCAGCAATCTCGCCCTGGCTTACTGGAGGACAGGCCGGCACGACGACGCCCTCAAGAGTCTGGACAAGGCGGAAGAATTGGGATTGGACGCCAACCCCAGGTTCCGGTCGGATATCGAACGGAGCAAGGCGACGGACAGCCCGGCGGTTTCACTGAAGTCCTGACCGTAAATACCGCCGTAACAAAGCCAAAGTCATGATCAGCCGAACATTCCTCTTGCGCACCGGGGTACTTTTCCGTCTAATCCCTAGATTATAGATAAATATTATCCACAACGTCTTGGGGAGGACGATCATGAACAACGTCAAGCAGGTATTTGATCCGGAGAAATACAAACATACAACCCGTGCACAATGGGAAACCGCAGCCGAGCCGTGGCACCGGTGGGGCCCGTTGCTGACCAGCTGGCTGGGACCGGCCACCGAGACCATGTTCGACATGGCCGGGATCAAGACCGGAAGTCACGTTCTGGACGTGGCGGCAGGAGCAGGCGACCAGACCATGCAGGCCGCCGCCCGGGTCGGTTCTACGGGCCGGGTCCTGGCCACCGACCTGTCCCCTGCCATCCTGAACTATGCCAGCCAGCGCGCCGCGGCCGACGGCCACCATCATGTGGAGACCATGGAACTGGACGGTGAAAACCTCCACACCCTGGAGGCGAGCAGTTTCGACGCGGTGATCTCCCGGGTCGGGATGATCTACTTCCCGGACCAGCAGAAAGCGTTGGCCGGCATGAAGCACACCTTGAAAGACAACGGCAAGGTTGCCGCCATGGTGTACTCCACCGCCGACAGGAACGGCTTCTTCTCCATCCCGGTCTCCATCATCCGCCGCCGGGCGGAGCTCCCTCCCCCGCTGGCGGGCCAACCGGGACCGTTCAGCCTGGGCGGCGAAGGGGTTCTGGCGGAAGCGTTGGAGAAAGCAGGCTTCAAGGATATTGAAAGCCGCACCATCGACGCCCCGGTGAAGGTCAAGTCCGCCTCCGAAAGCCTGGCGTTCGAGCAGGAATCGTTCGGCGCCCTGCACCAGATGCTGGGCGGGCTCTCCGAGGAGGAGAAGACCGAGGCGTGGGACGAGATCGCCTCCGAATTGAAGAAGTTCGAAAACGGCAACGGCTTCGAAGGCCCGTGCGAACTGGTGGTGGCGGTGGGAACGAAGTAGGACCGCACGCAAGTTTCTGGAGATGAATCGTCCAAGTTCGACCTTTCACGGCTGTGGGAGGTGCAATAATAGGCAGGCCCTGTTGCATCCGAGAGGAGTTGCGACGATGCCGATGCCAAAATGCTCCTATTGCAGCTCCATGATCCTGTTTGGAGGCGTACGGGAAGGCGAACTGCGTTTCTGCAACGCCGAGTGTCATGAAGGCGGGGCACTCATCGCCGGGATGCGGGAGATTCCGGAAGACACGGTCCGTCAGGCGGTCTGGAAGATCCATCAGGGGCCCTGTCTGCTATGCGGAGGCCAGGGGCCGGTAGATGTTCACGCCAGCCATAGAGTCTGGTCTGCGCTGGTGGTTTCTTCGTGGACCAGCAAACCGCAGATTTCTTGCAGGCGGTGCGGCATCAAGGCACAACTCGGCGGCGCCCTGTTTTCACTTGGGTTGGGATGGTGGGGATTACCCTGGGGACTTGTAATGGCTCCGGTTCAGATTGTGAGGAACCTCTGGGGCATCGCAAAAGGCCCCGACCCGCTTGAGCCATCCGAGGAACTGAACCAAATCGCCCGCATCCAGATCGCCACAGGCACGGCAACGGATCAGGTCCCCTGAACGAGCAGGCAACAGATGGTTGAAACAGAACCGTTCTCGTACCGGGCGGGCCGGGACGGCAAAGTCTTCATTTCTAAGGATGTTTGAAGCGTATGCCGCCGATACTTGTCCACGATCAAGGTCTACTAAAACCCGGGTGCACCCGTGCGCCCTGCCGAAACGGAGATGAACATGGCAATCAGTCTGGATTTCAAAGGAAAGGTCGTCGTTGTGGTCGGCGGCACCAGCGGGATCAACCGCGGGATCGCCGAACTGTTCGCCGAACACGGCGCCAAGGTGGCGGTGGCGAGCCGGCGGCAGAAAAAAGTGGACGAAACCATGGACTCGCTCAAAAGTCTCGGAGCGGATGCCATGGGGTTCATCGCCGATGTCCGCGAACCTGAGGCGATTGAAGCCGGTCTGGAATCGGTCCATCAACGGTTCGGCGACTTCGATGTCGTGGTGTCCGGCGCCGCCGGGAATTTCCCGGCCCTGGCCAACGACCTGTCCCCGAACGGTTTCAAGTCGGTGGTGGATATCGACCTCCGGGGCACCTTCCATGTCATGAAGGCAGTGTTCCCGCACCTGCGGAAACCGGGAGCCAGCGTCATCAACATTTCCGCCCCCCAGGCGTTTCTGCCGATGAAGGCCCAGGTCCATGTCTGCGCCGCCAAGGCCGGCGTCGACATGATCACCCGGACCCTGGCGCTGGAGTGGGGGACGAGTGGAGTTCGGGTCAACTCCATCGTACCCGGCCCGATTGACGGCACCGAAGGGATGGCCCGCCTGGCTCCGGACGAGAACAGCCGGAGATCGGCGCTCAGAGGAGTGCCGCTGGGCCGGTTCGGCACACCGGCCGATATCGGAA
>CALZKF010000083.1 GCA_945787955.1 uncultured Acidobacteriota bacterium | reverse complement strand
ACGCCGCTTGCAGATCTTGCACTGGAATCGAGGGATGATTCTGCGATCGCATTTCCTGGAGTAGTACCCGTTCCGGACGCAGCGGAAGTTGTTGGAGCGCTGGGACGGGCAGTTTTTCCAGGGGCAGAACGGTGGTCGGAAACGTTTAGCCGGGATCCTCTCCACCGGTGTGCGCGGCCAGTCCATGGACCGGGGTATAGCGAATGCGGTGCCAGGATCCGATCAGGGAAAAGCAGCTCGATTCCGCCTGAAACGCGAATAAGAAATGATCGCCCGTCCGGTTTGGAGTCGGTAGTGTCCGCCGGCGGATGGTGCGCTACACGTAGTTCAACCGGAAGACATGCCGGGTGAGGTGGTTACGGCCGGCCATCCGCATTCTGCGTTACACGCTGGGATCACCGCATAAACCCCATAAGCGTCCTGACATGATCGGCGTTTTTCCGAGAAGTCGTCAATTCCAGCAACCTGAAGGCGACATCCACGGCGGTTCCCGGCCCGGTGGACGTGATCACCCGGTTGTCTTCAACGATGTCCTGATCCAACACCTCTGCTCCGAATCCCGCGAGTTGCTCCCGCCGCCTGCCGCCATCCTTGGCATAGGTCGTGGCCTGCCGCCCTTCAAGAACCCCGCTCTTCGCCACAGGCAGTGCGCCGACGCAGATCGATGCGATCTGCTTGCCCTGCTCCTGAAACCGTCGGATCAATGCGGAGACCGGCTCCGAAAAGGCATGTTCGTAGAATCCGTACTCCTCGAACCCGCCCGGCACCGCCAGGGCGTCGAATTCGCCGGCTGAAATATCGGCCAAGGTGTGATCCAGCACGATCTTGAGCCCGAAAGCGCTTCGAACTTCCCTTTCCGGCCCGGCGCAGACCAGTTCCACCGGCTCGAGCCCCTCAAGGGCGGCCCAGCCGAACACGTCGTAGAACGCCGACATCTCGTACAGTTCCACGCCCTTGGGAACCAGGAGCAACACCCGCTTCAAAGGAGCTTCGCCGCCAGGTCGCACAACGCCTGCATCTGCCTGCCGATGTATTTCCTGTCCTTGTCGTCGGTGAAGTTCCCCTCCTTGTCGAACTTGGCGAAGGCGCCGCCGATCTGGATCTCCGGCTTGTTGACGACGAATGCATTGAGGTACACCAGGATCTGGCGCAGGTGGTACTGGGCCCTGGCCGTACCCAGGTTCGACGGACTGGCCCCCATGATCGCCACCGCCTTGCCGTCAAACGGCTGCGGATCCACCCTGGACAGCCAGTCGATGGCGTTCTTGAGAACCCCCGGCACCGAGTAGTTGTACTCGGGACTGGCCAAAACGATGCCGTCGGCGGATTCGAGCCGATCGTAGACCTTCTTCACGGCTTCGGGGATTCCGGCCTCGCTGACGTCGCCGTTGTACAGCGGGATATCGGCGATATCGGCCACTTCAAAGGTGTGCTTTTCAGGAACCATCGTACCGGCAACCTGCAACAGCGCCCTGTTCAAAGAGCCCTTGCGCAGGCTGCCTGCGATGCCGACGATTTTCATCCTCTTCTCCCCTTATCGTCCCATGTCGAACATCAGGAACGTCGAATCGGTCAACCCTTTGAATCTCAGTTCCTTCTCGTGGCGGATGCCGCAGCCGTCGCCTGCCTGCATTTCCATTCCCTGGAGTTCAAGACCGCCGGAAACGATCTGGAGCCAGACCTCCCGGCCGGCCGGTACCGTCTTCGTCAGCTTGACCCCTTCGTTGAGAGCCCCTTCGTACAGGTCCACATCCTGGTTCAGCCCGACCACATCCTCGCCACCGGCTCGGGTGGCCAGCAGACATAGTCTGTTCGGCTCACGCCGGTGATCGAAGCGTTTCTGATCGTACCCCGGTTCCAGGCCGCGGGCTTCCGGAAGGATCCAGATCTGCAGCAGGTGCAGCGGCTCGGTTTTGGAATGGTTGTACTCGCTGTGCATGATTCCGGTGCCGGCGGACATGAGCTGGATCTCGCCGGGACGGATCACCGTGCCGTTGCCCTCGCTGTCCTTGTGTTCCATCGATCCGCTGACGACATAGGACAGGATCTCCATGTCGGCATGGGGATGGGTCCCGAAGCCGGCGCCCGGCGCAATGAGATCCTCGTTGATTACCCGCAGGTTTCCGAAATGAACGTGGGCCGGATCGTGATAATCGGCGAAGGAGAAAGTGTGCCTGGTATCCAGCCAGCCGTATTTCCGATGGCCGCGTTCCCCGGATTTTCTGAGCTTCAGCATCCCGGTTACTGCCGGACGACCTCGTCCATGAATACGGCGTTCGAAACGGAAATCGTCGTGCCGTCCGCATCCAGCAGCGCCTGGGTCGGCGTGATCGCCGTGAGAACCCCTTTCTGGCCGTGGATCTCGATTTCCTCGCCGATTCTGAAGACCTTGCGGGCGTAGAACCCGGCGATGATGTTGCGGGTCACGTCCCGGCTGCCCAGGCCGAACGACAGTCCGAAGGCCAGAGCCATACCGGCCAGGACGCAGACGGTGAAGACCCGGACAATCTCGGTTTCGACCTTCAACTGCCCGATCGCCATGATCCCGACCACGAACATGATCACCCCTGATACCACGTTCCCCAGAGACGAGGCGAACTCGATCCCCGATTCTTCCGCCGCCTGGGTCACCATGCCGCCGGCGAACTGTCCTGCAAGACTGCCCAGGATCACAAGCAGCAGAGCGGCGATGATGTTCGGGAGGTAGGCGAAGAAGGCGCCCATCGCTCCGGAGATCGCATCCAGCCCCAGAACGTCCGCCGCCGTTTTGGCGAACAGCAACAGCAACAGAAAATAGGCCAGCCTCGGCACCAGGATGGTCAGCGACTGTTTCAACCCGATGCGTTGCAGGGTCTTGTCGATCCCCACCCGACCCAGCAGGTTGTCCAGCCGTATCTTGCTCAAGGAAGCCCGCAGCAGCTTCTCCACGATTTTCGCCACGACCAGGGCGACCACCACCAGAACGATGCCCATGAGAACCATGGGAAGTGCGTCCACGATGGCAGCGCCCATGCCTTTGAAGGTGGCTAAAAACCGCTCACCCATGTTCAGAGTCTGTTCCTTCATTTTCCCCCACCTTTCGTGCCGCTGCCGAACGATTCAAACACCATGCTGACAAATTCGAAAAAGATCAATACCGGCATAATCCAGGCAACATCCATGAAACTGGAAGCCATGGAGCGGCGCTCGATTCTGCGCCGCAAGCGGTCGAAAAAATCCGGCTCCGTCTCCTGGGACAGGTCCCGGAGTTCAGCGATCGGCTCGCCTGCATCCTGGATGTCGTCGTCCATCATCCCTCCGACGATACCGTTTGTTCACGGGAGCCGAACCGTTTCCGGAACTCCTCCCGGCCGCGCTTGATCCTCATCTTGACCGCCGACAATCCGATCCCCAGGGTTTCGGCGATCTCCTGATACGAAAACTGGTCCACGTCGCACATGACGAGCGGGACCCGGAGCGTGTCGGGCAGCTCGTCCAGGATCTCGGAAATCTGCCGGCGCGACTCGCCCGACTCGACCTGCCGTTCCGCTATCGGTTCCACCGCCGGCTCCGGTTCGCCTTCGCCGGGCTCACCGAACGGCACGAACGTCTTGCCCTCCTTCTTTTTGAGGAAGTTGAGGCAATGGTTGACCTTGATACGTTGGATCCAGGTCTTGAAACTGGCCCGGCCCTCGAACCTGCTCAGTCCGAAGAACGCCTTGACGAACACCTCCTGGGTCAGGTCCTCGGCATCGTCGATGGACCGGGTCAGGTGCCGGCAGTTCGCCTTCACCCGGCCCTGGTACAGCCGGACCAATTTCTCAAATGCGCGCATGTCGCCCTCCGGAGCGGTCCGGGCCGCCTCCACCAGGTCTTCCACGCTGCATGTGCTCAGATCGATGATCAAACCTCATGGTTGCAACAGATGCGATTTCCATCGCGGGAAGCTGATATTACAACCGTTCACCTCAAAAAATCATCGATATTCAGACCCCGAATTCATGCAGGAGCTCCGGTCCGGGAACAACCCCGGTATCACCCATGGACCAATTTGGGTGGCCGGAGTCACATAATGAATCGACGGGGCGGTTTTACACCGCAATCTGGGTTAATCTTATCAGCGAGGTAGCCCATGAACTTACTGATCATCGAGGACGAACCGACCATCGCCGAGGTGCTTGAAGAGTCTCTGACCATGGTCGGCCATACCTGCTTCAGGGCGGCTGACCTGAAGGAGGCCGAGCTCATCCTTGAGCGGGAGCCGATTGACGGCATCACCCTGGACAACCTGCTCCCCGGTGGACGGGGAATTTTCTGGCTGACCCGGCTGTCCACTCTCCGCCCCGACCTGGTAGGCCGCACCGTGGTTTTCACAGGCGCCCGCCTGAGCCGGTTCGAGCTGGATGTAGCGGAGAGGTACAAGGTTCCGGTGCTGGAAAAACCGGTCGATCTCCCCCAGCTGGCGGAAACGCTGGCCGGGCTCCAAAAACAGTAGGACCGGGGATCCAAAAATCCCCGGCCCGGCCGTAATCGAATCAGATTATTTCCCCGGGCACTGGGCGGCGATGGCGGGGTCGATGCCCTTGTCGCCGTAGGCCTTGTCGAACTTCTCGGCGAAGTCGTTGGCCAGCTTTTTCGCCCGCGCATCGTAGGCTGCCTTATCCTTCCAGGTGTTCTTCGGTAGGAGCACGTCGGAGGGTACGTTGGGGCACTCCTTCGGGACACTGACATGGAACAGCGGATCGTAGCTGTACTCGACACCCTCGAGGTCACCGTTGAGCGACGCCTCCACGATCGCCCGGGTCAGGGTGATGTCCATGCGCTTGCCTTCACCGTAAGCGCCGCCGCTCCAGCCGGTGTTCACCAGGTACACGCTGGCTCCGTGAGCCTCCATCATCTTGCCCAGCAGCTTGGCGTAGACTTCGGGCTGCCTGGGCATGAACGGCGCCCCGAAGAACCGGGAGAACGTCGAAACCGGCTCGGTGACGCCGGTCTCGGTACCGGCCAGTTTGCTGGTGTAACCCATCAGGAACCAGAGCATGGCCTGATTGGAGTCCAGTCGGGACACCGGCGGCAGAACACCGTTGGCATCGGCGGTCAGGAACAGGATCGTCTTCGGATGGCCGCCGGTGGGTGGGGTCTTGATGTTGCTCAGAGAGGCCAGCGGATAGCTGCCGCGGGAGTTCGGGGTCAGGCGCTCATCGTCTACGTCGAACTCGCCGTTGGGATACATCATGCAGTTTTCAATGATGGCGCCATGCTCGAACGGATCGGCCTTCTTGAATACGGCGTTGTAGATCTCCTCCTCCTTGACCGGATGGAGATTGATCAGCTTGGCGTAACAGCCGCCCTCGAAATTGGCGATGCCGTCTTCCGACCAGCCGTGCTCATCGTCGCCCAGGAGGGCCCGGGAGGCGTCGGCGGAAAGGCTGGTCTTGCCGGTACCGGAGAGACCGAGAAGCAGGGCGGTGTCGCCGTTCTTGCCTTCATTGGCCGAACAGTGCAGCGGCAGGATGTCCTCGGCGGGGAGGAGGTGGTTCATGACGGTGAACAGCATCTTCTTCATGCTGCCGCAATAGGCTGACCCGAACACGACTCCCAGGCGCTGGTCGAAGTCGGCTACGATCGTCATATTGGATGTTTCACCGGCCGGCGTTTTTCGCAGGCGGCCGTCGTACCTGCTGCGCTCCAGCTTGTCGTACGGCAGGCAGAGGAGCTTGAATCCGCGATCCGCGAAACAGCTTTTCTCGATGTCTTTCGGGACTTCCCGGAACATGTTGTTGCAGAACAGCGTGTGCAGAGCGTGATCGGTGACCAGCCGTACCGGCAAAGCGTATTTGGAATCGGCGCCGACTGCATAATCGGACTGGTAGATCCGCTCCTTGCGGGCCAGGACCTCCAGGGCGTCGTCCCAGATCATTTTGAAGGTTTCCGGATCCATCGGGATGCAGTTCGGGGATGTCCAGTCGATCTCCGCCTCCGATTCAGGACGCCGGACCATGTAGGTATCCTTGGGGCTGCGGCCGGTGGACTCGGCCGGGGTCCAGGTCGCCACCGCGCCACAGGCGGCTTCGATCGCCTCGTTGTTTTCAATGATGTCACGTACCAGTTCCCGGCGATTGAGGTTCTTGAGCACCTGGGGATGGCGTTCGGCCATCCGTTGGAGATCTTGGGTGAGTTCCATCACTTCCGTCAGCTCCATCGCATTTCTCCCATTTCTTCAAGCCACTCACAATGAGCAGCCGGACCGGATCACCGGGTCGGTGGGACCTACTTGGGTACCCGCTCGAAGCGCATATCCGCCGGTTCGGTAACAAGCAGTATGCGCCTACCCCGACACTCTCTCCAGATGGGAATCTTGAGGGGTTTCGTCCATAATGTTAGCGTATTTTCCGGTGCCCGGCGCCCTGACCTCGGAAAGACCGTCCAAACCGGAGGTTAAATTGAAATATGCCCGAATGGCGACCTATTTGATGCTGCCGATCGCCCTGGCCGGCTGCGGCGGCAGCCCAGGTGATGGAGAGGCCGCTCTGCTGGAAATGTTGTCCGAGGAGGTCGCATTCGGTCAACGCTCGGTGGCCGACGGCACCCGAACCGCATTCCTCGCATATCTGGCCGACGACAGCATCGTTTTTGAGCCGAATCCGGCTGACGGCAAGACCGTCCAGATGGAGTCCCAGGACAGCGGCACCCTGACCTGGGAGCCGGCTTACGCTGAAATCTCCGCCGACGGCACACTCGGGTACACCACCGGGCCATGGACCTTCGAAGACGGCCAAGGTGCCGACGTCATCCGGATCCATGGGCACTACGTTTCCATCTGGAAGATCCAGGCCGACGGCAGCTGGAAAGTCATCCTGGACATCGGCAACACCTACCCGGACCCGTTCCCCGGCTTTGGTGCGGTTGAAAAACGGGTGGCGGTCGACCCGGTTGAAGGAGCCGACCCGGGTACGGGCCGCAACGAACTGGTGGCGCTGGACCGGGCCCTGTCGAATGCTGACGACCGCATCGATTCCCTGCTTTCCGCCACCGATCCGGACGTCCGGATGTACCGCAACGGCGAACGGCCTACACGGGGCCGGGAAGAGGCCCTGGAGCTCCTGGGCCTTATCCTGACCGGCACAACCGAGCCGAAGGGTTCGACCCGCTGGGAGCCGCTGGACAGCGGTGTGGCCGGCTCAGGAGACCTGGGGTACAGCTACGGCTATGCCGGTGTTTCCGAGGACAGCACCAGCTACCTCAGGATCTGGCGGCGCCGGCCTGGAGGCGAATGGAAGATCATCCTGGACGTGGTGATCTGAGTCCCTATAATCGCTCCATTCCAAACGACGGAGATACGAGATGATACGACCGAACCTGAGGCCCCTGTTTATCCTGTTCCTGCTGGCAGCGTTTCTGTTCGTCGCCGGCTGCGGCCAGCCCCGGGAGGAAGCGTCGGGCGCCGGCTCCCTGCAGCTTGATGGCGAAACTCACCTCCGGAACATCCGTCAACTCACCTTCGGCGGCCAGAACGCCGAGGCGTACTGGTCCGCCGACGGCAAACAGCTGATTTTCCAGGCCAAAACCGAAGGGATGGAGTGCGACCGGATCTTCATGATGAACGTGGAAGACGGCAGCGTCCGACCGGTCAGCAGCGGCGAAGGGGTCACCACCTGCTCGTACGTCTTCCCGGCCGGAGATCGGGTTCTGTACGCCTCCACCCACCTGGCGTCGCCCGATTGTCCCGCGCCGCCGGATCAGTCCCAGGGTTACGTCTGGAAGCTCTACGACGGTTTCGACATTTTCACCGCCGATCCGGACGGCGGCAACATCACACGCCTGACCGAGACCCCGGGCTACGACGCCGAGGCGACCATCTCCGTAGACGGATCCAAAATCATCTTCACCTCGGTCAGGGACGGTGACCTGGATCTGTATACAATGAACGCCGACGGCTCCGACATTACCCGGATCACCAGCGAACTCGGTTACGACGGCGGCGCTTTCTTCAACCGCGACGGCACCCGCATCGTGTGGCGGGCGTCCCGGCCTGAAACCGAAGAAGAAATAGCCGATTACAACAACCTGCTGGCCAGGGACGAGATCCGGCCGATGGCCCTGGAGGTATTTACCGCCGACGCCGATGGGGCAAACGTCTTCCAGGTCACCCACGAGGGCGCAGCCAGTTTCGGCCCGTATTTCCTGCCCGACGGGGAGCGGATCATTTTCTGTTCCAACCTGGCCGATGAGCGCGGTCGCAATTTTGATCTGTTCATGATCAACGACGACGGCACCGGCCTGGAACAGATCACTTTCAATGAAACATTCGACGGCTTCCCGATGTTCAGCCCCGACGGCAGACATCTGGTGTTCGCCAGCAACCGTAACAACACCACCGAGGGCGAGACCAACATTTTCATAGCCGAGTGGGTCGACTGACCGACTCGAAGCCTAAAGGAGCGCACCATGCCGGTCGCCGGTTACGAAACCTACTGCAAGATGCTGGATTCCGCCCAAAAGGGTGGATACGCCTACCCGGCCATCAACATCACCTCGATGATGACCGTCAACGCCGCCCTGAAAGGGTTGGCGGAGAAGAAAAGTGACGGAATAATCCAGGTTTCCACAGGCGCCGGACAGTTCGCTTCAGGACTCCACCTCAAGGACATGGTCCTGGGGAGCATCACCCTGGCGGAGCACATTCACCGTATGGCGGAGCATTACGGCATCACGGTGGCGATCCATACCGATCACTGCCAGGCGGACAAGGTCGACTCCTACCTCATCCCTCTGATTGAAGAGTCGGAGCGCCGGGTCAAAGCCGGCAAGCTGCCGCTGTTCTCCAGTCACATGTTCGACGGTTCGGCGCTGCCCCTGGACCAGAACATGGAGGTTGCCGTTCCCCTGTTCCGCCGCATGGCGAAGATAAACCAGATCCTGGAGGTCGAAGCCGGTGTGGTAGGCGGAGAGGAAGAAGGGGCTGCAGGCTCCGAGGACACGCCCGCCGAGGATCTTTACACCACGCCCGAGGATATGGTGGAGGTCTATCGCAAACTTTCGACCGTGGACGGCACATTCATGTTCGCCGCCACCTTCGGCAACGTCCACGGGCACTACAAGCCGGGAGCCGTCAAGCTGCTGCCCGGGATCCTCAAAAACGGCCAGGACGCGCTGCGGAAGGAGTTCGGGAACGATGCACGGTTCCACCTGGTGTTCCACGGCGGCTCCGGCAGTCCGCTGGAGCAGATCCGGGAGACACTGGGGTACGGCGTGGTCAAGATGAACATCGACACCGATACCCAGTACGCCTTCACCCGGCCGATCGTCGACCACATGATGAAATACTATGATGCCGTGCTGATGATCGACGGCGAGATCGGCGATAAAAAGAAGTACGACCCCAGGTCATATCTCAAGGCCGCGGAAGAGGGCATGGCGGTACGGATCGCCCGGGCCTGCGACGACCTGCTGAGCACGGGGAAATCGATCTCGGCCTAAAATCCCGACCTAGCGAACCTTCAGGTAAGCAGGGCCGAAATCCGCCAGGGGCACCGGCACGCTCACTTCTTTCTTCGCAAGATCTCGAAACGTGACGACGAGGCGTTTCCCGCCCTTCATGGAAGCCAGCATCGCCTCGGAAACGGCGCTGCCGGCGTAACAGCCGCCTGCATTGCAGGTTTGAATCTCCAGCTGTTGCGCTTCTTGTTCGTCGATCCGGAGCTGCAGGCCTTCCGGGAGATACAGGCCGAGGGGGACGCGGATCATGATGGAGGGCAGGGCCGTGCCCGACTCCTTCCGGACCGTAATTTTCAGGAGTTGTTGCCTGGTTTTAGCCACCAGGATGGTGTGCTCGACCAAACAGACGGCAACCGCATCCTGATTTTCGCCGTCACAGTTCGTGATCCAGTTGGGGGGAGTTTGCGCCGCCACCGGTGTGGCGGCGCAAACTCCAATAACCCAAACCAGACTAACGATGGCGAACAAGCGCACCATCGAACCGCTTAAAACCCGAACGATCAAAACGGGATCGAAACCGCGAGGGTCCCGGTGTGCAACTCGGTGTCACTGGCGAGCTGGCCCGTGTAGGTGAACGAGAAACTCATTCCGGATTTAGTGAAGACCTGGCTCAGGCCGAGTTCGAGGTTTCCGAACACGTCGTCCAGGAACCCTTCTACCATGAACGGGCTCACCCCGGCAGGCGCACCCTGCCAACCGGCCGCGATCTGCATTCCGTCACCGGACAGCAGTGTTGCGCCGGCCTTCACACGGAACCGCAGCACCGAGTTCGCTCCGGACTTGAATTCGTTGCCGAATTCGACTCCCGGCTGCAGACTCGTGTAGGTTTCACCGTAACTCTCCACCACCAGATTGGCGGCTCCGGCACCGCTTTCGGTAAAGCCGTCGAAGCTGATGTCGGTAAAGCCGAGATCAACCATCGGCAGCATGTACCAGTTGGACCAGTTGTCGAACAGGCGAGAGTACTGCACGTGTGCCGCCATTACGTCGAACTTCTGTTCACTGGCGGCAGAGACCCCGGGCATCACCGTACCGAAGTTCCGGCTGCTGTCATACGAACCTGTGCCGATACTCACGGTGCCGGAATAGGTGTTGGCGCCCCTGCGGTTTCTTACCAGCAAGCCGCCCTGGTACCTCTCGCCGTCGGAGCCGAGCCGGTCTCCGGTAGTCAGATCGGTCGATTCGACGGACACGCCGAATCCCCAATCCCAGGTGTCGTTAACCGCTCTGCGCTGGCCGACATCGAAACCCCACGTCTCTTCGTCGAAACCGATCATGATTTGAGAGGTCGGATCGATGCTCAACTCGTTGTACTGCAGATTCAGCCAGCTGCAGTTACCGTCTTTTTCCGGGCAACTACCCAGCATGTTGTTGCTGAACTTCAGATTGGAGAACAGTATCCCGGTCTGTTGTGAGGTAAAGGCTTCGGGGCTGAGGTCGTCGTAGACCGCGCTCAAGCCCGCAGCGTTGGGCTGGGAGTAAACTGCGTCGTAGATGTCCATCAAATCTGCAGAACCGCCGGCGGTCTGAACCGAGTTGAGATACTCGCCGACGCTGGACTGGTTGTTGGTGTCCAACCCGGCAGGCGCAAAGTCGACGCCGAGTATATTCAGCGCAACATCACCTACGACACCCTCATTGTCATAGACCAGTTCGGTCAGGAGAACCGCCGATTGAACACCGAGGCCCGCATCCGTCGCACCGTCACCACTGATGATGATGAAGCTGCCGGTCGACCCGGGAGCG
>CALZKF010000082.1 GCA_945787955.1 uncultured Acidobacteriota bacterium | reverse complement strand
TCCGGATCCGGTCCAGGGCGGCGGTCAGCGGCTCGTCCGGCGACGGCTCGGGGAACAGTTCCAGCTGTCGCGGGCGACGGTCCAGGCCGGCAAGGCGGAACCGGAGGTGGCGGACCCGAACCCGCCGGGACAGGGCCGCCTCCAGCAGCGCTTCGGCGCTGCGCCACAGTTCGGCGATCTGCTGCAGGGGCCGGTGGGCGCGAACCGACCGGGCGGTAGTGCGGGAATCGGTGTACCTCAGTTCCAGCGCCATGCGGGCCGCCGTCAGCCCCCGAACCCGCAGCTCCAGGCCGGCGCTCTCCACCAAGGCCCGGAAGGCGGCGCGCAACAGCGCCGGATCGTTGGAATCCTCTTCCATGGTTTCCTCCCGCTGGAGCTCCGGCTTTAGAAGGGGCGGCCGGACCGGCCGCGGATCGACCCCTCGAGCCCGTTGCTGCAGCACCGCGCCGAACCGGCCGAACGCCAGATCCAGGTGGTCCGGCTCCATCACCGCCAGTTGGCGGACCCACCGGATGTTCAACGCATCCAGTTCCCGCCCCACGGCGGCGCCGACCCCCGGAAGCCGCTGCACCCGGAGCGGCGCCAGGAACGGCGCCTCATCCCCGGTCCGGACATCCAGCAGACCGGCCGGTTCGGTGAGGTCGGCAGCCACCCGGCTCACCAGTTTGTTGGCCGCCACGCCGACGGCAGCGTCCAGGCGCAAGCGGTCCCCCAGTTCCCGGCGCAGTCGGGCCGCCAGGTCCAGCGGCGGGCCGAACAGCCGGCCGGTGCCGGTAACGTCCAGGTAGATCCGGCCTGGAGAACCCGGTTCCAGCACCGGGCTGAACCGGCCGGCCACCTCGCCCACCGCCTTGAACGCCCGGGCGTACAGCGGCTCGTTGGGCCGGACCAGCCGGGCGAAGCCGCAGCACCGCAACGCCTCTCGAAGCGGCATGCCGGGCCGGACCCCCTCCCGCCTGGCCTCCCTGGAGGCGGTGGCCACCAGCGCCCGGGGGGCATCCGGGGCCACGATCACCGGGCGGCCGCGCAGCCCCGGGTCCACCACCCGCTCCACCGCCACGGCGAAATCGGCCACATCCAGGTGGATGACCTGCATGCCCCACCTCCTCGTTTTCGTTTTACTTTCGTGCCCGAGATAGTATAAACGAAAAAAGAAAAATAGGGACATTCCGCTTTAATTAAAGCGGAATGTCCCTATTTACCCCATCTAGAGGTCCATGACGGCGGCCACATCCTCGGGGAGGGGCGCCGGCCGGGTCGCCAGGGTGACGGCGAACAGCACCACGAAGGAAACGGCCAGGGCGACGGCGGACGGGGGCAGATCGTCCGCCCAGGGTGGATTGTCCCAGAACTCCAGGGCGACGCTCAGGACGGTGCCGGTGGCGATGGACGCTGCTCCGGCGGCAGGGGTGACCCGCTTCCAGTGCAGACCGACCGCCAGGGCCGGGGTCAGGGCCGCTGCGAAGATACCGAAGGCGAAGCTGCCCAGAAGGGCGATCAGGTCGTCTTTCCACCAGGCCAGCAGGAACGCTGCCACTCCGATCGCCACCGTTGCGATCCGCGGCGCCGAAAGGCCGGGCCGGACCGTGCGTCCCAGGGCCCGGGGCAGGTCTCGGACCAGGGCGGCTGCGCCGATGTTCACGAACGAGTCGGATGTGGACATGAGAGCGGCCAGGACACCGGCCAGGGCCAGCCCGGCCAACAGGTCCGGCGTGTGCTGCAGCAGGAACGCCGCCGCCGCATCGTCCGGGCTTGCCGGCAGGACCATGCGGCCCTGGGCCACCAGGGCCGGCACCGCCAGGCCGACGCCGATCCAGATCAGAAGGCACACGCTCTGCCCCCCGCCCAGGATGAACGGCATCCAGCGCAGCCCGCGGGGATCCTGGAGCATGTAGAACTTGTGCAGAACATGAGGCTGTCCCAGGGCGCCGATGCCGAATACGAAGAAGAATCCCAGCACCTGGAACGACGGCAGCCGCCCCACCGGATCGAGAAACGCTTCCCCGTACCGCGGATCGGCGGCGATGCTGGAGGTGATCCCGGCCCAGCCTCCGCACTGGGACAGAGCCCAGACGAACACCGCCACAGCCACCAGGAGCATCAGGCCGCCCTGGACCAGGTCGGTGTACACACCGGCCAGGATGCCGCCGGCGACGCTGTAGACCAGTACAACGACCAGGCCGGCGGTCATGGCCAGGGGCAGGCTCCATTCCCCCAGCAGTTGCCGGGTGCCGAACACGATCTCGATCAACCGCCCCGCCGCCAGGATCTGGACACCCAGGTAGCCGACCGTACCGGCCAGCACCGCCAACGCCGCCAGTCCGGCCGCCGTTCGGCCATACCGTGCCTCCACCGCGTCGGGAACGGTATACAGTTCCCGAACCGCAGCCAGAAGCCGCAACCGACGGCCCATGACCCGGCACAGCAGGCCGGCGGTGAACCCGACCGGTATCACAATGAACAGTGAGCCGGAGCCGACCCGGCTGAAGTAACCCGGCCCCCCCAGGAACACGAACCCGCTGAATCCGGCGGACATCACCGCCAGACCTGTTACCCACAGCCCCAGGCGGCCGCCGGCAACGAAGTAGTCATTCTGAGTCCGGGTCCGTCTCGCCGCCCAGAACCCGATCATGACCAAGCCGGCCAGGTAGGCCAGCACCACCGCCGCCGTCAACGGTCACCCTCCCGGCGGCCGAACCGCCTCTCGAGTTCCTCGAGGTCAAGGTCCAGCCGATCGTCGCGGTCAAAAACGGCGTGAAAAGCAGATACAAGGATCAACGGCAGGAGCCACAGGCTCAGGATCAGCCAGACCAGCCCATCGGCGCCGCGGCCTGCGGCGGAATACGAAAACACGCCGAACAGCCCGGCCAGGAGCATGATGCCGAGCAACAGCGGGAATACCGCACCCGGTCTGCCGGAACGGCCCGGCGCCATCAGGTACAACGCAGCGGGGCACGCCGCACAGACCAGCGCCAGGAGCTTTTCGCTCCACCCCCCCTGGACCAGGAACGACGCCAGGGCCGCCACCGACAGCAGTGCTACCAGAACCAGGCCGATTGTGCGGCTTATCCTCACGGGAGAGCATGATACCTTCTCATCGAATCGAGAGGGACCGCGATGAGGCGACTGCGACAACACACCGTTCCTGCACTGCTGCTCCTGTTGGCGGCCCTGGGAACCGTGCCGGCATCCGGCGGGAAGAAAGACCAGCCTGCCGTGGACCGGGAGTTGCTGTCCAAAACGGTGCGCACCTTCGACGTCGCGATCCGCGGGGACCGGGCCTATATCGGCAGGACGTCCGGCTTCGATATCCTGGACATCACCGATCCGTCCGGCCCGTCGGTTCTGGGCAGCCTGGAACTGACCTCCACCGTGACCGGCGTCCGAGTGAACGGCGACACGGCGTTCCTGGCCGCCGGGAAACTCGGGCTCCTGATGGTCGATCTCACCGATGAGGAGCAGCCGACGCTCCGGACCCGGTTCGACACCCCGGGCCTGACCCGGCAGGTAATCGTCCGGGATCAGGTCGCCCTGCTGGCCGATGGAGTGCAGGGCCTGGTGGCGCTGGACATCTCAAGGCCGGACAAGCCGGTAAGGAGAAGCGTGGTTTCCTCCCGCAACCGGATCCGCGGCATGGCGGCATACGGGAATCTCCTGGCCACAGCCGAAGGAACGGCGGGGGTACGGTTGATCGACATCAGCCGGCCGGATCAGCCCCGGCCGGTCCGGTCGGTGCGACGGACCGAAGGCGCCCTGGACGTCGCCCTGGAGGGCGACCTCCTGGCCGTGGCGGCAGGGAACCGGGGTGTCCTGGTGTACCGGCTGGAATCGGGAGACCGGGCGGAACAGGTGGCGGTTATTGAAGGGCCGGGGAAAGCGGTCAGCGTATCCCTGGCCGGCGGCATAGCAACCATCTGCATGGGTGGCCGGGGTGTTCAGATCGTCGATCTTGCCATGCCGGCCGATCCGGTGGAACTGGCCGCCCTCCGGTTGCCGCGGGGGTTCCCCGCCCTGCGTTCGACCCTGCGGGACAACCTGCTGTTCATCGCCGCGGATATAGCAGGGCTGGCGGTGCTGGAGTTGCACCAGGATAAAGAACCGGAGTTCATCCTCCCCAAGGCACGATCGTTCAAGGTCACCTGGCCGGACTGACCGGCGTCAAGGGGATGTCCACACTGGATTCCATACCGGGGCGGAGTTCCACCCAGGTCACCTCCTCCTGGCTGTAGCCCGGGATCTCCACCCGGATCGCCACCTGCCCCGGAATCTGTGATTTGATTCGGGAGCCGCCTGCAGCGACGGGGAACGGTCCGGTTCGGGTACCCCCGGCGGTAGTGATCCAGAATTCGCCTGCAGGCAGGGCTTCCCCTGTGCTGCCGTGGACGACCTTCACCAAGACGGAAGCGAACTGTTGCAGCATGACCGGCTTGACCTGGTCCACCGCCGGGACCAGAACCGGCATGTAACCTTCACGGGTGATCCGGACCCAGCGCATGTCGGAATCGGGCAGGTAATATTCGCCTCCCCCATCGGTCAGGATGCAGGTCCCCGTACGGTCTTCGTCGGCAAGGCATGCCTCCGCGCCGGGAAGGGGAAAGAACCGGGAATCGACCACCACGCCGGACACGCCGGCGACAGCCATACCGTTCGCGGTCAGCGCCGCCATCAGCAGAATGAAAAGCATGGCCGGGCCGGTTCTCACGTCAGATCCGCCTCGATGGTGCCGTCCACCACCCGGACCGGGTAGGAGCGGACCTGAAAGGAAGGTGCTTCCGGACAGACCCCCGACTTGAGGTCGAAGCTCCAGGAATGCCAGGGACAGATCACGGTTCCCCGGAAGGACGAGCCTTCTCCCAGGGAGGCGCCCTGATGGGGACAGGAGTCATCCAGAACGCGGTACCGGCCGTCGTCTTCGAACAACGCCAGCCGGCGCTCACTCAGGACAACCACCTTGCCGCGTCCGGGCATGGTGTCTCCGACCCGGCCGATCGCCACCCAGTCCGCCATCATTCGCCTGCCAGACGGCTTTCGAGGATCTGTGCGATGTCCAGGACCTCCATCGTTTCCTGCCGGCCGGTATCGTTGACGCCGTCGGCCAGCATGGTGATGCAGAACGGACAGGATGCGGCCACGACCCCGGCGCCGGAGCCTGCAGCCTCTTCCACCCGCTCCAGGTTGACCTTGGTCCCGAGGGTCTCTTCCAGCCACATCCGTGCACCGCCGGCCCCGCAGCAGAAGCCGTCTTCCCGGCTCCTCGGCATCTCGATCAGTTCCAGACCGGGCACCGCCTTCAGCGCATTCCTCGGCCTGTCGTATTCGCCGTTGTGGCGGCCGATGTAACAGGAGTCGTGGAACGTGACCGGAGGGAGGTCGGCGGCGGTCTGCATCAACGGCAGGCGGCCGGCGGCCAGAAGATCGGCCAGGAACTGGGAGTGGTGCACTACTTCGAAGCTGCCGCCGAACTCCGGGTATTCGTTCCCCAGGGTGTTGAAACAGTGCGGACACTGGGTGATGATCTTCTTCACACCGTAACCGTTGAGCGTCTCGACGTTCTGTTCAGCCAGCATCTGGAACAGGTATTCATTCCCGGCCCGCCGTGCGGAGTCGCCGGTGCAGGTCTCCTCGGAACCCAGGATGGCGAACTTGACGCCGGCGGCGGTCAGCAGTCGCGCGGTGGCACGGGCCACTTTCTTGCTGCGATCGTCAAAGGCGCCGGCGCAGCCGACCCAGAGCAGGTACTCCACACCTTCCGGCCGGTCGGCCATCACAGGCACGTCCATACCCTCGGTCCAGGCGGTCCGCTCGGTCGGGTCGATGCCCCACGGATTGCCCTGCCGTTCCAGGTTCTTGAACATGGCGGTCAACTCGGCGGGGAAGGAACTGTCCTCCAATACCAGCTTCCGCCGCATGCCGACGATGCGGTCGATGAATTCGATGAACAGCGGACACGCTTCCTCGCAGGCGCGGCAGGTGGTGCAGGACCACAGCACGTCGTCGGCGATGACCCCGGTCGGCAACACCGGGCCGGCGGTGTCCACCCCTTCGCCGCCGCGACCCAGGAGCGCAGGCAGGGCAGGGAAAAGTGCCGCACGCATGTCTTCGTTGATCTGTTTCGGGTTCAGCGGCTTGCCGGTGTTGAACGCCGGGCAGGCCTCCTGGCAACGCCCGCACTCGGTGCAGGAGTACACGTCCAGGATGTCCTTCCAGTTCATGTCCTTGAAACCGGTGGTGCCGAAATTTTCAAGATTCTCGAGATCCATGGACGGCAGGGAGCCGCTGTCCAGACGACGGAACAGAACCGACGGCAGGCCGGTGACCACATGGAAATGTTTTGAAACCGGCAGGAACGTCAGGAAGAACAGCAGGGTGCCGAGATGGATCCACCACGACGCATGGTAGAACTGTACCGCCGATCCGGAACCGAGACCGGCCATGAGCGGCGCAAGAATCTTTCCTGCGATGGAGTCGTAACCGGTTCCTGCATGGTGGGCCGTTTCAATGCCGGCCATGAGCAGGTCGGTCAGCATCAGGGCGCCGATCAATCCCAGCACCAGCAGCGCATCGCCGGACAGGGTCAGTCGTGACGGTTTTACGAACAGCCGCCGGGCGATCGCCACCAGGACCATGGCCAGCACCAGGAATTCGAATATGTCCCTTACCAGGACATAGCCTTCGCCGAGTACGGAGCCTGGCCCGAACCAGGGCAGGTGCCAGCCTGAACTGAAACCGCCTCCTATGAAATGGACGGTGTTCAGTGCAACCGCCAGGAACCCCCAGAAGATAAGCGCGTGCATCAAGCCGGGCAGCAGGTGGCGCGGATTGAGGATCCGGCGCTGGCCGATGAAGAACACCAACACTCCCCGGATGCGCTCGCCCCAGCGGTTGAAACGGTCCGATGGCATGGCGGCCGCCAGCAGGGCCAGGCGGCTCTCCATGAGGTACCCGAACGTACCGAGGGAGCCGAACACCAGGACGAGGAAAATGATAAACGCAGGCAAGCTTTCGGTCGGTCTCACAGTACCTCCCATGGCGTCGAGAGCGGATCGTACCATAACCGTACCGGGGCGGTCACAGGGAGACACCGGCCCGTTGCAACTGCAGTGCAATCTGGCGGATCGCCGGATTTGCAGGGTCCAGCAACAGGGCGGTGCGGATCTGCTCGGCGGCCTCCACCGGCCGGTTGCCCTGGATCAGCGCGATCGCCAGGTTACGGCGGATGATCACCGAGGTCGGCTTGCGATCCAGTGCAGCCTGCAGTTCGGTGACGGCGGACTCGACATCCCCGTTCAGCAGGTAGGTCGTTCCCAGCGCCCGGGCGTAGTCGGAACGATCCGGCAGGATCTCCCGGGCCTTCCGAAGCAATTCCAGCGCCCCGTCCATGTCGCCCCCCTCCCGCAGGAGGATTCCCAGATCCAGCAGACTGTCGCCATGATCGGGCGCCAGTTCCAGCATCCTGCGGAAGACCTCGGCAGCCTCGACGTCCCGATTGAGCCGCATCAGACAGCCGCCCTGCCGGCGGAGGGCGTAGGCGGTGAACGGCCCTACCGGCAGCCGTTCCAGGTACCGTTCGAATTCAACCAGGGCCGAGGCGTAGTCCCGGTTGAACCACAGACGGTCGCCCTCGAACAGCGTCTCATGGGCAAGGATCGGATCCAGGGCAACCGCCTGCCGCCTGGCCACTGCCGCCTCTTCGGGGCGGCCCGCCCTGTCCAGAGCCCGGGCATAGGAGAACCAGGAACAGGCGCTGTCCGGTTCGGCCCGGGTCCAGGCGCCGTACAGTTCGGCGGCCCGGCCGGTATGACCGTCCTCCATCGCCTCCTGGGCCTGCATCCGGGCCCGGTCTCCGGCAGGCAGGGCGGCCCTTGGATTCCGCAGTTCATGGACCATGGCCGGGCCGATCCAGCGGCTTCCCGGCGGCAGGAACCCTCCGATGGTCGAATAAGACAGGGTGACGAGATCGGTCCGGATCTGTTTTTTTTCCAGTACATCGATCACGGCCCGGGGGGTGATCCAGGGGCCGTCGGTCACCGCCTGGGATATCGCCGAAGCGGTGGTGAAATAGTCCAGATCCACATCCAGAAGTACAGGCTCATGGATGGCCGGCAGGTCACCGATCTCACAGACCAGGATCGGCACGCCCAGGATCTCGCCCTGGATCGCCCGGCCGATGGACTTGAGGCTGAGGGCCTCGGCAACCGAGACCATCTCCAGTTTGCCGACCAGGATTTCCCGGGCCATCCGCATGACCGCTTCCGCATCGGCCAGGGAGCCGTCGGGAACGACCCAGACCAGTTCCCTCACAATCCCCATGCGGGCTGCCGGGTAGATGAAGTTCCAGATCCCGAACCTGCTCAGGGCTGTGCCGTCCATGGTGTACGGATGCAGTTCCAGCCCCGGGAGTTCGTCGGGGCGGGCCGCGGCGATCCGAGCCACGGTGATGTCCGGCAGCCAGTCCAGATCGGAATGGCCGTCAAGATGCACCAGCACCCGGTCCCGGACGCCGGCGCGATGCCACTCGATCAGGGCGGTGGAGTGGTTCTCGAACAGCCGGACGGCCCGGATCGACTCGACCCCGACCTGGCCGGAAATCCCCACTACCTTGCCGCCTACCGTCGGCAACGGTTCGCTGCATCCGGCCAGGCCCAGAACCGCAGCCAGAAGCACCGGCAGGTAACGTGAGAACAGCCCCATTGGTTCACACCTCATGCAAAAGGACATACCGACAGAATATACCGCCTAGCGGCCGAACGGGTCGGCCAGCCCGTCCAGGTCCGGCGGCTCGCCTTCCCCGCGGTACAGCACCAGCACCTGGAACATCCGGCCCATGCCTTCGGGATGGATCAATTGCATCGCCTTCATCCGTCGTTCCACGCTCCCGGGGTCCCGCCAGTCCGCCTCATCCCGGACCTTGAACCGGTCCAGGATTCCGTTGGCCACCAGGAAGCGGTCCTGTGTGGTCAGCGCCAGGGAGCGCCACCCGGCTGCGGCGGCGGTGTCCGTCAGGCCGCTCCAGTTCACATGGGCGGTCAGGTCCTGGCGCCCGATGCGGCGGTAATAGTCTTCATTGGTGCCATGGCGGTAGTAGGCCAGAAGCGTGCCTCGAGGCCGGCCGGCGTCGTACAACCGCCCGGCCTGGTGTCCGTAGTCCACCAGGATCATGAATCCGGATTCCAGGGTGGCCGCCATGCGGTTGAACTGCTCCTCCGCCGCCAGGCAGATCTCCGCCTCCTGGCCCTCCAGGGAGGCGGCGCCGTACCGCCTGGCGTAAGCCGCCACGGCCGGCAGCGGATCGCTTTCCACCGATTGCAGTTCCCCTTCCCGGTCCAGTCCGACCCGGATCTCCCGCAGCGATCCGTTGCGGCGGACCACCCGGTGAACCGGCAGTGCGTCGAACAGTTCCACCGCCAGCACGCAACCGGCGCCTGCCGCCTCGGCGGCCAGATCTTCCGGGGCGGCGGTGCGAACCTGCCCTGCCTCACCGGCGGCTCTTTGCCGCATGCCCGGGCTGCGATCCACCAGGGTGTACTGCAGCCGCCGGGCGAAGCTGTCACTCTCGGTGGCGGCCGCATCCACGATGTCCCTTGCCAGGAGTCCCCGGCCACCGCCGAACTCCAGCAGGTGGAACGGCTCCGGACGGCCCAGAGCCCGGTCCATCTCCAGGAGTTGTCTGGCCACACAGGCGCCGAAATAGGTCCCGACGTCACTGACGGTGAAATAATCGCCCTGCCGTCCGATCCGGCCGGCGCCTGTTGTGTAGTAGCCGTGCACCGGGTGGTAAAGGCTCAGCTCCATAAAGCGCGAGAATGTGACCGGGCCCCGTTCCAGGATCTCCTCCCGGATCGAGGCTGCCGGTTCCAGGCTGTCGGAATCGGATTGCTGGGGCATAAGGGCCGGAATTGTACCATTCTTGACGCTCATTCAACCTGACGATACATTGAGGCTTTCCGCGACCAACCACCCACAGGAGTCCAGCGTGCCAGCGAACGATCAGTTCGACCTCACCGTCATCGGATCCGGACCCGGCGGTTATGTCGCCGCCATCCGGGCGGCCCAGCTGGGGCTCAAAACCGCCGTTATCGAAAAATACAAGTTACCCGGCGGCACCTGCCTGCACTGGGGATGTATCCCCACCAAGGCGCTGCTGCACTCGGCCGAGGTCCTTGAGACCGCCAAGACCGCAGGAGGTTTCGGCGTCAGGATCGACAATGCCGAATTGGACCTGAACGGGGTTCACAAACACCGCAAGAAGACCGTCACCACGAATGCCAAGGGAGTGGCGTTCCTGTTCAAGAAGAACGGTATCGAGCTGATCCAGGGCACCGGCAGACTGGCCGGCGCAGGTAAGGTTCAGGTCACTCCGGACCAGGGCGATCCTTTCGATGTTCACAGCGGGAAGATCATCCTGGCCACCGGCTCGGTGGTGCGGGAAATGCCCGGCATGGAGTTCGACGGCAAGCAGATCATCAGCTCGGACCACGCCCTGGAACTGGACCACATTCCCGAGACGATGCTGGTGCTGGGCGCCGGCGCCGTCGGAGTCGAGTTCGCCTCGATTTACGCCTCCTTCGGCAGCCGGGTCACCCTGGTGGAACTTCTCCCCAACCTGGTGCCGCTGGAAGATCCCGACCTGGGCAAGGAGCTTGAGAAGGCGTTCAAGAAGCGCAATATCGAAGTCCACACCGGGACCCGGGTCCGGACCGTGGAGAAAGTGGACGGCGGCGTCAGGGTTCGGGCCGAGAAAGACGGCGAAAAGGTTGAAATGACCACCGACGTCCTGCTGGTGGCGGTCGGGAGAAACCCGGTGACTCAGGGCCTGGGCCTTGAGGGCACCGCCGTCGCCATGGACGGCCCGTTCATCCGGGTTGACGCCATGATGCAGACCGGCGAGCCCGGCGTCTACGCCATCGGCGACATCGTCAAGACCCAGGCCCTGGCCCATGTGGCGTCCCACGAAGGGGTCATCGCGGCGGAGCATGCCGCAGGGGGCAGTCCTCACCCGATCGACTACGACAAAGTCCCGTCCTGCACCTACAGCTCACCGGAGATCGCTTCGGTCGGCCTGTCGGAACAGGAGGCGAAAGACCGGGGGTTCGAAGTCGCCGTCGGCAGCTTCCCGTTCACCGCCAACGGCAAGGCCAAGATCATCGGCGATGCCCGCGGGTTCATCAAGATCGTTTCGGACAAGCGTTACGACGAAATCCTGGGCGTGCATATCATCGGCCCCCACGCCACCGAGCTGATCTCGGAGGCGATCGCGGCGGTGAGCCTGGAAGCAACCACCGAAGCGTTGTTCCACGCCGTTCACGCCCATCCGACCCTGGCCGAGGCGATGCACGAGGCGGCCCTGGGTGTCCACGGCCGCAGCATCCACATTTAGTTAGGAGTAACCGATCATGCGCATTGACGTTCCGATGCCCCAGATGGGGGAATCGATCGCCGAGGGCACCATCACCCGCTGGATCAAGAAGCTGGGCGAAACGGTCAAGCGGGACGAGCCGCTGTTCGAAATATCAACCGACAAGGTCGATGCGGAGATCCCGGCGCCGGCCGCCGGGACCCTGGTGGAGATCAAGAGCCAGGAGGGCGATACCGTCCCGGTGAACGAGGTCGTCGCCGTGCTGGAAACCGACGCCGCGGCAGCCGCCGAAGCGCCGGCTGCACCGCAGTCGAAACCGGAACCGGCACCGGC
>CALZKF010000081.1 GCA_945787955.1 uncultured Acidobacteriota bacterium | reverse complement strand
GCGCACGCTCTTCCGCCAGCAATATGCTCTTGCGGTAACAGCTCGCCAGCAGTTCGGCCTCGTTGTTGCCGCCGCCCTGCCACACTGGCCCCACCGCGTGAATCACGTAACGCGCTGGTAGCTGGTAACCCTCGGTTATCCTGGCGTCGCCGGTGTCGCAACCGACTGTCACCGTTGCCGCAGCCACGTCAGTGCCGAAACTTATTCCACCGTTGCTGGACACGTCGATCTCTATCGTGCCCAGCAGATCATCCAGCCAGACGATGTAGACCAGGTTGTCCGGTCCTGCCGCCACTCGTGGGCGCCAGACATCTTCCGCGCCGGAAGAGCCGTCGTTGATTTTCGCTGAGGAGGTCCAGGAAACACCGTCGGTGGTGGCGTAGTTGCGGTACACGCCGCGGTCGGTTCCGGTTTTCCGGATCCAGACCAGGTGCAGGCGGTCGGAGTACGAAGTGCATCCGGTAGGCGCAACATCAACGGCCAGGTGAGGGGTCTCAACGGAAGGACTGGCGCCTGCGCCCCGGTTGTCCTCGACGATCGCCGCCGCTTCCCAGACCAGGCCGTCGAAAGAGCGGGCCACCACCAGGGAACTGTCGATCGGGTTGAGGCCGCCATCCAGGTCGTGGACCTCGTACGCTGCGTACCATGTGCCGAGGCGGTCCACCGCCACCGCCGGCTCCTTGCCTTCGGCGAAGGTGTGGCCGTCAAACAGCAGGGGCAGGGCGACCGGAACGTAATTGGCGCCGCCGTCGGTGGAAGACCAGGCGGTCGGCCCTGTGCCGCCGTCGTCGGCTCCCGCCACAACCAGTGCCAGGGGGTCTGCAGGATCCACCGCCACCGCGGCTTGTCCCTGGTATCCGGCAGTTGCGGAAACATTGACTTCCGCTTCCGGGGTGGATGAGATCACCAGGCCAGCCACTATGGCTGCACACAGGGCGATTGCGAGATAGATCCAGCTTCGACGACTCATGACCCGACCTCCTCGACCCCGGCACACAGGTCCGGAAGTCGTGACGGATGGAATAATCTGGAGGGAAACGGAAACCCGGTACCCGGACGGTCCTCGCTGTAGAACCCACGACGACCTCCGTTCAATTGTTGTTGCGTGAAGAGGTCGCGATTGCGCCTGTTGCCACGGAATATACTGTGCTCCTCACAGGCTGAACAATGGGCAAAGGCGGAGCATCCCGGTGGGATCGGGAATGATGCGCAGATTGTCTTTAATAAATTCAAGGATTCGAGACCTTCCATATTTCCGTACAGCGCCTCTACCCTTTACAGCGCCAAACTTGTGGGAATCCGGCCAGATCGTCGTCGGTGTTATCCTTATTACGTCAATGCCGACCTGGATGAGGGGTATGGACCGATCTCAAGCACATGAAGTGACCATGCTCCTCCAGGCGTGGAGATCCGGAGATGAGGATGCTCTGAATCGCCTTTTCCCGGTGGTCTACGACGAGCTCAGGAGGATGGCGGCCGGGCATCTGGCGGCGGAGCGGATCGATCACTCCCGCCAGCCCACCGCGTTGGTCAACGAGGTTTACCTCCGCCTCCTTCCCCGGGAGACGGCCTCGGTGGAAGACCGGGCCCAGTTCCTGAGCGTGGCCGCCCAGGCGATCCGCAGGGTGCTGGTGGACCACGGCAGGAAGAAAGCCCGGTCGAAAAGGGGCGGAGGCCATTTACGCGTGACCCTCACCAGCAGCCTGGCCAAGGAGGATCCGGTGGACCTGGACATCCTGGACCTGGACCACGCTCTCCAGCGTCTGGGTGCGGCTGATCCTGTGGATCAGAAAGTTGTGGAACTGAAGTATTTCGGGGGGCTTACCGATGTGGAAGCCGCCGCCGTCCTGAATATCTCCGAGCGAACCGTCCGCCGCCACTGGGTCTACGCCCGGGCGTGGTTGGCCCGGGAACTGGCATGACCTTCGATACCGATCAGGTTCGCAAGTTGTTCGAGCTGGCCCGGGAGCTGACTTCTGATGATCGCACCCGCTTCCTGGAGGAAGCATGCGGGGGCGACGAAGAACTCCGCCGTGAGATCGACTCCCTGCTGGCCGCCGATGAAGACACGGACAGTTTTCTGGACGGCAAAGGGTTGGGGGAAGCCCTGAACGCCGCGGTGTCCGACAATGACAATGCCCTGGTCGGAAAAATGGTTGGACGCTACCGGGTTCTCGAGATCATCGCCCGGGGCGGCATGGGCATCGTTTACCGGGCCGAGCAGGAAAATCCCGACCGCCAGGTGGCGCTGAAGCTGATGGCGCCTGGACTGCTGACCCCTGAGGTTGCCCGGCGGTTCGAGATCGAGGTCCAGGTCATGGGCCGCCTGCAGCATCCGGGGATCGCCCAGATCTTCGAGGCCGGGACTGCGAAGATCGAAAATGCGTTACAGCCGTTCTTCGCCATGGAGCTCATTGACGGACTCCCGATCAACCGCTGGGCCGAACAGCGCTCTCTGGATCTCCGCCAGCGCCTGGAACTGATGATCAAGGTTTGCGCCGGCGTGCAGCACGCCCACAGGAAAGGGGTGATCCATCGGGACCTGAAGCCAGCCAATATTCTGGTCGATGGCAGCGGACAACCGAAGGTTCTGGACTTCGGAGTGGCCCGGGGCACCGACGCCGACCTGCAGGTCACCGGCTACAGTTCACACGGATCCAGTTTCCTGGGTACCCTGGCCTACATGAGTCCGGAGCAGGTCCGGGGGGATACGGACGAGTTGGACACTCGCGCCGATGTTTACTCACTCGGTGTCGTTTGCTATGAGCTCCTGACCGGCAGTCCGCTCCACGACCTGGCCGGGAAAAACATCACCGAGGCGATTCAGATCGTCGTCGCCGGAGGCGCCGCGGCTTTAACCACAGGGATGGCGTCGATCCCGCAGGATGTCCGCACCATCCTGCGAAAGGCGCTGCAGGTCGATCCTTCGCAACGCTACGACTCGGTCGTGGCGCGTGCCGGCGACCTGGAACGCTTCCTGGAGAACCGGCCGATCCTGGCCCGTCCGCCCAGCGCCCTGTACAACTTCCGGAAACTGGTGGCCCGGAACAGGATCGCTTCCGGTCTCTCGGCGGTGATGTTGGTGTTGCTGGTCGGGTTCGGGGTTCTGACGGCTGTGCAGAACCGGCGGATCCGGGCCGAGCGGGACAACGCCAACAGGGAGGCGGCTACCGCGGAGCAGGTCTCCGACTTCCTGCAGGAACTGTTTTCGAGCCCGGATCCCCGTGTCGCCCAGGGAGAGAGCCTCACCGCCACGGAGATGCTGGATCGTGGAGCTGAGAAAATCGAATCGGAACTGGAAGGCCAGCCACTGGTGCAGGCCCGGCTCATGGTGCTCATGGGAAGGGTCTACAACAGTCTTGGTCTTCACGAACAGGCCGGCAGCCTCCTGGATCGGGGGATCGAAGTCGGTCGCACCGTCCTTGACGACAACCCCGGGCCGACCATCCGGGGTTTGCAGGAAATGGCCTGGCTGAAACGCAACGCAGGGCAGCTGGACGAGGGCGTTGCAGCGGTGCAGGAGGCGATCGGGATCGCCGAGAGGGTGCTTGGACCGGGGAACGGTTTGACGGGAGATCTGTTGTTGAGCCTGGGACTCCTGCAACGGGACCGGGGGGACCTGGATCAGGCGCGCGTTACCCTGGTCCAGGCGATGGAGATCAACGAAGCGAGACACGGACCCCGTTCGAGGGAAATGGGCAACAGCCTCTACCACTATTCCTGGCTGGAGCACCAGGAAGGGAACACCGGGGAAGCACTTCAGATAAGTGAACGCGCCTGTCCGATCCTGGAAGAGGTGCTGGGAAAGTATGATCCGGCCGTTGCCTGGTGCCTCAACGACCAGTCCCTGTTCCTCTCGCGTTTGCACAGGAACGAAGAGGCGAGGGAGCGACTCCGGCAGGCGATCGACATCTGGCAAAAGGTGCTGCCCGAGGGTCATCCCCACCTGGCGGTGGCCTCCGGCAATCTGGGGAACCTGTTCTACGAACAACAGGATTTCGAGAGCGCCCTTCGGGAGTATCACATCGCCCTCACCATCCGGCGGGATGTTTTCGGGCCCGATCATGTGGAGGTGGGCAGCAACCTGTGTAACGTGGCTTACGCCGAGCGCGGGCTGAAACGGTGGAACGAGGCGGAGCAACATTATTCGGAAGGCATCGCCATCATGGAAGCGACTCTGGGGGAAGATGGTCCGCGAGTGATCAACGGCCTTATGGGACTCGAGGGCATGTACCTTGCCCAGTTCCGGTTCGAGGAGGCCCTCAGGATCCAGGATCGGGTAGTGGAGTCGTACACGAGAACCAAAGGGGCCGAGCACCTGTGGGTCGCCGGCGCCCTTCGTCACCGGGGCGGCATCCTCCGCCTGATGGGGCGTTACGACGAGGCGGAAGCCGAATTGCGTCGCGCCATGGAGATCTCTGACCGGCAGGCCGAAGCGACATCGCCAGGTCGAGCCAACATCGCCAACGGCCTGGCCCTGTGCTTGCAATACATGGGCCGGCTGGATGATTCGAAGGCGATCCTGGAAGAGGTCCGGTCCGTGTTCCAGGAAGTCGGCGACGGCGGCGAGATTGTGCTGTCCGAGGTTTACTTCTACCTGTCGCGGCTTGCAAGAAGACAGGGCGAAGACGGGGAGGCCGACCGTTACCTGGACCAGGCCATCGAGTTGCGCCGGAAGGTTCGGCCGGAGAACGACAGCCAGTTGCTGTATCTCCAGGCGGTTCGGACCGTCCGGAACGACCGGTCCGCCGCCCTGGACCTCATCCGGCGCGCCGTGGAGCAACAATACCCGCCCCACCTGCTGGACTGCGAAGTCGACCTCGCCCTCCTGGCCGGCGACCCGGAGCTTGAGGCGCTTTTGAATCGGTAATTCGGGGACAGGCACCTTAACCCGGTTAAAGTGCCTGTCCCCGAAACTCAGATCAGAAGTTGTAGGTGAAACCGACCATCAACTGCAGCGGATTGACGCCGATCGCCTCCGGATTGTCTTGATCCTTCACATCGACGAACAGGTAGCTCAGTCCAGCGTGGAAACTCCAGTCGCTCTCTCCCAGAGGGTAGTCCAGTCCGCCGTTAAGCCCGAACATGAACTCGTCGTCCGTGGGGCTTGCATCCTGGAAATCGTCCAGGTTGATATCGCCCCAGAATGCGTATCCGACAGTCGGACCTGCGTACAGGTCCAGGCCGCTGTCCTGTTCGAAATGAAAGTTGACGTTCACCACCAAGGCCAGCAGGTCGGTGTCGCCATTCTCGTCCGGGAACCCTGATTGCCGGTCGATGAGGTCGAAACTGGTTCTGCTGAGCGTCGGTTCTACACCGATCATGTCGGTGAAGTGGTATTCGAAGCCGACCATGAACCCGAGGGTGCTGTCCAGTTCGGTGGTCGCGGCTCCAGAGGTAAGTTCGTCGGTCGGCGAGCTGTAGAGGAGGCCAAACCGTAATTGCTTGTCGCCGCTCTCGGCGGCCACGGGAGATACGAGTCCCGAAACGAATAGTGCGACAACACACAAGATCGCAAACTCTCTGATCCTCATCCGGCTACCCTCCAGGGGACATTAGATAAGTCAAATGTAGCAGCATGTTTCCTAAATTCAAGCGATCTGATTCTAAGTGGTTCTAAGTGATGGGCCGTTATAATCTATAAAGGTATTCGGATAATTATGGTCCGAATTTAGTTGCCAATTCCGGGTGAAAAGAGCGTTAGGCTAACCTTATGTTATTTGGGACTGTGATTCCGGTATTCATCGAGTTTCGGGGCCGCCGGCCCCGTTAAGGGAGATAGTAATGAGTATTAGGGGATTCTGGCCAAGGGCGATCCTTATTGGATTGGCAGTGCTCTCGTTCACCCTGGTAGTGCAGGCTCAGGTCACCGTCGTGGACACCGAGCTCGGCGGTACCTTTACGGGAACCATCGCCACGGCTGGTGAAGATTTCGTCCAGGGCCGGTTCAATGCTGCCGGGGGTGAGGAGATCAAGCTCACGCTGCAGGCAGCCCGCGGATCCGATCTGGTGCCGACGGTGACGATCCGCGATGAAGGCGGAGCGCCGATCGCAGGCTCGACCCGAAGCCTGGCATGGCTGGGTGTCGGCAACCTGATTCACATCTTCACCATCCCCTCGGCCCCGGCCGGGGCCGGAGTCTACCGGGCGGAAATCGGCGGCTCCTCAGGCAGCGGCTCATTCACGGCCAATCTGTCGGGAACTGCGGTCCAGTCATTGTTGGTAGCGGTTTCCGGAACCGTCACCGACAGTGTGACCACCAACGCCATCGCCGGAGCGACGATAACGGTCAACGCAGTCAACTTCGCTACCACCGACGCCTCGGGGAATTTTTCGGGCCAACTGGATGCGGGCACCTACACCGTTGCGTTCGTGGCCGACGGCTACACCACAGACTCACAATCGGTCACCGTAACCGCCGGAACACCGATCAATAATCTGAATGTCGCCCTGGTTCCGATGCCGGTCGCCGTGGTTGTCGAAGCCAGCGTTTCCGGCGAGATGTCGCCGGATGGCGTCGTCACCGCTACGGTGGAAGTCACCCCGGCCGACATCGTCATCAACTCCTACAGCTGGACCCAGGAATACGGCGCCCCTGCCGTGATCACGGGAGCCAACACCGATACCGCCATGGTCAGGCTGACAGGTATCGCGAGCTACAAGGACCAACTCATCCATCATCTGCAGGAGCCTCCGGTGACCGCGGCCCAACTGCCGCCCAGCGTTCCGCTGCCGGGCGAAGGGGCCTTCGGCGGACTGCAGGACCGCCTGCAGGTGGTCGGCATCAACCCGTTCTCCCTGGAAGAGACGGGCCTGGTCGTCCTGCAGGTGGAGGTGGACACCAGCGCCGGCGTGTTCACCGACGACATCGAAATCCATACCGCCGTGCCCTGGAAATGGTCTACCGGCCTGCGGAACGTTCCCAAGGATGTGCCGGTGCTGCTGCAGGCCAAGGAGCACACCTCCTACAACTGGACCATGTTCTCGCCTTCCGGTTCCACCGCCGTGCTGATGGATGCCAATACCCGGCACCCGTATTTTACCCCGGACGTGGAGGGGCGGTATCGTTTGATCCTGGCCGAGGTTCCGGAGGGTTCCACCCGTCTGGACGTATACGCAGGAATCTGGCGGGGGATGGTCACCGGCCAGGATATCGACGGCCGGCCGGAGCCTGACGGCGCCTGCCTGACCTGCCACACGCCCGATTTGGGCGGGGAGATTTTCGACGACTGGGCCCAGACCGGCCACGCCGAGATCTTCACCAACAACCTGAACACCAGCTCCTACTGGGGCGAGCGCTGCTTCGCCTGCCATACGGTGGGGTATGACAAGGGAGCCGACAACCTCGGCGTCGACGAGGCCTCCGACTACACCGACTTCCTCACCATCCTGGGCAACCCGAATCCGGACAACTGGACCACCACCCTGGACCAGTACCCGGAGACCGCCCTCAAGGCCAACATCCAGTGTGAGAACTGTCATGGCCCGAACGACTCCCTGGCCCACGGTTTCGGACCGCCGCCAGGATCCCCGCGCATCGACATCTCATCCGACGTCTGCGGCACCTGCCACGGTGAACCGCTGCGTCACGCCCGGTTCCAGCAGTGGCAGCTGAGCGGCCACGCCAACTACGAGCTGGCCATCGACGAGGGCGACAGCGGCAGCTGCTCCCGGTGCCACACCGGCAACGGCTTCCTCGAATGGTTGCCGATCCTGCTGGACGACGATCCACTGACCGATCCCCTGGACGACATCTTCGGTTGCGGCGACGACAACATCTGCTTCGGCGGGTCGAACGCCGGAGCCGCCTGCACCGACGACGACGAATGTCCTCCCAACTGGACCCGCGACCAGACCCACCCGCAGACCTGCGCCACCTGTCATGACCCCCACAACATCGGCACCACCACCGGTAGAGACACCAACGCCACCGTTAGGATCGACCGCAACACTCCGCCACTTTCAGCCGGCTTCACGGCGCGCAACGTCGGCAGGGGCGCCATCTGCATGACCTGCCACAACTCCCGGCGGGGACTCAGGAACGATAGTGTCTGGGCGGGGCTGAGGGACAAGGAACGGGCGCCGCACGGATCGGCCCAGGCCGATCTGGTGATGGGAGAGAACGCTTACCTGATCGAAGTCGGGCAGCGCGGCGGCCACTCTTTCGTGGACGATACCTGTGTCACCTGTCACATGGAATCGACACCTCCGCCGGACATCCTGGCCTACAACCAGGGCGGCACCAACCACACCTTCTTCGCCGAGAAGGAGATCTGTGGCGAGTGTCACAGCCCGAACCTGAAGGCCGGCGACGTCCAGGACGGCATCCATTACCTGCTGGAGGTGGTGGAAGAGATGCTGGAGGCGGAGTACCTCGCCCTTATGGAACAGGAGATCGACAGCGGCAACCGCATCGCTCTGAACAGCACTGTCTTCATCGAGGATGCGGCGGACATCGACGAGGTCCAGCTCAGCGAATACCGAGGTCGGCAGGCCCTGGCGGTGACCGTGAGCGGCACGCCGGTCGACGCCCGCGGCCTGCACCAGATCATCGTCCAGGAGTGGGACGGCGATGCCTGGGTCGACATCGATCCCCTGCGCGATTTCGCCCACGAGGATCTCCTGAAATCAGGTTGGAACTACTTCCTGGTGGAGAATGACGGCAGCGCCGGTGTGCACAACCCGTTCTTCGCCAATGACTTACTGATTGCAGCCCGGGACGCCATCATCGCCCTGGACGGCGCCGGCGCCGCAGCAGCCAGCCGGAGCGCCCAGGCCCAGACCCAGGGCCGCCCCGGTCTCGGGGCCCGGGCGCCGTTGCCGTTTAAAGCCAGGCCCCGCCTGAGGCGGTGAGGACAAGTCGATTACTCGTTCGGATTCTGCTGCATTGGAGGGGCCGCCGGTTTACGGCGGCCCCGCCAGATGAAGGGGGCGCGATGCGAATCCTTATTCCTTGCCTGTTGTTCTCGTGTATTCTCGCGGCCGGCGCGGCGATTCTCCCCGCGGTTGCCGAAGTGGAAGATTCGGATTGCGCCATGTGCCACGAAGAGGTGGTGGCGGCCTACCAGAAGACCGGCCACGCCCTGGCGACGGTGAAGGACGGTGGCGCAGGCTGCCAGTCCTGCCACGGCCCGGGAGACGCCCATATCGAAGAGGGCGGCGACCCGGACAAGATTATCCGCCCTCAGTCGCTGTCCCCGGAGGCATCCTCCGACGGTTGCCTGACCTGCCATGGCCGGCGTGAGAACCACTTCTCCGCCCGGCAGGGGATCCATCGCCTGGGCGAGATCGGGTGCATCGACTGTCACAACCCGCACTCGGCGGCGGACGCCATGCTCCGGGCGGAGGGCGCCGCGTTGTGTTCGGAGTGCCACCAGGCGGTGACCGCCCGGTTCACCATGCCCCGCTCCCATCCGATGGCGGACAACGGCCCCGGGTGCGTTTCCTGCCACAACCCCCATGACGGCCGTAGAAGCCACCCGAGCCGGATCGCTACTGAAGTCTGCGGCCGATGCCACTTCGAGAAGACCGGCCCGTTCCTGTACGGCCATGACACCACCCTGGTGGACGGTTGCTCCACCTGCCACGAGGTCCACGGCTCCACCGGCCGGCACCTGCTGGTGGAAGAGACACAGGTCAACCTCTGTTACTCCTGCCACGGCGCCGGGGTGACCCCGGGATGGCACAGCGCCCGGCGCTTCCTGGGCGAGAAGTGCACCGCCTGCCACACGGCGATCCATGGCTCCAACACCAGCCAGTATTTCCTGGAGGAGTAGGCGATGCGAAAGAACATCGGATTGATCGGGTGCGCGATTCTGGCGGTTCTCATCGTCATGCCCCAGGTGCTGGCGGAAGACGACGGCGGTCCGGACATCGAAGGATCGGTGGAAGTTCTGTACCGCAACGTCAGCCAGGACGGCAGCGTTCGCAAATACGACGAGGACTTCGACGGCCTCGATTCCGGTTTGCGGCTATCCGGCCTGGAACTGGACTGGTACGGCATCGATTCCTCCATGATCGATTTCCTGAAGCTGGACGCCAGCGGCCTGGGTGGCGATCCGTACGAGCGGTCCTCTCTGCGGCTGGGCCGCAAGGGCTTGTACGACCTGCGGATCACCAACTCGAAGCAGTCGTACCTGTACAACCTGTTCCAGCTGGAAGACGATGAAGATGCGTCGTCCTGGAACTCCGACCGCAGTCTCGCCGAGGTCAACCTGACGGTCCATGCCACCAAGACCGTGGACTTTTTCCTGGAACTCCAGGAAGTGGACCGCAGCGGGACGTCGTTCTTCATGAAGGACATCAACCAGGATCTGTTCCGGCTGGAGACGCCGCTGGATCAGAACATCCGGCGGTACTCCGTCGGCAGCCGGTTCCGGATCGGCGCTGCCGATTTCCTGTTCCGCCAGACCCTGTCCCGGTACGACTACCAGTTCAACAACAGCACCACCGACAATAACGGTCTGACCATGTTCGATCTGGCGACCCTGGACCAGTACGATTGGGTCCAGAACGACCGGGGCGACACCGACCTGACCACCCTGACCTTCAGCATGCCGATCGGGGAACGGTTCCACGTCAAGGCGACCGCCTTCGGCACCTTGCTGGGTAAACAGGAGATCGACAGCCAGGTCTCGCTGGACGCCACCGGGACCTCCTACCTGGGCAGCTGTTCGGTCACCGGGGCGACCTGCAGCACAACCACACCCTGCGATTCCGGCATACCCGGAAACGTGTGCATCGCCGACCCGTACAGCGTCAGCGGCGGAACCAGCACGGCGGCAATCGAGGCGGACTACCTGGCCCTGGGCGGCGACCTTTCGGTGCGCATAGCCGATCCGCTGGACTTCCACCTCCAGGTGCAGACCCTGAGCCGGGAGATTACCGGTGTGCACAACCGGGACCTGGACGGCAACGGAGTGCCGGACGATACCGAGGGCAGCCTCAACGAACCGCCGCCCGGGAGCACCACGGCGGTGGACTACACTCTCAACACCATCACCGGCCTGTTCGTATACGAGCCGACTTCCAAGGTGCGTATTCGTGCCGGTTACCGCACCATCGACCGGGATCTCAAGCGCAGCGGATTCGAGTATGGAACCAACGAATACCGCAATTCCGATTATGACGCCGGCAGCGACGACACCATCATCCTGGGGCTGGTACTGAAGCCGGTGTCCTGGTTCCGTTTCGACGCCGGTTACGAGCGCGGCGACCTGTCCCAGGCGTTCACCGCGTTGTCGGCGGCGGAAACCGATCGGCTGCGGATCCGAGCCGGGTTCCGGCTGGGCGAGGCGACGAAGTTCGACCTCGGGTTCACGGCGTACGAGAACTCCAACACCGGGTTCGATTTCCGGAGGCCGGGGGACTGTGGCGCCGGCGGCGACGTCGACAGCGGCTGTTGGAACAGCCAGGCGGAAGGGACCACCACCTCCATCGCGGTCTGGCACAAGCCGAACCAGGAATTCGATTTCTGGGTGCGGTACTCCCGCCACGACATCGACCGGGTGACCCGGACCCACTTCAACCTGGACGGCTTCTTCAACACCGACGTCGGCAATTCGGTTTACAACAACGACAACACCGAGTTTTCGGCCCAGGTCAACTACAGCTGGGCGACCCGCTGGAAGGCGTTCCTGCGGGGGACGTTCAACGAGTCCGACGGCGACAACGCCATCACCGGTTCGGTGTTCTCAAGCAACCGGGTCATCCTGCAGGACTACTCCGACATCGAAGGCGGCCTGACCTACACGTTCC
>CALZKF010000080.1 GCA_945787955.1 uncultured Acidobacteriota bacterium | reverse complement strand
ATTTCCTGTGCCAGATCCTCGTGGCAGGACAGGCACAGCGGCCCGGGCCGGTCCAGGAGCAGATGCTCGAACCGGGACACGTGAGGGTTATGACAGGCGCTGCATTCGCCGCCGGCGGCGGGGGGGTGGGGGACAGCTGCTTCGATCTGTTGCGACAGGCCGTCATGACAGACCAGGCAGACCTCGCCCTGATCGATATCCACCGCCAGAGCAGCTGAAGAAAGCAGCAACAACAGCAGGCTCAGATTGATGATCTTCATGGCCGGCCTCCCTCGGTGTCGCCATGGCAGGTGGCGCAATCCCCTTCGGCGAACGGCGGGTGCAGCACAGGAAGCAGCATGCCGGTCAGTGAAGAAGCGTGGGGATCATGGCAGGTCCGGCAGTCGATGGATTCCGCCGCAAAGCCAAGATGTTTCTTCCCGAAGTCCGGGTCGGCGCCGTCATGGCAGCCGAGACAGGTTGCGGTGGCCGACTCCAGGAGCAACCCTTCGTTGCGGGTGGAGTGAGGGCCATGGCAGGTCAGGCAGCCGTCGGCATCCGCCGCCGGGGCGTGGGCGACTTCGCTGGTCAGCCGCGATCCCAGCTCATCGTGGCAACTGGTGCACAGCGCTCTCGGCTTGGCGTTGAGGAACGATGCGTTCACGCTGGCATGGGGTTGGTGGCAGGCGCTGCATTGACCCTCGCTCACCGGCTTGTGGGCGGACCCTCCTGCCGGCTGAGCCGCTTCAACATCATGACAGTTGGCGCACAGAGACATCTGGCCATCGACCAGCAGTCCGGCCGTTTCCGAAGCGTGAGGGACATGGCAGGTTGAACATTCGCCGGCCTCGAACGGTCCGTGTTTCGGGAGCCCCTCGAAACCGTCCAGCATCGCGGAGTGGCAGTCGCGGCACAGTTCCGCCCCCTGGGCGCGAACCAGCATGGCCGGTCCGGAATGGGGCAGGTGGCAGGAAGAGCAGGATCCGGTGGCTGCCGGTGAATGGACCACCGGCATGCCGGACAAAGTACCGATGTCGCTGTGGCATTCGCCGCACAGGACGTCCTGTTCCGCCAGCAGCATACCTTTGAGACCTGTGCCGTGGGGGTCGTGACAGTCGATGCAATCGCCGGCGGCCGGCGGGTGGATGACCGCGTCGCCGGACTGTTCCGGATCGTCATGACAGGAAACGCACATGGCCCGCGCCTCCTCCTGCAGCAGATGGTTCTGGCTTGAACTGTGGCCCAGGTGGCAGGTGGAACATTCCAGCGCTACCGGGTGGGCGTTGATCCCGCCGGCCCGGCTGACGATGCCGTCGTGGCAAGAGCCGCAGATTTCCTGCTGGGATGCGGCCAGAAGCGGTTCGTGGTCCGACGTGTGCGGGTTGTGGCAGTCGATGCAGTCTCCGGCCGCTGCAGGGGGATGGATAGACCCAGCCGCCGGTTTTTTCGGCATGTCATGACAGTTGAGGCAGATGGCGGCACCGTCGGCAGGCGCGGTTGCCTTGCCGTCTTCGTGGCAGGTGGCGCAATCCAGTTCGGGATGGACCGATGCTTTCAGCAGTCCGGCTGTGGCGCCGGAGTGGGGCGGGTGACAGGCGGCGCAGTCGACCCCTGCAACCGAAACGCCGGCGTGGGCCTGGCGGAAGCCGCCTTCCAGCCCGCCGTGACAGTCGCCGCATAATGACTCACGTTCACTAGTCAGCAGGTTGGGATAGTCACTGCCGTGGCGGGCGTGGCAGGCTTTGCAGCCTTCGGCAACCGGCACATGGACCACTTTTTGAGTGAAGCCGACACCGTCATGACAGTCCTTGCACAATTGAGGGCCAGGGCTGACCAGGAGAGCCTTATGGTCCGAGCCGTGGGGGGCATGGCAGGTGGAGCAATCATCGGTATTCGGGTGGACATGTTTCGCGCTCAAGCCTATGGACCCGGCATTATGGCAATCCAGACAGAGTTCCGGTTCTTCCTTCTGGAGGCGCAGCGCGCCCACCAGACCGTGAGGCTTGTGGCAGGAGCCGCACTCCGCTTTCTTCAGGGGAGCATGGGTGACCCGGAGACCCTTGCCGACATCTTCGTGGCATTCCAGGCAGCTGCTGCCTTTGTCGAAACGTTTGCCTTTTTTCAGCTGTGCCGTCGCCGGGACCGCTGCAGCGAGGGCGAAGACGATCCCGCAAGCCAGGATCCTGTATCTAATGGCCGTGCGCACCATGATCTCCCTCTTCTTCTGGGGCGGTGTCCATCGATCCGCTGATGTTGAGGCGGGCCAGGACATCTGCGTTGATTTTGATTTCCGCTCGTTTGCGGAGTGTCTTCATGAACTCATACAGAACGACGTTGAATTGATTATTGAAAACCGCTTGCTGGATGTTCCCGGAAATTTCATCGAAGGTGTAGAGACCCTGTTCTACCCGGCCGGTGACCAGGAGTACCTGCCAGTTGTCCTTCACGCCGAACGGATCGATGACCGTCCCCCTGGGAGCTTCCAGCAACTGGTTGTGAACCGCGTCAAGGCCGGGGTTCGGAGTCATCCAGCCCCGGTCGCCGCCGGTTTCCTTGTACCGGTCGATGGAGTGCTGTTTCACCAGCCAGGCCAGGTCGGCCCCCTGCCTGAGCTGGGCGGCCAGCTTCAGCGCCAGCTCTTCCGTGGCCACGGTTATCTGTCCCAGTCGGACCCGCGGCAGCTTGTGGTACTCCTCCTTGTGTTCGTCGTAATAGCTTTTGAGGTCGTCTTCCGTGACCTTGACCCGGGGCGCCACCACCAGTTCCAGGTAGCGCGGGATCAGCAGTTCGGTTTCCCGGTTACGGACCGCGTGTTTGAACTCCGGCCGGTCGGCGTAACCCCGATCTTCCGCTTCAGCCAGCACCAGTTCCTGGTCAATCGTCTTCTGGAGGATGATCGGCGCCGCGGCTACCGCAGCCTCTTCATTGCGAACCCCGCTCCAGCGGGTCAGGAGCGCCTTACCGTATTCTTCCGCCGTGATGGTGCGATTCTCGCCGATGCGCACCACGGCCGCCTCCGGGTCCGGGTATTCCGGCGTCAGGCGGGCGTCCGGGAGCCGCTTCGGCTTCACCGCAGCCACCGCCTCCTGGTTGATCCGGACCGGGTGGTTGGCCTTGGTTTCCTCCGTCAGCTTCGATCGCAACTCCGTCGCATTCTCGTACTGCACCAGGCTGGCGACTTTGCGCCTGCGGGCATCGAACAGCTCCGGGTCCGCGTCCTGAAAGCCTTCAACCTTGATGACCGACCAGCCCAGGTCGGTCCGGATCGGGCCGGCCAACTGTCCAACGTTCATGGCGAATGCGATGTCGGCGATGTCCTTCTGGAGATCGATCCGGGCTATACCTTGCACCAGGCCGCTTCTGAGAGCGTACGGGTCCACCGAGTGTTCCCTGGCCACCTGGGCGATATCGGCTCCACCTTCCAGCAGTTCCAGGATCTCTACGGTTTCATCCTGCTGGTACTTGGTAACGACCCGCAGCGTGATCCTGCGGTAAAGCCGTTCATAGCGCTCGGCAATCTCTTCCTCGGTCGGTCGCGAAGGTTCCATGACCTCTTCGGCGTCCAGGACCTTCATCAGCAGGTCGTTGCGGTACAGCCGGATCTGGTCGTTGGTCGGCGGCTCCTGGTGCAATTCAAGCGCCCGGGCCTCCTGGCCCAGGAGGATGTCATTGCTCATTTTGAACAGCAGAAGGTCCAGGTCGAAGTCGGCCCGCTCGCCGCCCGTCGCGTCGCCGTGGATCCTGCCCAGGCGCCGCTCAATGTCCTTGAGCAGGATCGGCTCGCCGTTGACTGTGGCCACCACATCGGAAGACGCAGCCTCGCTTTCGGCAACGGCGGCCGGCTCTTCCGACCCGGCGATGACCGACAGACCGGCGAGAATGATTATCGTTATCAAAAGGTAGTTGCGCTTCACTTGGATGGATCCCTTTCTACTTCGAGCGTGCGAAGAACGGCGGAGCTGATCGCCTCCAGCATGCCGTCCAGCAGTTTCCCCGGGGAGTGTACCCGGTCCAAACCAAAGACATTTTCCTCTTCCTGGCCGGTTCTCTCCAGTCCACCAATCCAGAAAATCTGTCCGGAATCCACTTCCACCAGCCGCACCCCGAGCCCGATCCAGGGGACCGGTTCGATACCCCCTTTCATTTCAAGGGTTTCCACCGTTCCTGTGACGAACCAGTCGGCGCCGCCGCCGATTTTTAGGGCGGCCCGGGACAGTTCATCCAGGCCTCCATGCCGATGTTCGTACCGCAGTCTCAAGGTATCATCCACCATCCCCGGGTGGGTCAGCGGAACACCATTGCGATGCAGAACCGCCAACAGGGCGGCGGTGGCCATCTCGGCTGCGGTGGTGGAGCCTCGCGTCACAACCGAATCGAACGGGAGCACCGCCATCCGGCTCGTGGCGCTGGTATTGATCAGGCTGCGGCGGAAGGTCCCTCTCACAGGTGCAGTCACCGTGATCCTGCCGGACAGGTTGGCCTCGGGCCGCAGGAAATCATCGATCAGTCGGCGGGCCGTGAGGCGGGCCAACTCGTTCAGGTCTCCGATGACGCCCCGGCCCAGCATCCTGCGCCCGTCCAGTCCGGAAGCGGAACGGAACCCGGCCCATCTCAACCTGTTCTCACCGGCGACGAACGACTGGCCGGAGATAGTGATGTCCGGCACCGGCCCATCCACCGCCTGGTGGATGGTGATCGACAGGAAGGTCTCTACTTCAAGCTCAAGGGCGAGGCCGGCCAGCCGGGATGGTGTGGTCGCCCCTGCGTCGCGGATCCTGCCTGCCCGCAACCCGTCCCTTACCAGTTTCGGGTGGGTCAGGATGAAGCGACCGGCCAGTTCCTGCCGGACCGCCTGCTCTACCACCGCCATCAGTTCCTGATCGCCGATGCGGTCCTGGATCGGCAGAAGGATCAGCCGCGGCGGTCCGGCGGACAGCGCCACACCGATGCACAGCGAAGCCAGCAGAGCAAACAGGACCGATCTGTTAATGACTCGCGGCATAGCTCAGGTCTCCCCGGGAACGATCAGTTCACCAGGGTTTTGATGACTCGCCGGGCACATCGCCGGGTTGTCTGGGAGATCGGCTCCGATCCGGTCCCCAGGATCGCCGCACCTGCAGACCCACCTTTTTCAGTGTGGGTCGCCGCCCAGATGACCTGTCCGGATTCTGTTTCCAGCATGTGGACATCCAGGGTCACAACCGGGATCATCACCGTACCTGCCCGGCTGGTTCCGGACTGGGCCACGCTGCCCTGGATCACCGCCTGGACGTTCAGCGCCTTGCCAAGGGCGACGACCTGTTCCGTGGTCGGGGTCGGATCACCGGAGGTGATCCGGTTCAGGGCGGCCCGTGTCTCTCCCGGTTCCACCACATCCACCGTTCTGGAGGCCAGCAGTTCGGTGATCAGGATCCGTGTGGCCCGGGATCCGGCCTGGCGGTCTTCGGACATGTTCAGGAGCGGCAGGACGGCGACCCGCTCCAGGAATGCAAAGTTGTAGTCGGTGTTCGTGAATTTGGTCGGCCGCATACTCCCGGCGCAACCGCCGGCAATAATTGCCGCCAGGACCAGCCCAAGAACCGACAGTCGGATTTTTACCTGCATCAGGCTTCTCCGTTTATAGGGTCAGGCTCAGTCCCGCCCGGAAACTGGTGGTCTCTACCGGAGGCAGGGTGATCACGGCCTCTTCGGACCTGCTGCCTGTGACAAACAGTCGAAGCCGTTGGTGCGGCCGGTATTGCAGTTGCACACTGGTGCTGGAAACATCCCGGAACCCTACCGCTTCGTTACCATTATAAACCACGGAACAGGTCAGTTTCCGGCCCGGGGTCCAGACCAGGTAGTAGCGCTGGTCGGTGGTCTCCTGGTTGTCGTCCTTTCCTTTGCCGTAGGTCATGCCGATGTTGAGGGCGGGAACCGGCACCCAGGCGGTCCTTACGCTGAGGGAAGTCCGTTTTGAAAGGGAAACCGACCCGGTCGATTCGAAATCGGTATAGCTGTAGGCGCCGGACAGCGTCCAGCGCCGGGTCGGCCGGCTGATCAGCGATTCGCGCCAGGTCCAGCTGGACTGGCTGAAACCGGCGAAGTCGTTGTCCGAGTCGGTGGCCATCAGCTCGGTAGTCAGCGTAAGTTCCGGGTACAGTTCGGTGGCCAGCCGCAGGCGGGCCGTATTATCCACCCGCAGCGTGTCCCCAAACTCGGTTTCTTCCCTGCGGTTGACGCTGAACTGGCCATCCACAGTCGGAAGGGGCTTCCAGTCCAGGCCGGCGCCCAGACTGCGGTCTCCCCGCTCCACGATCGCTTCCCGGTCTTCCTCCCGGTTGGAGAAACCGTAGTACATGTTCAGATCCAGGTCCGGCGTCAATACGACCCTTACGTTGCTTGTGTAGTACAGGTCTCTGAGGCCCCGGATGGTCACGCCGGGGATCACATCATCCTCGTCGTTGTAGCCCAGTGAGAAGCTTCCGCTGACCCGTTCGTTCGGTTGGAACAACAGGTTGAGGTCGGTGCGGATGTCGGTGGACTCACCGGTGGTGCGGCCGATGCTCTGGACTTCGCGCAACGCCCGGATCTCGGTGACCAGCACGTCGTTCTCCGGGTTGACGCTGACGTTCACCGCCTTGAAATACTGGTCCTCGGTTTCCGGGAACCTTATGGAGTACCTCAGGAATGTTGTGTCCCACAGCGAAGTCACTCCGGGCACAAGGTCCCAGTTCAGATTGTCCGGGCTGTGGTAGACCTCCCAGATCACGCCTGGCCCGGACAACCGGTCCACGGTGACTTCCAGCTGGCTGACCGGGCGGATGAACCCGAGATCGACGCCGATATTGCGGAAGGTGCTGGCGCCGCCGATGTCGATGTCGGGATCCACCGGTGTTTCGGTATCCCCGTCAATCAGCGCCGGGGCCGGCTCCAGCCTCCAGATCTCCGGTGTGGTGTCCACGGCGAACAGGCCTCCCCGGGCCGGCACCGGCTGGTCGAACAGGGTCCCACGGGGGACCCGGGAGTCATTTTTCACCTGCCGGACCTGGCCGTTGGTGAAGAAGGTCATGCGGTCTTCCCAGGCTTTGAACTGGTAACTGCCCCGAACTTCGTGCTGCTCCTGATTCAGGGACAGCCCTCCGACGGCGTTGTCGATCCGGACCTTCGAGTATTCATACCAGGCCGACCAGTCTTTGTAGTCCCGGCCGACTTCAAGATCCCATGTCCGGTTGGTCACATCCCTGCCGAATACAGCCACGTCGGAGAAGTTGGTTTCGTCGCGGTACTGCAACTGGGTCAGAGGGCCTTGCTCCGGGTCCCAGGTCACGCTTGCCAGGAACGAGGTGGCGTCCAGCTGGTCCGCCGGGCTGGTGCCCCGGGTACGTCTTTCCCGGTAGGTCACACGGGAGGAAAACCGGTTGCGCTGGAAATACAGGTCGACGCCGGGCTGGGAGGTCCTGCGCTCAAAGTCCAGTCCGGTGTCGGGGTTCAGGTTGAGTCCGAGGTACGGAGAGATAGGCTGGACCAGGGTGAACTGGTAGCGCTGGTCGAGGACGTCGGTCTCCTCGTCGTCGACCTCGTTGGTGCCGCCGCTGACGAAGATCGAGCCACTGGAATCGGCGGCGTAAAGGCCCGGACTGGTCAAGAGCAGCAGGACCGCCGTCAAGCCCAGGACTGGGATCGCCTTGCCTCGCCTCATGATCGATCTCCGCAGGTCCCCCGCTCCAACAAGATACCTAATATTCGTGCAAATTGCCTGTTTTCGTTGTCATAGACACCTAATAGAACGCCCGGGAGAGTCTCTCCCGGGCGTCCTGTTGTCGTACCTTCAGTGGATGTTGCCATCCACCTGTGCCTCTCGGATTAGAACGGGTTGATGTCGCCGGCGTCCTTGTTGTGGCACTTGTTGCACAGGGAACGCTGGTTCAGGTTCGCGTACGGATCCGGAATCTGGTAGGACAGCGATTCCACACCATCCTCGTGGAGGAAGGTCACGCTGAAGTCCCAGCGGCCGGCGTCCGGAGCGGACGTGGCGTGGGCCCGGTGACAGGTGATGCAGGAGACCTGGCCTGCGCCGCTGGGGCCGGCGGTGCTGGTGGTCGTGTTGGTTGCGGCTTCAAACGGAACCTCGGCCAGATACGCTGTGGCAGCGACGCCACCGAGCTGGGCAATGGTACCGTTGTACAGGTTGTAGGTGTTGGCAACGGTGCCGCCGATGGCGGAACCGGAGGGGTGCTCGAGCCTGCCGCCGGCTTCCTGGTGGAAGTTGCCATGGCAGTTGGCGCACCAGGCGCTCATGCCGCCCTGGTACGCGGTGTGGTTGGTTTGGGACTCGGCGCCGGGACCGAAAATGCTGATGCCAGCCGCAGTCGGGGCCGGGTTGGTGAAGGTGGCCAGGCCGTCCTGCACGCCGCCGATGCCGTTCAGGAACCGGAAGTTGGCGTTACCGTGGGGGTCGTGGCAGGAGGTGCAGCCCAGCACGGAGGCCGGGAAGGAGCCGCCGGGGGCGGAGGTCAGGGTGGCGTCGGCCGCCAGGCCGTGGCCCGGGGCGACCAGGTTGTGGCCCGCGGCGTCGCCGGGGATCCAGTTGGCAGCCAGACCGCCGTTGTGGCCGTCATTCAGGTTGTCTTCCAGCAGATACACGAAGTTGCCGGCGCCTTTCAGCGGCGGAGGGGCCAGCGGATCGGTACCGAGAGTGTGCTCGATGTGATCGTGACAGGCGATGCAGACGTCGCTGGGGTCGGCATCGGTGAGCAGATACGCGTTGCCCAGGGGGCTGTCGGGGTCGACCAGCGCGCCGTCCTGGCTGTTGTGCATGGTATGGCAGCCGTTGCAGTGGGCCACACCTTGATCGTGGAACGCCAGGACCGGCGTGCCCATGATGATCAGGGCGACCAGAATGAACAATACCTTCTTCATCGTACCCTCCTTGGAAAACTCTTGCTTTTTTGCGACTCGGGAAGCCCGCGAAACCTCCGTCGTCAAATTTTCAAGCCACACCTGGTGAAGGCTGAGCCGCGGTTCGGTTTTAAGGTCTCGCACCATCGTGTGGCCCCTGTTTCCGTAAAGCCTTGTGTCCAGGGAGCGATGTATTGCAAGAACCGTGCACAACTTTTTCAGGCTGAAATCATGTGTAAACCGGCTGATATTTGGAGGAATGTTGACACAATTATAGTTAGTCGGTGTAGTTGCTTCTGCCGAGGAATCCCCAGGTGGGTGATATGCCCAATCCGGCCTGTGGGAAAGCTCGTCAATAGGGCATCGGTAAAACGCCTTGCTCAATTATTAGAATTCAGTATATGAAAATAAGTAAACACATCGGCGTTTAGGTTGATCCTCTAAAAGCCGTACCGGCATTGTTTTTCGCCAGGACAGCAGAGGTCCCGGCAGCTCGTCGCGACCCGCTGCTGCACCGGTCACGCCCAGGCCGTGTCCGCATGGATAATCCTGATCGTTGGCTGCATTTTTGCATTCTGATAATGCCCGGTTCCCGAGGTGCGTTTTGACTCCCAGAGCCAGGTTGCTTGTAGTGGACGATGAGAGACTCATGCGTATGAGTCTCCGTATGGTCCTGGGAGAAGAGGGTTACCGGGTCGATACGGCCAAAAGCGTTGCCGAAGCCCAGGACATGCTCGATCAGTATTTCTACCAGGTGCTGATCACCGACCTGGTGCTCCCTGACGGCCGGGGGTTCGATATCATCCGTTACGCCCGAAAACTGAACGGTTCTTTGGAGTCGATCCTGCTAACCGGCAGCGACAGCCCGGTGGACGAGAACGAGGCCCTCCTGGCCGGTGCCGGGGCGGTGATCCACAAGCCCTGCGACCTCGCCTCGGTAGTCTCGGCGACTTACAAGGCTTCAACTCGGGCCGGCCTCGGGGCAGGCCCCGGGCGGGACGCCTGAGCTACCAGCCCCGGCAGGGGAACATCGTGCCTTCAATCCGGGTCCCCCGCACGGCGTAGTACCGGTCGAACTGTCCGGCGGCGAGACACGAGTGGTTCGGCGTGACCCGGACCCGGTCACCCGGCCTCGGCAGGATGCCGCCGGTCCGCACCACGGCATGCTCCTGGGAAATGGACGCGATGATCCCGAGGGATGGTCCGTCGGGGCGTTCCGGATCAAAAACCTCTCCGAAACCGAAGCCCGGGCTGAGGTGGACCGCTCCCGGATCACTGGACAGCGCCATGGCGCCGGTGTTCAGCAGGAATTCGGATCGCTCGGGGTAGGTCCCGATCACCGAACCAAGGACGGAAAAAGCTATGTCGGTCGGTTTGCAGGAACCGATGGCCGCCTGGAAGCGATCGAAGAATACATAATTCCCGGGGCGGATCTCGGTCACACCGCCAAGGTCATCCACCACCGACAGGGTCGGGGTCGATCCGATGCTGATTTCGGGGACCGGGACGCCGCCCTCCTCCAGACGGGAGGCGAACCGAACCATGGTCTCGCGCTCGGCCCGGGCCACTGCAAGGATCTCCTCCCGATCGCGGCAGCCGTATGCATGTCCGGCATGCGTCAGGATCCCGGCGAGCGTGGTGGCGTCCGAGTCGGCGATGCGGCGGGCCAGGCTGAGAGCGGCTGACGATGCCGGGTCCACGCCGGCTCTGTGGTAACCACAGTCGACCTTGAGGAAGAAACTGAGCGGTTGCCCTCCACGGCTCTCCACCGCTTCCAGGAGGTCCGGGTGGTCGATCAACAGGTTGAGCCGCTGGATCCGCCCGGCAAGGGCGGCGGCCCGGTCCAGCAACACCGGATCCAGGGGAACGGCGTAGGTGATGTCCCTGAAGCCGGCCCGGGCGAAATGCTCCGCCTCCGTCAGGGTCGAGACGGTGACCGGGCCCGTGTTGCCGTCGAACTGCAACCGGGCGATCTCCACGGACTTGTGGGTTTTGACGTGAGGCCGAAGATGCACGCTGTAACGGTCCGCTTTGTCACGGGTCCGGCGGATGTTCCGCTCCAGGCGGTCCAGGTCCACCAGTGCCGCCGGCCCGGGTAGATCCTGAACTGCCGGCATCGCCTCGCTCCTTCGCGCTTTTCGGGGCAGGACAACGATTGTACCCCCCTGGGAGGTGGAAAACGCCGATGATTTAGCAATTTAAATTATTTTTAGGTTTGATGAACTTGCATCTCAAAAACCGTGACTTAAGTTTTTAGTGTGAGGAAACTGTTCTGAAGGAGAACGATCCGTGGAACAGCGAACTGAATTCCAGACCCAGACCGAGGCCGAGGCGATCTATCAGTTGGAATCGGCCATCGGCTGTCCGCATTGCTCCACCATGCTGGAGACCGTGCACGTGGTGAGGCTGTTGCGGACCCGGGTGAATTTCACTTCGTCGCTTCCTCGTCGTGGTTATGTCTGTGCCTGCCCGGAATGCCGCAAGGTGATACCGGCGGTCGTGGGCTGATCGGCTGGAGAGCAGAGTTATGACCCAGCAGCCCGATTGCCGTCGCAAATCCCGCCGCCTCAGTTTTCCCGAGGGTGAAACCTGGGAGGTCGAGTTCAACTACCCGGCCCCCGGCGGCCTGCCCTGCCGTATGACGCTCCAGGATCTAAGCACCAGCGGTACGGCGTTCCGGCTGGCCCATGACCTCCCGGGCCTGGAATTCGGCCGCACCGTCCGGTACGCCACCCTGACAATGAACGGCCGCAAGGTCCATGGGGATATGCTGGTGATGCACCTCACGCCGGACGATTCGGAAGGATCGGTCTGCGGCGTCCTGTTCTACCCCGCCACCGACACGGACGTCATGGTCTGGCGGGAGGCGCTGGTGGAACTGGAGAGCAAACGCAGCGCGGCCTGAACGGTTCGACCCCTCTCAGGGGCAAACCGTGGCGGCCAACCGCTCCGTATCGTCGGAGCTGAATCCGAGACTTCCCGCCGTTGCATCCAGTCCTCGTACCATGTAGAGGAATCCTTCCCCGACGGCGGGAACGGTGCCGTCCGATGTGCCGGTCCCGGCGATGCCGGACTCCAGGCATGCTCCCAGCAGGATTGAGCCCAAGGCGGCCAGATCATCGCGATACAATTCGAAACGGACCGCTGGGTTGGTGCTGCCGTCCCAGGTCAGGGAGACGATATCCTGGAAAAGCAGGCGGGTGGTCTCGCGCTGATTTTCAAAGGCGCCGGGGTCCGGCGCTGCGATACCGTCCAGGTCGCCGTCAGCCGATCTTGATCGACCGTCGGCGTCCAGTGCCGGCGCTCCTGATGTCGAGCCCAGATCAAGGACCGGGGAGTCGGAACGGGGACGATAATTGCCCGCCGCCGGATCCAGGAAAAGGGCAGCGAGAAAGAACTGCCCGGTGGAGCACTTGGATCCCGGGAGGCCGGCGCAGTCGTCCGGGACGTTGGCGTTGAAGTCGTTGTTCTCGTAAATCATGCCCTGCAGGCCGTTGGCGAAGAAGTGGATTCCGCCTCCCTGTCCTGTCGCGGTCGCGTCGTTGCCGACTATGAGGTTGTTGCGGATGGTGGCCGAGGAATCCAGTTCCAACAGGATGCCCCCTCCGAATATGGAGGCGGTTGCTCCGCCCTGGCCCGCCAAATTGCCGGCGATCGTGTTGTGAACGATGGCGACCGGTGTAGTCACTCCGGCAACTCCCAGAGAAACTCCGCCACCGGAATCGGTGGTGCTGTTGTCCGCGATGACATTGTTTTCGATGACGGCGGAGGAATCGTCCGCCAGATCGATCCCGCCGCCGTAGGCGTAGAACCCCTGGGTATCACCCAGGGCCTGGTTGCCGCGGATGACGTTCCGGGTGATGACCGGTTCGCACAGCGGGTCCACGGCGATCCCTCCGCCGAATGCCGGCAGGACACCGTTCCACGCCGCGATATTGCCTTCGATGATGTTGTTCCGGATTACCGGGTTTGCACCGTCGGTGACCCAGATGCCCCCTCCTACCCGGGCCCTGCCGCCGGTTATGGTGAATCCTTCCAGGGTGCTGTCCCCGTTCAGGTTGATGATCCTGGTCTGCCCCTCGAGAAAGATCCGGGTGTGCCTCGGGCCGGCGCTGCTCCGGACGGTTATCGTCTTGCCGAGGAAGTTCACCGTTTCGTGGTAACGGCCCGGATGCACGACGATCTCGTCTCCGTTGCCGACGGCGCTGATCGCCGCCTGGATCGATGTGAAATCGCCGGATCCGTCTGCATTGACCGTGAATACGGCGGCATGGGCCGCCCCGCCCGCCAGCACGGCGAACAGGACGGCCATGAGGGTCGACAGTCGCAGGATGCCTGCCATCACTTGGCTTTGCGGCCTCCGCCACGGATCCTGCAGGTGGTGGTTACCGGATCACCGGAGATGCGGTAGCGGTCCTTCACCGTCAGGGTGACGACATAGTCGGCGTTTCCGGCTCCGTAGATATGTGTGGTGGTCGGAGTGGACGTGGAGACCGTCGATCCGTCGCCGAAGTTCCAAACGTAAGTGGACACGTAGTCGCCCAACTCCACCGCATCCGGATCGAAGGAGCCGGATCCGTCGAAGGTGATCGCCTTGAACGCGCGGCCCTTGTACGGCCCGCCCGGATCGGCAACCGGCGGGTTGTTGCCGGGAGGGATGATCACGGGGGGAGTCTGGTCCAGGGCGTTTCTCAGGTTCAGTACGCCGCCTGTCAGCGTCCTGCCGGCCATGGCGTCGCTGGGAACCACGGAAGCCAGAACGATGTCCTTGTATTCCGTATGGGCCAGGTTCGGGTTGAACCCCATGATGTTCGCCACCACACCGGCGACGTGGGGGCAGGCCATGGAGGTGCCGCTGAAGGTGCTGTAGCCGTTGCCTGGCGTGGTGCTCAGGATCGAACTCCCAGGCGCGCCCAGATCCACTGAAGTGGCGCCGTAATTTGAGAAGCCGGACATCCCGCCGAACCGGTCGATGCTGGCCACGGAGATGATGTTCAGGCTGGCGTACGACGCCGGGTAGAATGGTGTGGTTTCGTTGTTGCGGGAGTTGTTGCCGGCGGCTGCTACGTAAAGCACACCGGCGGCGTCGGCCCGGTCGATGGCGTCCTTCATCGCCTGGCTGAAGCCCCCCCCGCCCCAGGAGTTGCTGGTCAGGCGGGCGCCGTTCTCGGTGGCGTAGTCGGTGGCGGCGATGGCGGCGCTGCCGTTGCAACCGCCGAAGGCGCTGCAGATCTTCAGGGCCATGATCCGGGCCGACCAGGCCGCGCCGGCTACCCCGATGCCGTTGTCGCCCCGGGCGGCGGAGGTACCCATGGTGTGGGTGCCGTGGTTGTTGTCGTCGAACGGGTTGGAGTCGCCGTTGTAGAAATCGTACCCGTTGACATCGTCGATGTAGCCGTTGCTGTCGTCATCCACGCCGTTGCCGGGGATTTCGCCGCTGTTGACCCAGATGTTGCCGGCCAGGTCTTCATGGTTGATGTCGATGCCGGTATCGATGCTGCCTATGATGATCTGGGAAGCATCGGTGTTGACGTCCCAACCTTCCGGCCCGTCGATGTCGGCGTCGAAAGCGCCGCCGCTCTGCCCGGTATTGTGCATGCCCCACAACTCGCCGAACCGGGCGTCGCCCGGGATGATCTGGGTGTGGTAGATGAAGTCCGGCTCGGCGTACCGCACGTCAGGCAGCGCAAGGTAGTAATCGAGGATCGGCGCGAGGTCCAGTCCCTCCGGCACGACGACCAGATGCAGGTCGGGATCCAGGCGGAACCTCTGACCGATCTGACCTCCGATCTGACTGTGGATCGCCAGTCGGGCATCAGCGTCGACGGTGCTGTTGAATTTCACCAGGACCCGGCCCGGTACGTAGGTGCCCGGCTCAAGTTCGGCGGCCGTCGCCAGGGTGAATGCCGAGAAGGCGATTAACGTGAACAGAAAGATTCTCCATCCGGTTGCTTTCATGCTTGGCCCCCTTGGAACGGATGAGGCCGCTCCTGGATTGATATGTTGTGGCAGCATTCACAATAGTACGTAAAATTCCCGATTTCGGGAACCAAAATGCCGGTCACCGAGAGGATGTACGCCCAGGAGTCGGGTCTGGCAATACGAGCTATACTAATTTTTTAAAATCCCGGTTCGAGGACCGGCGGAGGCCGGTCCGGAAGGCGGTATGACATGACTCCGGTGGAAATCTTTAAATTCCTTGAAAAGGACGTCCTGGGCCAGAAAGAGGTCCTGCAGTTCGTGGCGGTGGCGATCTACAAGCACCTGCAGGGCGAACCGTTCGGCAACCTGATGATGATCGGCAACTCCGGCACCGGCAAGACAACCGTCATGCGGGCCATGGAGAAGCTCTACATGGGCCATCCGGATTTCGAGAAATACCGGGCGGTGATTGTCATGAATGCCAATACGTTCGCCACGGAGGAGGGCATCATCGACCTGGGCACGTTCTACCTTCGCCTGGAGGAACGGGCCAAGAGGATCCTGGGGCCGGATGCCACCGCCCAGCAGATCGGCTCTTACATGGAGCACGCCACCATCTGTCTGGATGAGATCGACAAGTGCTCCGGTTCGGTCGGGGGCAAACCGTACGTCACCGGCATCAACATCCAGCAGGCGCTGCTCACTCTCATCGAGGGGCAGGAGGTCGATCATATGGTGACGGTCACCAAGGGCGGGGTCAGCAGTCGCGAACCGGTAACCCTGCACACCGGCAAGATGCTGTTCCTGTGCGCCGGAGCGTTCGAGACCCTGTATGACCAGGTGTACAAGCGGGTAACCTCCCCCACCAGCAGGGTGAAACTCCCCACGGAAACGGTTTATTTCGACGGCGAGGTACAGATCCGGGAGTTCTTCACGTTGAGGCACCACTTCCGCCAGGAAGATCTGTTCGATTTCGGAATGCAGCCCCAGTTCCTTTCCCGGTTCGACAACTCCATCATCCTTGAGGACCTGGATGGGGATCTGTTGAAGCGGATCCTGGTGGAACCTGACGACGCCGTATTCAGAACCTCTCAGAACTTCTTCAAGAACATGGGGATCCGGCTGGATATAACCGACGGCGCCGCCCGCAAGATCGCCGAAGAGGCCGCGCGGCATTCCCGGATCGGCGCCAGGGCGCTGAAGGCGGTTTACGGCAAGATGATCAAACCGTTCGAATACGATCCCTACGGCAACGCCGACGTGATTCGGGAAGGAGATGGTTACCGCCTTACCATCAACGAAGAGATCGTTAACCGCTCCCTGAAGCCGGCCTACGAACAGTTGACGTGAGCGCCGCCACCGTCATCGCGGTACTCATCGGCGGCCTGTTCTTCCTGTTCGTGAGAACCTGGACTCTGGGAGTTCGTGAGCAGGAAGGAGCGCTGCTGGAGATCCCTCTGGCGGTGGTGATGTTCGCCGCCGCCATGGCCGGTTCGGTAGGCGCCGGCTGGATCGCGTTTCGTGCCGGGATCTTCCGTTTTGATATGCCGCCGGCCCAGGTCTTCACTACCGGCGCCCTCATGGCCGGAGTCCTGACCCTGACGCGGATCGGCAAGGTTGTGCCGGCAGTCAGTCTGTCCGCGGCATGGGTCCTGTACCAAGTCGGGACCGTAATCAGGGATGACTGGTCGCGTGTCGCCATGCATGCGACCTGGTCCGTGGTGCTGGCGATCGGAATCCTGCTCATCGCCTTGATCTGGGACCTGTTGTCCAGTCGGGGGGTTCGGCTCGGCAAGTTCCTGCTGTCCGGGCCTCTGCTGGGCGGGGTCTATATGGCCGCGGCGCCGGTGACGTTCCTCAAGGGGATTTCGCCCGACGGTGTGATGCGTTCCCTGCTCCTGACCTTTTTCCTGGGAATCGTCATTGGGGACGGCGTCGGACTTGGCGTGGAACTGGTGGAACTGCTGCGGACCTGGACCGGACGGCGGACGGTCGGTGAGGCCGGCGGGTGAGACCTGTCGACCGGGTGGTTCGGCGGCTGAAATCGACTTACCGGGAGAACCATTTCGTGGATCACCACGGCCGGGATCCGTACCGGGTCCTGATCGGATGCATCCTCTCGCTGCGGACGAAAGACGAGGTCAGCTTCCCGGCTACCGAGCGGCTGTTCCGGAAGGCGGCCACACCGGCGGAGATGATCCGGCGCCGCAAGACCACCATCGAAAACCTGATCTACCCCTCCGGGTTCTACCGGGTCAAGGCGGGGCAGATCCTGGAGATAAGCCGGCAACTCCTGGTTCGGTATGACGGCCTGGTGCCCGATTCCATCGAAGAGTTGTTGACCCTCCCGGGAGTTGGTCGGAAAACCGCCAACCTGGTTGTCACCCTGGGATTCGGCAAGCCGGGGATTTGCGTCGATGTCCATGTGCACCGCATCGCCAACCGGCTGGGATGGATCGAGACCGGGTCGCCTGACGAATCGGAAGCGGTTCTCAGGAAACTGTTGCCCCGCCGACACTGGATCCCTTTGAACGAGTTGATGGTCCGTCACGGCCAGGCTGTCTGTCGACCGGTTTCTCCGGTTTGCTCCTCCTGCCCGGTTGCGGAGGATTGCCGGCGGGTCGGGGTGGTGCGGTCCCGCTAGCGCAGGACGGCGCCGGTTCCCCGGATGATGTACCCGACCTTCCCCGGCTTCGGTTCGATCCGTACGAACTCCCCTTCGGCCAGAATCCGCCGGCCGATCGCATCGTCGGGGATCCGGAATCCTGCCGAGGGCAGTTGCAGCGTGACGGCCCGTACGCCGTCCGTGTCGGAAATCCGGATGCGACGCACGTTGCCGGGCTCGATCGCCGTGACGACCCCGTCCACGACTACCGTCTTGCCGACATACCGCTCCGGGTCGATCAACAGCGCTTCCACCGGGACCGGGTCTCCGACGGCGACGCCGCCGCCCAGGATAACCGGTTCGTTGGCGGCAGATACAGCCGGCAGCAACGTCAAAACGGCGGCGGCGAGAACGAGCAGATTCCGGATCGTGCGAGAGATCATCCCGCCGATTGTAACAAAGTTCCCACTTACTGTTGGGTGCCCTCGGGCCAGACCGCGAACTGCCCGTTCCGGAAAACGATTTCCTGGTTGAAATTGGAGATGGTTCCGGAAACCACCTCATAATCCCAGTCCTGGTCGGTAACCCCGTCTTTCCCCGGGCTGTAGATGGTGTAGCTCTCGCCGTCGGACAGCACCATGATGCGGTGATCCCAGCCGTCCACCAGGGGCAGTCGCCTGATGTAGAGCGGTTCTACGCTATCTTTGAGCGCGCTGACAGGCTGCCAACCCTCGGTGGCGGGATAGCTGTTATTGTCGATGGCATACGATTCCATCACCGTCCCGATAGTGCGCAGGTCGGCCATGGTCCGCTTCTGTTTCCCGCGGTCAACGGCGTTCAGCAGGTTCGGGATGGCGATGGCCGCCACCATGCCGGTGTACATTCCGGGACCGCTCAGGCCGGCGGGACCAAAGGTGGAGGTCCGCACGCCGCCGTTCATTTCCACGCTGGTGTAACCCAGGCCGATGTTCATGTACTCTTCGTTCAGGAACAGGCTCATCATCATGGCCGCCTCCGGGTCGGAGGACAGGATCATCTTCAACATTTCGGATTCCTGAGCCCAGGTCATGAGCGCCGGAAGATTGACGTACCCGAGCATGGCAGGATCGGCGTCCAGGTTGGCGAACACCTTGCGGAAATCCTCGCCATCGGTGAGGCGCGTGCCCGGTGCGGCATCGGCCAGTGCGCTCTCCACCCATCCCGGGTTCATACCGATCGCCAGCCAGCCGTTCCGGATGCCGTAGCACAGGTCGACGTGACCCTTCGTCCCGTCAGGAACCGGTGCGGTGTAACGCACACGGACCAGGCCGTCGGTTCCATCGATAATCTCCGCATCCTCGTCGAACACCAGCAGCTTCCTCAGCGAGCGGTCCACCATGGCGGCGTCCCGGACTCCGGCCATGAACCCGGTGCCGTCCATGAGGTCGGGAATGCTCGAAGGAAATTCCTCTATCCGGGCCATAATCGTATCCATCGGTGGAACGTTCAGTACGAATCCGAACTCCGGCCCCAGCTGAGCCAGCAGCTCGGCCCTCAGGGGGAAGCCGAGCTCCGCTTCCAATTCGGCGAACGATTGTTCCGCCGTTTCCGGCTCGAACTCTGTGTCCAGCCTTGCCACGGTGTCGATGATGCCCTGGATCGGTTCCAGCAGGCTCTCGGTCCGGGCGACGACAACCAGCATCGGGTCCTTCCCCACATGGTCCACCAGGTTCAGTTTCTCCGAGCCGGCCATTGCCGGGGGCTGACAGGGGATCATGAGGAACAGGGCGAGGGCGGCGACAGTCAGTCTGGCTTTCATGGCAATCTCCACAGGACGGAAGGTAACTGATAACAACAGTACGGCCGGGACCCGATTCCATTTCAGAACATTAAAAAAGGGGACATTCCGCATTATCTTTGAATAGTTCAACCGGCTTAAGTTATTC
>CALZKF010000079.1 GCA_945787955.1 uncultured Acidobacteriota bacterium | reverse complement strand
AAACGTACTTATCAGGCAACGTCACCGTATCGATTACGCCCAGGGATCGGCCTGCCGGATCCAGGGTAACCGAGAGATCGTGGTGAACGGCACCGGCGGCGTTCTCCCCGGAAAGCGCCGGCGCCGAGAACGCCAGGAAGAGGACGACAGGGATGACGAGAAAGGTCCGGGGTTTCATAGGTATCTCCTGCTCTGGTGACGGATCGTCTTGAATTGTGGCCGTTTCCGGTCAGGGCGGCAAGGGTGTGTGATATGGATCACGGACAGGAACGATCCGTCGTACCATAATGCCCGTATCCGATCCGGAACCGGATTACAGGAGTATTGACGTGGAACGAAGCACCAAACGGTTCATCTATGCCGCCCTGTTCTACCTGGCCACAGGCACGGTGGTCGGCCTGCTGCAGGCGTTCAATCCGTTCTGGGTAAACGCCCTGCGTTTCTCCCACGCCCACCTGCTCCTGCTCGGTTTCATGGCGATGATGGTGTTCGGGATCGGGTATTTCATCCTGCCCAGGTTCTCATCCACCAGCCTGTTGTGGCCCGGCCTGGTCGATGTCCATTTCTGGCTGGCCAACGCCGGCCTCATCGGCATGGTTCTGTTCAAGCCGATGGGAGTCGCCCTGATGTCCCCGCTGCTGACCGGACTGTTTTACGCGGCGGCTGTGGCCCAGGTCCTGGGTGTATTCATGTTCTGCGTCAACATGGCCGCCACCTTGGCGACCGCCCCTGCGCTGCCGGATCGCAAACCTGCGGCGACGGCGCCTGCCGGATCGACCGCTGCGACCGGTCCTGCAGCGGCAAGGCCGACACCGGCCGCTGCTGCTGTGCTCACTCCGGACAGTCCGGTAGCCCACTGGGTCGATGGCAAGGAAGGCGCTCGTGAACTTCTGGTGGCCGCCGGCCTCCGCCCGGTAGCCGACCCTCAGCATATGGACATGGTACGCAAGATCGGGGTGACCCTGTCCCACGCCTGCATGAAACACGGCATGCCGCTGGACGACGTTGTGGCGCGACTGCGGGAACTGCCCGACAAGCGCTGGAATCCGTCTCCCGCCGGCAGCCAGGGACTGTCCATGGCGCCCGCCGGCGGCGGCGGTTGCGCCGCGCCGGCGGAGATCACACCGGACACCGTCATCGGCGCCATGGTCGAGGCCTACCCCGAAACCGCTCCGGTCCTGGAACGGCGGTTCGGATCCGGCTGTTTCACCTGTCCCGGCTTCGCCACCGAGACCCTGACCCAGGGGGCGATGATGCACGGCACCGACGTGCATCAGCTGGTGTCGGAACTCAGGGCGGTGACCGGGAAGTAGGCGCCTGGACCGGATGGTGGGTTAAAGTGCAGCATGCGTATCCACCTCTGTTCGGCAGGCTATCCCGCCGCTCTGATCCTCATCGCCGCCCTGTTCGGAACAGCGGCCGATGCCGCGGTTCCGAACCGCCTGGAGATGGAACAGGGCCGCAGTGAAACCCGGGTCATGTCCGCACCGTATCGCATCCGCCCCGGCCGCACCGTCTCCGACCACGATCTGGTCGAACGACTGTCGATCCGGCGCTACACCCGGGTGCACCGCAGACCGGAAAACCCGGGGGAATTTTTCTACGGTGACGATGTGTTCTGGATCTTTCGCCGGGAGCATCGCACCGGGGGCGTCGCCTATCCCCCTTCCCTGATAGGACTGGCGCTGGACGGCAAACGAGGAACCATCCTCGGTCTCCGGGATCTGAACGGCCGGGTTAAGCCGATCCCGGCCCCTGCCGGCCCCTGGCTGGAGCCGGTCCTGCTGGCCGAATCGCTCATGAGCGACCGCGCCGCGCGTCACTCTCTGGACCTGGACAATATCCCCGAGCATGTGTGGCGCCCGTTGCTGGCGATCGAGGACAGCCGGTTCTTCCGGCATGGAGGCCTTGACAGCCGTGCCATCGCACGAGCCGCCCGCGCCAACATGAAGGAGAGCGGGATAGCGCAAGGCGGCAGCACACTGACCCAGCAGCTGATCAAGAACCGGGACCTGACACCGAAACAGACACTGGGGCGAAAGATGTCCGAGGCGGTTCGCGCCCTGATGCTGGAACTGACTTATTCCAAACGAGAGATACTTCAGGCCTACCTCAACCAGGTTTATCTGGGCCACATGGACGGCCTGGCGGTCCATGGCTACGGCGCCGGCGCCCGGGCCTATTTTTCCAAGCAGGCCGAAGACCTAACCCTGGCCGAAGCGGCCCTGCTGGCGGCGATCATCCAGGGCCCCAACCGGCTTCACCCTGTCCGCCACCCTGAACAGGCCAGGAAGAGAAGAAACCTGGTCCTCGCCCGGATGGAGTCGGAAGGCTGGGCGGAAGCTGCAGCGGTGCGGGCCGCCCGGGACAGCAGCCTCGGTCTGAACCTGGAAGGAGTTCGGGCGCAAGGACCTGGATATTTTCTCGCCTATGCCGCCGCCGAGTCTGCCGCACGAGTCGAAGGGTTGCTTGAGAACGGCCGAGGCGTCCGGGTTGAGACCACACTGGACACCCTGCTGCAACAGCGGGCCGAACAGGCGGTGGCAGAGGGGCTGCAGGAACTCAAACACAATAACCGCCGTTTGCGGGCCGGCGGCTTGTCCGCCGCCCTGGTAGCCCTTCACGCTGAAACCGGTGAAGTACTGGCGTACGTCGGCGGCGACCCCTCCTCCTCCACCGATCGTTTTGATCGAGCGCGGAACGGCCGGCGCCAGCCCGGCTCCGCAGTCAAACCGTTTGTGCTTCTGGAAGCGTTGGAAGATTGCGGCGACCGGCGCCCGTTGACCCTGTCAACGAGGGTGGCGGACCAGCCGCTGACTATCGACCTGCCCTCAGGACCCTGGCGGCCCGAGAACCACGACCGGACGTACAAGGGGGACATCAACGTCCGGACCGCAATGGCCGAATCACGAAACGTTCCGCTTGTAAGGATAGCGAGACGCTGCGGCATGGAAGCGGTGGCCGACCGTTTTCGGAAAGCCGGACTGCCGGTCCCCGAACCGGCGCCGCCCTCTTTCGTGCTCGGCTCGGTGGAAACCACGCCTCTGGAGCTGGCCCGGGCCTACACGGTCCTGGCCACCCCGGGAAAGGTCCTGGAGCCGTTGCCGGTCACGAGAGTGGAACAACCGGGGGGACGCCCCCTCGCCGGCCTGCGGAGGCGGAGCCGCCGGGTGGCCCGTCCGGCGTCGGCCTGGCTGGTCCAGGACACCCTCCGCACGGCGGTGGAATCGGGAACCGCCAGTAGCGGCGCACTGGTGGGCATTCCGGTAGCGGCGAAAACCGGGAGCTCCTCACGGCTGAGGGACGCCTGGTTCGCAGGCAACGCCGGCTCGATTGTGGCGGTGGTCTGGGTCGGACGGGATGGCGATGAACCGCTGGGCGTTTCGGGCTCCCGGGCCGCCGGGCCGATCTGGAAGGCATTCATGGAGGCCGCTGTGGCCGCTTATCCGATGGTGGATACGGATCCGCCGGTGAACATCGTGGAGCGGTACGTAGACCGGCGAACCGGTCTGTTGGTCCGGGAGCGGAACCCGCGGGCGGTCAGCGAGTACTTCCGGCGCGGCGTGCTGCCGCCCCGGGACCGGGTCTTCCGCCGCGACCGGCCGGTACCGCCGGTCCGGTGAGGAGACATTGCACTTTATCTTTCAATGGTTCAGGGTGCCGATCCAGACCCGGGTGTTGTAGAGGATCTCCACCCGATCCGCCCTCGACGTTTCACGAAACAGCTGCTGCAGCCGGTTCAGCATCCTGCCTCTGGCCGGGTCGCCGGGAGCCGGGGTGTAGGACGAGGACAGCAGGCGTCCTTCCAATCCCGGATAGTCCAGTCGCTGCCGGTGCGGATAGGACCTTTTCTCGTAGTTTCCAGCGCCGAAGAACTCATCGAAAACATCCGCATGCAGATTGCGGTGGTTGACCTTGCGGTAGTCGGTTCCGAACTCCAGGAGCAGCTCCTCATAGCCTCTCAGGAACCGGCTGGTGTCGTACTCCCGGTCATTCCATACCAGAGCTGCGACGCCGTCCGGCACCAGGATCCGGCCGAACTCCTTCCGGGCCAGGCCACGGTCGAACCAGTGGAAGGCCTGGCCTGCCACCACCCAGTCCACCGAGTCATGGGGCAAGGTGGTCGCCTCCGCGGTTCCATCGATACTGGTAAACCCGGGTGAGGCAGCCAGTTCCGCCTCCCCGGCCAGGCGCATCTCCAGGTTCGGCTCCACCCCGAAGACATGGCAGCCGGCGGACAGGAACAACCGGGTCAGGAGACCGGTTCCGGAGCCGATGTCGGCCACCTCATGCCCGGCTGACAGCCGGCCTTCATGCAAGAGATCCTGGACCAGTTGCTCCGGATAAGAAGGCCGGTGACGGACATAGTCCGATACACGGTCGGAGAAACGTGCCGATGCATCGCCTGCCGGTTTCGACTGGTCCATGCCGGTCATTATACGACCGGCGGTGGATCGGGTCAGAGGCGGAAATCCAGGGAAACCTCTTTCCAGACCTTCACCGGAGCGTTGTCCTTGACCGCCGGTTGGTAGACCCATTGCCGGGCCGCTTTCACCGCCATCTGGTTCAGGGTCGAATTCGGAATCTCCGTGACGATCCGAACGTCCGCTACCGTCCCTGTCTCGTCGATGAGCAGCCTCAGTCGGACCGTGCCCTGTTGCCCCAGCTTCCGGGCCATCGGGTGGTACTTGGCGGCTACGTTGACCTGCTTCACCGGCGGAGTGTCCACCGAGTCCAGGGCTACGAGGTCACCCGGTTTGGCCGGAGCCCGCCGGACCCGCTCCTGGACCACCGGCTTGCTCACCGGAACCGTGGCGCGAATGACCTGCTCTTGCGGCGCCAACACCTGACGGCTCTCCAGCGTCAGCTGCGGCTCGGTCTCGGTTGCGGCAGGCTGCACAGCCGCCGGCTCCGGCTCCGGCTCCGGCTGGATCGGTGCCGGCTCGGTCTTTGCCGGAGGGGTCGTTTCCTTTTTCACGGGCGGCGTCACTATCGCCTTGGTTACCACCGGTACCGGGGCCGGTTTCTTCGGCTGCGGCAACGGCTTGGCGACAACCGGCGTCTTCACGGTTTTTCTCGCAGGAGCCGGATCGAGCTGCGCAGGTACCGCGTCCTCGCGGCCCGGCGAATCGGTTTCTGCGCTATCGACCGAGGCGGCTTTCGGATCCGCCTGCTCCAGTATCGGGGGTGAAGCAGGAGTCGGGATGGTCCTGGCAGTAGCGACACGGGACTGCGGCGGCGGGGCGCTGACGACATCATCCGAACCGCCCAGAAACATAAACCCGCCTACAGCGACGGCGATGACGACTGCGGCTATTCCGATCCAAACCGGGATGCCGAGGCCGAGTAACCGGGTGCCGGACGGGCTGTCCTGCGCCGGCGCATCGGTTATCGACACTCCGCTGAGATATTCCTCTGCTGTCCGGCCTTCGTAGGCAGCCTCCGGGAGGACCTCGTCCACCTGGGCAGCCACTTCAACCTCGGTTTCCACAACAGGCTCGGGCAGGGACTCCGTTTCAGGCTCCACCGGCGGTTCGACTGCCCCAACCGGCTCCGGTTCAGGTTCCGTTGCCTGTTCTATATTCAACGCCGTCAGATCCACCGGCTCGGCGCTGCCGACTTCATCCAGCAGTTCCATCACCATATCCTGGTCGGTGATCCGTTCCGGGGCCTGTACCGGTTGGGGACCTGCCGACATGCCGGGGTCCCTGGCATCGTCCACTGCATCACCGAAGGCGCCGAGGATCTCGTCGAGCTTGTCGGAGATCTCCTTTTCGTCCATCGCATCCAGGTTGTTCAAGCCCTGATTCGCAATGCAGGACTGCTCAGGCTGCACCGCCGGATCGTCGGCCGGTTCCGGCTGTTCGGCCGCGTCGATAATGCTGACCTCGACCTCTTTGAGGTAACGGCGACAGACCTCCATCAGGTCCTCGCCGGCTACCGGTTTCTCCAGGTACTCGTCACAACCGTAGTTCTTCAACGCCTGGTTACGATACTTCCTGCCTTTGTAGATCGAGGTGGCGATTACCACCGGCGTGTTCTTGCCCGCAGGCGTCTTTTTGATCTCCTGGCATACCTCGAAGCCATGTTTCTTCGGGATCATCGCCTCGATGAGCACCAGGTCCGGTTTCATCTCGTTGAACGCCTTCAGGCCGGCCAGCCCATCAAACACGACTTCAACGGTGTAACCGGCAGCCAGGAGCGGGCCTTTCATCTGCTCGATGCTGGCAGGTTCGTAATCGATCAAAAGAACGGTAGGATTCGACATAGTCGCCATATCCCTCGCAAGACAATGCAGTGTTTTCCGACCACGTGTAACAAAACCGTTGTTACCCGTAACGGAACTTAGTGCCCGGACAGAGCGGTGGCAAGGGAACGGCCCGCTCCTTGCAACATTATTGAATCAAGGTTTTCGCGCCGAATGTCGGAACTACCCAGGATGCGGCCCGGCTCAGGCAAAACATGATGGAGGAAAGGTACATGAGAGTACTTCAGGTTCTCTGCACCACGGTGCTGGCGGCATGTTTGATGCCTCAAAACGTAACAGCAGGCACGGTTTATGCAATCGACGGATCCAATAACGAAATCGTAACCCTGGACATGGCCACCGGCGAGGAGGTGCGACGATTCCCCACGCCGGAGCCGTCTTCCGGAGGCCCCGACGGCCTGGCGGTTTCGGCCACCTCGATGTTCTTCGTCAACGCGAACGGCTCCAACATGATCACCCGCCTGGACCCGGCTACCGGGATGGTCACCGGTTCATTCCCCGCACCGCAGTTGATTGGCGGTTCCGACGGCCTGGCGGCCATGGACGACACGCTGTTCACCCTGGAACCGGCTTCAAACACCATTTCCCGTGTACGGATCTCCACCTCCGAATCCCTGGGCTCCTGCACCACCGCCATGATGGCCGGCGGCGGACTGGCCGCGGAGGCGGGACGGCTATTCGCCACCCTGGGCCTGGCCAGTATCGTGGAACTGGATCCCGAAACATGCCAGGTGATCGGAGGACCGTTCCCGGTGCCTGGAGCTGATTTAGCCTTCGGGCTGGCGTTTGATGGCCAGCGGCTTTACGCCGGATCGATCATGAAACCAGGAATCCATACCCTGGATCCGGATACCGGCGACACCCTCGGATTTCTAGCGATGGCAACTCCGCCTACCGGGCTGGCGGCCACCGCCGAGGTGGCGGCGCCGGAATGCGCCTTTGATGTGGACTTCCGACCCGGCAGCACCGCCGACACCCTGAACCTCAGAAGTCAGGGCCGGGTACCGGTGGCGCTGTTCGGATCGATCTCCCTGGATGCGGGGGATATCGAACAGGACTCCCTGACCCTGTCCGGCGTACCGGAGGATCATGCTGCATTCGAGGATATAGACGGCGACGGCATACTGGACCTGATCCTGCACTTCAGGACCCAGGCGCTGGTCTCGAGTCTGGAGTCGGAATACGGCGATCTCCGGGACGGAATGGTGCTGGATGTGACCCTGTTGGGCGACCTGCTGGACGGCACCGGGTGCCTTGGCGTCGACAGGATCCGGATCCGGAACCAGGATCGGGGGAGGGATGAGGAGTCCCGGAGCCGAAACAACAGACGCGGAAGCCGTTAATCGCCACGTAATCGGTATCTGGAGACAGTTTTATGCATTGAAGCCCTTTTCACGGACTCCATCCTCGGTCATAATGCCCAGCGTCAATTTCCGCCCGCCTGGGCGATCAAAACACCGAGTTAAGGAGTAACTGGAATGGCGAAGAAGAAAGCCACGAAAAAGAAGGCCGCCAAGAAGAGGGCGACCAAAAGGAAAGCCGCCGCCAAGGAAATGTTGCTGGTCGGCAGCAAAACGAAGGCCGCCCTCAAAGGGTTGCACGTCAACGTTGCCGGCGACGCCCTCGATGCCCTGAACGAAATGGTTTACTGGTACATCCAGCAGGGCGCCGCCCGCGCCCAGGCCAACGGACGCAAGACCGTCCGCGGTCACGATTTCGTCGCGATGTAAACAGCCTGTACGGCCCGTTTCCCACGGGAACGGGCCGTACCGCGACATCCCCCTATCCGGATAATAAAAGGAGCAATCTCTTGAAATTCGTCAAGGCAATCACCATTGCGTCTGTACTCGTCCTTGCCGCCTCGGCGGCCCTCCCTCTGCTGGCCGAAGAGGGCGCCGAAGAAAGAAGCTGGTCCAACATAACCGAATTCTCCCTGATCAACACCACCGGTAACTCGGAAACGTTCAACTTCGCCATCGCCAACAAGTACACCAAGAACCTCGGCAAGGCGACGATGGCCATCAACTTCGGCGCCCTGCGCAACGAGACCACAAGCCGCTTTATCGAGAACAGCGGCGGCGTGCTGGTAACCGACGAGATAACCCAGACCACAGCCGAATCGTACCGGCTCACCGGCCAGTACAACCGGCCGATCACCGAGCGCTTGAACTGGTACGCCCGTGCCGGATGGTACCGCGACGAGTTCGCCGGCATCGACAACAGCTATTCCCTGGGCGGCGGGCTCGGATACCTCTTCTTCACAGATGACACCCACACACTGAAAGGTGAGCTGGGGCTGGGCTACGTTCAGGAGAAGTACGTCAGCGGCGCGGATGCGGACTTTGCCGAACTCCGCGCCTTCCTTGGTTACGACCGCAAACTCGGCGAAACCTCCAAGCTGTTCGCCGAACTTGAGGTCCTTGAGAACCTGGACGAGACTTCCGATGTGAGGGCCAACGGCCTGCTCGGGGTTTCCGCCAGCCTGTCCAGCCGGATGGCCCTGGCGGTGAGCTACGGGCTGAAGTACGACGCCGAGCCGGTTACGGCGCTACTGTCCGATCCGGGATTTCCGGATATCCTGTACGAGTTCGACGATCTGGACACTATCCTCAAGGCATCCCTCGTCATCAACTTCTGATCCTTGCCCGGGAGAGTACTCATGGAAGGCAACACCGGATTCCAGCTCAGCAACCTGATCGACATCGCGACGGAGTTGGTGACCCGGTGGGGCCTGAAGGTCATCGGCGCACTGGCGCTGCTCATGGTCGGTATGTGGGTCGCGAAGGCGATCCGCGCTTCCGTGCGCAAGGCGCTGGGCAGGTCGGAAATGGACCCTACCCTGATCCCGTTCCTGTCCGGCATTCTGTACTACCTGGTCCTGGCGGTAGTGATCACCGCCGTCCTCAGCCTGTTCGGCATCGAGACCACATCCCTCATCGCCGTCCTGGGTGCTGCCGGCTTCGCAATCGGCCTGGCGATGCAGGGAACACTCTCCAACTTCTCGGCCGGTGTCATGTTGCTGGTCTTCCGGCCGTTCAAGGTCGGTGACTTCATCGATGCGGCCGGTGTCGCAGGGAAGGTCTGTGAGATAGGTATCTTCTCCACCACACTGGACACACCGGACAACGTCCGCATCATCCTGCCGAATTCGTCGGTCTACGGAACAACCATCAAAAACTTCACGACCAACGACAATCGTCGCAACGATCTGGTGATCGGAATCAGCTATGACGATGATATCGGGGTTGCGGTGGACACAGTGCTGGCGGTACTCAGGGCCGACGACCGGGTTCTGGCCGATCCGGAGCCGCTGGTGGCGGTAGCGGAACTGGCCGATTCTTCGGTGAATCTGAACGTCCGGCCCTGGTGCCGCAAGGAAGACTACTGGACGCTCCGGGCCGACCTGAACCGCCGGATCAAGGAAAAGCTGGAGGCTGCAGGCTGCCACATCCCCTACCCGCAGGCCGATGTCCACATGCGCCAGGTGACCTGAGCGAGGAGCGGCCTTGGAGGTACTGCGGCATTTCGTCAGCGACGCTACTGCATGCAGCTACCTGCCGGACCGGACGGCGCGCCTGGATCACATCCTACTCCTGGACGTCACGCCGGATGTCCTGGAGAGGTTTCTGGAGCGTGGCTGGCGCCGGTTCGGCGCGGTATATTTCAGGCCGGTCTGCCGGACCTGCAGCGAGTGCGTTCCTATCCGTCTGCAATCGGGTCGGTTCGCACCCTCTCGCAGCCAGGCCCGGGCGCGGAACAAATCAACACTGCGCCTCGAGATCGGCAGCCCCCAGGTAACCGCCTCCCGGATTGACCTTTGCAATCGCTGGCAGGAAAGCCAGGGCGCGCGACGTTCCTGGGATAATCTGGAAATGGACGAGAGGCGGTATTTTCTTGAATTCGCCATACCTCATCCCGCCGCCCTGGAGTTCGCGTATTACGATGATGGAGACGACTCCCGCCTTGTGGCCGTCGGCCTGGTGGACATAATGCCCAACGCCGTCTCGGCGGTATACACGTATTACGATCCCGAGTATGCCTCCCAGTCACCGGGGACACGCTGCATCCTGGATCAGGTGGAACATGCACGAACCCACGGCAAGGCGTGGGTCTACCTGGGCTACCGCGTCCTGGGCTGCCGGTCATCGGAATACAAGGCGCGTTTCAAACCGCACCAGCTTCTCCTGGGCAGGCCGGGACCGGAAGAGGAACCGGTCTGGATCGAGGGAGACTAGCGATCCATCGGGTAGCGCTTCCAGATCTGGAGGGCGGTGGCCAGCGGCTTGATCATCGGGACAGTGTAGGTCTGGAAGCCGCGCTCCGACAGGTACTCCCTGGAGCGGCTGACATGTGCGCTGAACCCCCGCGGCGAGATGATCACCGGTTTTTTGAAATACGGTTTCATCTCGGTCAGCCGTTCCGTGAGGTATTCCGACAGGTACGGCACCTGGAAATAGAGCGCAGCCAGGATGACATCGGTTTCCGGATCTTCGTCCAGGATCCTCAGAGCCTCCAGCAACCGATTGTCATCGCAATCGCCGAACAGATCCACCGGATTGGAACCGAGACGGTCGCCGCCGTTTTCGCGACCCAGGAGGCGGATAAGCCGCCTGCGGGTTTCCGCTGCAAAATCCGCCAGGACCATGCCCTCCTCGGTGACCTCGTCCGCCAGCAGGATAGCCGCCCCGCCGCCGACGCCGACCACCGCTACACGATTTCCGTGGGCCCGGGGCTGGGTGGTCAGGATCGAGACGATGTTGGTCAGGATCTTGGGGTCCTCGGTGAGTTCCTCAATCAGGAAGAAACCGGCCTGTTCACAGCAGGCTTTGAACGCCTCGAAACTGCCGGCCAGAGAGGCGGTGTGGGACATGGTGGCTGCCGCACCTCCGGAAACACCGCCCTTGATCACAATGACAGGCTTGTCCCTGCTGACCCTGCGACCGACCTCAAGGAACTGCAATCCGTTCCTCAACCCTTCCACGTAGACGGCGATGATGTTGATCCTGGGGTCGGCTCCCATGGAAGCCAGTATCTCCGGTATCTCGACACCACTGGCGTTGCCGCAGGAGACCCAACGGCCGACTGAGAGATGATCCCATGCCAGCATCTCCAACAGTTCCAGGCCGATCCCGCCGCTCTGGGTAATCACACCGAGGCCACTGGGCCTGCGTACCGTGGCGGTGCGCTGTTCCGGGATGAACATGGTGTTCAGGCCTGAGAAATTGTCGATGACCCCCAGGCCGTTGGGGCCGATGTAAACCGTATCGTGGCGCCGGCTGGTAGCCACCAGTTCGTCTTCAAGATCCTTGCGGCCGATCTCGGCGAACCCGTCACTGACAATCACCGCACCGCGGCCGCCCTGACGGCAGAACTGGTCGAACAGGGCCGGTGTTTTCTCGGCGCCGGTGACAAACACACCGACTTGCACCGGTTCGGGAAGCGCTTCGAGACCGGGATAGCACTTCTTCCCGTACACCGAATCGTAGCGTGGGTTCACCGGGTAAATCTTTTCGATACGGCTGGAGTTCTTGAAGATGATGCCGCCGACCGTTCCCGGTTTGGAAGCGCCCAGAACCGCCACCGACTTCGGGTTGAACACCGCCTCCAGGCTTTTCATCCGGGCCGGGGAGAGATCGGTATACCGCGGATGGCTCACCGGCTCCCCTTCAATCAGTCGGGCGTCAACAA
>CALZKF010000078.1 GCA_945787955.1 uncultured Acidobacteriota bacterium | reverse complement strand
ACTCACGCTGGGAGGAGATCCTTGGTGTCGACGAAGTCCTGATGTGGAAGCTGAGAGGGTTCCATGAAGTGGCGGACCACAGCGGCCGGTTGCATCCCCTGGACTGGAAGATCGTGGAAGATGCCGCCAACCATCCTTCCTGGCCCGAGGTGCACGGCCCGACACGTATCATCCACGGCAGCCGGGACACCATCGTTCCGCTGGAGTATTCCCGGCGGTACCTTGCGATGAACCGGCAACGGGACAAGCCGGTGGAAATGGAGCTGGTGGTGGTGGACGACGACCACACGCTGGAGAACTGCCGCGGGCAGATGGCCGAACTGACCCGGGACTGGCTGGTTTAGCCGAGGAGAGCCGCCGCCGCCCGGTCCAGCAGGACCTCCCGGGCGCCGTCCTGGGGGAGGACCTGTTCGGCAGGCAGGATGCCTTCATGCTCGGCGTCGCCGAACGCCTCGGATACGATCCGGGCCTTGCGGGCGCCGGTTGCCAGGAACAGGATCTGGCGGGCGGCGTTGATGGCCGGCAGGGTCAGGGTAATCCGCCAGTCGGACAGGGCGGGCACGTAGTTCGCCACAACCCACCGCTCCTTTTCCCGGAGGGCGTCCGTCTCCGGGAACAGCGAGGCGGTGTGGCCGTCCTCACCGATACCGAGCAGGATCATGTCGAAACGGGGGAACCGGTCCTCGGGGAACAGTTCTCTCAACGATTCTTCATAGAAATGGGCGGCCCGTGCCGGGTTGGAAAGCTCGCCCTGGATCCGGTAGACCTGGGTGCCCACAACCGGGACCTTGTGGAACAGCGCTTCCACAGCCATCCGGTGGTTGCTGTCCGGGTGGTCCCTGGGAACGCAGCGCTCGTCGCCGAAAAACAGGAAGCAGTGCTCCCAGGGCACCCGCGACGCGAACTCGGGCCGGGCCAGCATGGCGTACAGCTTCCGGGGTGTGGACCCGCCGGCCAGGGCGCAGACGAACCGGCCCCGCATCTCCACGGCGGCCAGGGATGTGGCGATGAATATCTCTGCGGCGGCCTCCGCCACCGTCGTCTCGCTCTCCAGCGTCAGCACGTTGTGTGTCTCGGACATGACAACTTCAACGTAAGGCAGGTGCCGGACGGCCTTCAAGACCGTTTTCCGTAATCATGTTCGTTTCCACGTTCTTCCGCCTCGGGCCATGAGAACATCGGCCTCTCCCGGTCCCCAGGTTCCGGAGGTGTACTCCGCAGGGGCCGTTCCGCCGTCCCGGTTCCAGCCTTCGAACAGCCGGTCGATCCAGGCCCAGGAGCCCTCGACCTCGTCCCGTCGGATGAACAGGGTGGAATCCCCCAGCATGGCGTCCAGGATCAGCCGTTCGTACGCTTCCGGTGTGCTGCGCTCGAACGACCCTTCATAGGCGAAGTTCATGGAGACCGGCTTGATCCGGGTGGCGCTGCCCGGTTTCTTGGCGTCGAACGTCAGGGTGATCCCTTCATCGGGCTGGATCCTCAGGGTCAGGATGTTCGGAACCGGCCCGCCGGAGCCCTGGCGGAACAGATGGTGGGGGACGTCCCGGAACTGCAGGGAGATCTCGGTCAGCCGTTTCGGGAGCCGCTTGCCGGCCCGGAGGTAGAACGGCACCTGGGACCAGCGCCAGTTGTCGATGAACAGGCGCAGGGCGACATAGGTCTCGGTGGTGGAGCCGGGGGCGACCCCCGGTTCCTCCCGATAGGCCGGCACCGCGCTGCCGCCGGAAACACCCTCACCGTACTGGGCCCGGACGGTGTGATCCCGGACGTCCTCCGACGTCAGCGGCCGCAGCGCCTGCAGCACCTTGACCTTCTCGGTGCGGATGGCGTCGCCGTCCAGGGCGACCGGCGGCTCCATGGCGGTGAGGCAGAGCAGCTGGAACATGTGGTTCTGGACCATGTCCCGGGTGATTCCGGCCTCTTCGAAGTAGCCGCCTCGCCCTTCCACGCCGATGGACTCCGCCACGGTGATCTGCACGTGATCCACGTACTTGGTGTTCCACAGCGGTTCGAAGATGGCGTTGGCGAACCGGAACACCATCAGGTTCTGCACCGTTTCCTTCCCGAGGTAATGATCGATTCGGAACACGTCCTGCTCCGGGAACACCCGGTTCACGATCCGGTTCAACTCGTTGGCGCTGGCCAGATCGGTGCCGATCGGCTTCTCCACCACCAGCCGGCACCAGGTGCCGCCCTGTCCCGGCCGGTTCAGCCCGGCCTCCTCCATCCGCTTCAGGATCACCGGGAACGCCGAGGGTGGCACCGCCAGGTAGTACAGCCGGTTGCCGCCGGTGCCCAGTTCCGATTCCCGGCGCTGGATATGCTCCGCCAGGAGACGGTACCCTTCCGGGTCGTCGAAGCTGCAGGGCGAATAGGTCAGGGAGCCGGCGAACGGGTCCCACAGGTCGCTGTTCAGGCCCTGGCGGGAATACCGTTCCACGCCCTCCCTCTGGGAAGACCGGAACCCGTCGTCGCCTACAGGCCGGCGGGCGGCTCCGACCACACCGAATGGATCGGGAAGGAGTCCTTCCAGCTTCAGGTTGTACAGCGCCGGCAGCAGCTTCCTCCGGGTCAGGTCGCCGGTGGCACCGAAAATCACCATCAGGCAAGGGTCTGTTTTGTCCATGGGAGCACCATACCACCGCCCTGCCGGTTCGTTGTATCCTTCCCCGTGTCCCGGCGCGTGCCGGAGGAGGTGCCATGGGTCTGCCGGTCCCGGACAGCATTGTATTCCTTGCCATCGCCGTGGCGGTAGTCGGGTTCGTTTCCCTGGCGGTTCGCGGGCGTGGCGGGAGGTTCCGGACCTTGCCGATGTGGGCCGGCTTCTGGATCGGTTTCGGCCTTTTGCTCATGATCCTGAGCCTGGCGCCGCGATGGGTTTCCATGCCGCTCCTGGCAGCGGTGATGTTCGCTTCGCTTCGAACCTATTTTTTCGTGGCGCCGATGAGACTCAAGGACCGTTACTCGGTGCTGCTGGCCTATGCGGCGATTCCGCTGATCCTCTGGCCGGTATACCTCGGCAATATGGAATTGTTCTTCAACGTGGTCCCGGTCACCCTGTTCCTGGTCTTTCCCGCCGTCCTGTCCATCGGCTACGACCATTCCGGGCTTCTGGACTCCATGGGTCGAGGGATGCTGGGAGTGCTGTTTTTCCTGTACTGCGGTGCCTACCTCGGCCTGATGACCCACCTGGCCCCGGGTACCCTCCCGCTTTTCGGGATCCTGGTGCTGGCGGCTGAGCTGCCCCAGCGCATGGCCGGGGGCCGCAGGCCGAAGCGGCTCCTCGGACGGTTGATAGTAGGCGTGCTGGTCGCAGGAGGCATCGGCTACCTGCTGGCCCGCCATGCCGGTGTGGGGGACTGGGTCGGACTCAATGCCAATAAGGTTGCCCTGGGAGCGGCGTTCATCTCCCTGGCTGTGACCGCCGCCCACCTCGTCACCAACGGTATCGCCACCGACCTTGAAATGAACGCGCCTTCCACTCTCATGGGCCGGGGCGTATTCCTCGGGCGGATCGTTCCGGCGGTATACGCCGCCCCGTTTTTTTACTACTTCCTGATTTTGGCTGGACACTGAGTTGAAGCGGTTTTTCCAGATCGTGGGCCTGTACCTGTTTCACATCTTCTTCGTACGGCCGGTGGTATTGTTCGTCGTCGGTACACGTTACCGTCGGAAGCACCTGGCGCCCCGCGGCCCCTGCATTGTGGTGGCCAATCACAATTCCCACCTGGACGCCGCGGTCTTGATGACCTTGTTCCCGCTGTGGCGATTGCACAGGGTCCACCCGGTGGCGGCTGCGGATTACTTCGGTGAAACCTTGTTCATGCGGTTGGTCGCCATGACCCTCATGAACGCCATGCCGATCGCGAGAAAGCCGGAGCAGGGACAAGATCCGCTGGCGCCGATCGCCCAGGCGATTGCACGGGGCAACAGCATGATCTTCTTCCCCGAGGGCAGCCGGGGCAAAGCCGGCGTGGTGGCGCCGTTCCGGACCGGGATCGGGAGGCTGGTGAAAGATTGCCCCGGTCTTCTGGTTTTGCCGGTCTTTATGTCGGGGCCGGAGCGGATCTGGGCCCGGGGGCAGACCGTGCCGGTACCGGTGAACATCCATGCCAACGTGGGCAGGCCCAGGACCTACGACCCGGGCATGGAAGCCCGGCTGATCGCCGAGCAGGTCCGCGCCGATGTGCTGGCCCTGGCGCCACCGCCGCCGGCACCGCCGGGGCGCAAGTCGGAGCCTCCGCTGCGTGTATCGATCTGCGGCGTCGTCGGCACGGAGTTACGCCGGGAGGTCTTCATGGAAGTGACCCGGCGGCTGGGCCGGATACAGCCGACGATCGGCCTGGCCGACCGGTTGGTGCTGAGAGCCGAGGGTGAACTGATGCAGGAAGCCGGCGGCGGGATCCCACTGGCATACGGCCGGGCCTGGCCGACGTTCCTTGCCGGGCTGTTTCGCACTGGAGGCTGGTTCAAGGGGCGCGCATTCGGAGACATGATCGAACGGACCCGTCTCAGCGAGGCGCTGGGAGACGGGCGGAGTTGCAGCTATGTCGTGGAGGAAGGTAACGCCCTGATTGACGTCCTGACCTGGGCCAAGGCCGACTACTATCAGGGCCGAATGGACGAGAAGGAGCCCCAGCAACTGCTGCGGTACATCACCGGAAAAAAGAGGATCGCACCGGGGGCCTGGTGGGGTTTCATCCGGAAGGCCCCGGAAATATGGCTAATCAATCTGTTCCATCTGGCCAGGCCGCCGGCGCCGGATCTCCTGGTCCTGCTCCGGCAACCGCCCGACCGGATCATGGAGGGGTTGCGAGCCCGGGGCGGAGAACTGCGCGGATTCGAAAATCGTGCGTTCCTGGCCGAACTCCAGGAGCGGTTCGGTGAGGTGGCGGAGGCGCTTCGCGGCCGGGTCCGGATGCTCGTTCTTGACATGTTGATCGACGGCCAGGGGCCTGCTGAGATCGCCTCCCGCGTTCTGGAGGAGGCGGTCTCCTGCCAAACGCCCGGCGGACCGCCGGAGCCGGACGCCGACCGGGAAATGGTCAACCGTTGAGGGACTGCAAGTGAGGAATGAAGCGATCCTGGTCACCGGCGGCGCCGGCTTTATCGGAGCCAACCTGGTAGCCATGCTCCTTGAGCATGGCGAGGCCCCGGTCGTGGTTCTGGACCTGTTGACCTACGCAGGGAACCAGGCCAACCTTGCGGAATACCGCAACGACGGCAGGTTGATTTTCCACCATGCGGACGTGAACGATACCGTCGTGGTGGATCGGATCCTGGCGGCGCACCGGCCCACCCGGCTGATCCACCTGGCCGCCGAAACCCATGTGGACCGATCCATCGACGACCCTGAGCCGTTCATCCGGACCAACATCAACGGGACCTACAATCTGCTGCAGGCCTGCCGCCGCCACCTGAAAGCGGCCGGCCCCTCCGCCCGGGAGAGGTTCCGGTTCCTGCACGTTTCCACCGATGAGGTCTACGGCTCGGTGGATGGGGATGCTGTCTGCAACGAGGCGGCTCCCTTTGCTCCCAACTCGCCTTACGCCGCTTCCAAGGCGGCGGCGGACCATTTGGTCCGCGCGTTTCACCGGACCTACCGCTTCCCGGCGATCATTACACGCTGCTCCAACAACTTCGGTCCATACCAGAATCCCGAGAAACTGATCCCCCTGATCCTGCTGAACTGCCTGGAAGGACTTGACCTTCCGGTCTATGGCGACGGCGGCCAGGTGCGGGACTGGCTCTACGTGGATGATCATTGCCGCGGGATGCTCACCGCCCTTCTGGAGGGTGAGCCCGGGGCGGAGTACAACCTTGGCGCCGGTAACCTGAGCAGCAATCTTGCGATGGTGCACCGGATCTGTGACGTTCTCCAAACCTTGAGACCTGCCGGGGAAAACGAGTCCTTGCGCCGCCGCGGCGCATCTACCTACGCTGAATTGATCCGCAAGGCCCCCGACCGGCCGGGGCACGATCGCCGTTACGCGGTGGATTCCGGGCGGATCGAGGCGGAACTGGGCTGGCGGTGTTCCGTCAGTCTGGACCGGGGGCTGGAGCGGACCATCACGTGGTACCTGGAGCACAGGAACTGGTGCGAACATGCGCAGGCACAGTCCGACGGGAGGAAGCGGCTCGGGACGGCGACTTGACTGGAGCCGCTTCAGGTAGGAACTTGGCTGTGCAGGAGGGTTGGCCGGGATGAACACACCACCAGCAGACGCCGCCATCAGCCGGCAAAGCCTGGAGGAGCACGAGCAGATCCACTTCTTCCTCGACCGCCTGGAGGAGGCCCTGGCCGGACTGGACCCGAAATCCGGCGATTCAGAGGCCCTGGAGCGGCTCGTGGCGGTCATCGCCGGCCTCAGGGAACAAATCATCGAACACAACAGTGTGGAAGATTCGGTTCTGTTCCAGGCGATCGTGGACCGGCTTCCCGAGGCTGAAGATGAGATCCTGGCCCTCTCCGAGGAGCACCGCAAGATCCTGGAGATACTGGAACTGGCGAGGATCCACGCCCGCAACCGCGACATGGAGGAGGTCGGCTCCCTCCGCGACGATCTCACGGCTTACCTGGGGATGATACGGGAGCACGAGAGCCGGGAGGCTGAACTGCTGCGGCAGGCGCTTGCCCGGGAAAGCCGGGGACTGCTGCCGGGCAGGACCTGATCCGTGCTCAATATCATCTTCGTCGTCATCGTCCTGGCCTCGATTCTTCTTGCGGCGTTCAGCGGCCGCATGGAAGGTCTGACGCTGGCCGCGGTGAATTCGGCCAAAGATGCGGTGATGCTGGCCATCGGGCTGATCGGGGTGATGGCGTTCTTTCTCGGGCTCATGAAGGTGGCGGAGAAGGGCGGCATCCTCAGGGTCGTGACCCGGTTCGCGCACCCGGTCCTGAAAAGACTGTTCCCCGGCGTCCCCCAGGGCCACCCGGCCATGAGCGCCATGGTGATGAACATCACCAGCAACATGCTCGGACTGGCCAATGCGGCAACCCCGTTCGGCATCAAGGCGATCATGGAGCTCAACCGGTTGAACCGCAGCAAGGGAACCGCCACCAACGCCATGATCATGTTCCTTGCGATCAATACTTCGGGACTTGCGTTCCTGCCGTCCGGTGTTATCTCGGTTCGGGCCGCCGCAGGATCTTCCGATCCGGCGGGTATCCTGGTGACCACCTGGTTCGCAAGCGCCTGCGCCACCGTCGTCGGTATCTCCATAGCGTTCATGCTGTCCCGGTTGCCTGTATATGCCCGGACCGAACCGGGGATGGTCGAGCCGGAAGCACCTGAAGCAGTTCCGGAACCGATCGTCCAGGACGATGCGCCGGCTCTGGTACCCCCAAGGGGCGGTACCCTGATCACCTGGGTCATCATTGTTGCCTTTCTGGCGGCGCTGGGACGATACCTGGTCATGGGAGCGGGGGATGAAACCCTTCTCGTTTCAGACAAGCTCTCCCACGTATTTTCCTTCTGGCTGCTGCCGGCATTGATCGGGGGGCTGGTCCTGTTCGGCTGGGCCCGGGGCGTCCGGGTCTATGACTGCCTGGTAGACGGTGCCCGGGAGGGTTGGGAAGTTGCGAAACGGATCATCCCGTACCTGGTGGCAATTCTGGTGGCGGTCGGCATGTTGCGGGCGTCCGGCGGGATCGACCTGTTGGGGAGGGCGCTGGGGGGAGTCACCGCGATGATCGGGATGCCTGCGGAGGCGCTGCCGATGGCGGTGATGCGGCCTCTTTCCGGATCCGGTGCTCTGGGTGTCATGGCGGAGATCCTCAATACCCACGGCCCGGATTCGTTCCTCGGGTATATGGTGAGCACGTTCCAGGGCAGCACCGAGACCACCTTTTATGTCCTGGCGGTCTATTTCGGCGCTGTGGGGGTCAAGAAGACTCGTCACGCCCTGCCTTCCTGCCTGGCGGCCGATTTTGCCGGCATCCTTGCCGCCGTGTTCATCGTGAATCTGCTCTTCGGGTAAGTCCTTCATAACATTTAACTTCCAGGGCTGATCGCAGCCGTGCCTGTTGACGGCATGGCGGAGCAGGTGGTAACTTCAGCGATTGCCATGGAATACCTGACGAACTGTCTCAATCGGTGCAAATTCGTGCGGGAGTTTCGACTCCCTCAGAGTGGGACAGAATTGCAAGCCGCATAAGGGGCGCCCGGAAACCGGGCGCCCTTTCTGATTCTGGTGGCCAGGTATCGGAATTGACGGCCATGGCAGGCACGGGCTGACGGGAGGCACAGGACGTGGAAGCCAGAGAACAATTAATTCATCTCCTTAAAATGCAGGATCTCGCCAGGACGATCCGGTCGAACCGGGAGATCATCGATCATGCTCCGGCCCGGATTGAAGAGATCGAAGGCCGTTTCCGGGACCGCAATACCGAGTATGTGGCAGTGAAGGATCGATTCGACGAACTCGAGAAGGATGTCCGTGAGCGGAACCTGGAGTTGGAAACTCTTCTTGCCGGCCGCAAGAAATACTCAGAGGACCTCATGCAGGTCCAGAATCAACGCGAATACTCCGCCATCCTCAAGGAGGTCGACCAGGTCAAGGCCAGGATCGCCGAACACGAGGATGTCGTCCTTGCCAACATGGAAGAGCTGGAAACCCTTAAAGAAGAGATCGCCTCCATGGGTGCGCACATCTCGGTGGAGCGGGAGAAGGTGGCGGTCGAGACCGGGGAAGTCGATGCCGCCGTCAAACAGGCCGAGGCGGAAGTTGCCCGGTGCACAGCGGAACGGGAACAGCTCGAATCGGAGCTGCCTGCAAACCTGGTCGGCACGCTCACCAGGGTCGAGTCACAACGTCACGGTCTGTTCCTGGTGGAGGTGGTCGACGGGACCTGTCAGGCCTGCTTCGTCCGGGTTCGCCCCCAGGTCTACCAGGAGATCAAGGCGGCCAGCAAGCTGCACGCCTGTGGATCCTGCCGCCGGTACCTGTACCACGCGCCTTCCCTTCGCCCCGCACTTGAAGAGCCGGCCGCTCAGGCGGATCTATCGACTTCCGGTGTGGAAGCGATGAATGACCCCCAGGTTTAGGGCCGCCTTTGACGGCGGTTCCAGGGGCAATCCGGGGATTGCCGCCTGGGGTGTGGCGATTCTGGATGAGGAACGCCGTTGCATCGAGGGGTTTGCCGGAGGCCTCGGAAAGGCGACCAACAATGTCGCCGAGTACAACGGCCTGATAGAAGCGCTGGAGCTGGCCCTCAAGCGCGGGGCCGAGGACGTGGCCCTGTTCTCCGATTCCCAGTTGATCGTTCGCCAGATCAACGGCCAGTACAAGGTGCGCCATCCGGACATGATCCCGCTGTACCGGGAGGCGAAGAAGCGGATCACGCAATTGACTTTGTTCCGCCTGGAACATGTCCGCCGGGAAAACAACAAGGATGCCGACAGGCTGGTGAACCTGGCTCTGGACCAGGGAGCGGAGAAGTCGGTGCGGATCCATGAGGCCTACTGAACAGGCGCTTGCAGATGTGCTGGGCAGGATCAACCGGGCCTGCGCCCGTTCCGGACGCGACCCGGCTGAAGTCCGGCTGGTGGCGGTGTCCAAGACTATGGCGGCGGAGCGGGTGCAGGCGCTGATGGCGGCAGGTCAGCTCCTGTTCGGCGAGAACCGTGTGCAGGAGGCGGTTCTGAAGATCGAAGCCCTGGGGCCGGGACCGCAGTGGCATTTCATCGGACACCTGCAGAAGAACAAGGTCCGGCACGTGATCGGGAAGTTCGATCTGATCCACTCGGTGGACAGCCGGGACCTGGCTCAGGCCCTGAACCGGCGATGCGGATCAGCGGGGTTGGTCCAGCCGGTCCTTCTTCAGATCAACCAGGCCGGTGAGACCACCAAGCACGGCATCCTGCCGCAGGAACTGCCCGCCCTGGCCGAGGAGGTGGAACGGTGCGCGAGCCTGGATCTGCGCGGACTGATGTCGATTCCACCGCCGGCGGCGGCACCGGAAAATTCCCGCCGCTGGTTCAACGACCTGCGGGTCCTCCGTGACCGGCTCACCCCGGAGCTGGGCCGCGAACTGCCGGAGCTCTCCATGGGGATGTCCGACAGCTACGCTGTTGCCGTGGAGGAGGGGGCGACCCTGGTTCGGGTCGGGACCGCCCTGTTTGGCCCTCGGCCAGGGTAATTCCGCGGAATAATTAAATTTTGTGAGAAAATATCGTTTCCGGAATGGTGCAAACGATCCGGGCCGGTTGCGTTTTCGAAATCAGGACATTATGTTTGCCGTCGTTCCGGTTCACGGGAGGTGCCAGTATGTCTGATCGTCTCAGCGCCATGGATATTGAAGGACAGGAGTTCCCCACGAAGATGCGGGGCTACGCCACCGAAGAGGTTCGGATGTTCCTGCGCTCCGTGGCTGAGGAGTTCCAGCGGCTGAACCTGCGGAACCAGGAACTCCAGGAGTCCATGGGACAGCTCAAGGACCAGTTGGAAGAGATCAAATCCCGCGAGCAGATGCTACAGAAGACCCTGGTCTCCGCACAGACGATGTCCGACGAGATGAAAAACGGTGCCCGCCGGGAAGCCGATGTGGTGGTTCGTGAAGCCCGGGTGAAAGCCGAACGGGTTTTGGAGCAGGCCCAGGACCAGCTTTCGCGGATCGAAGCGGAGATCAGTCGCACACGCCTGGAGCGGAACAGCTTCGACTCTCGACTGCGCACCATCCTCGAAGAGCATATCGCCATGCTCGACCTTCGGGAGAAGGAACGGCAAGATCACGAGAACCTCCGGTTCATGCACCGCCGCAGCGGTTCCGAAGCAGGATGATTCCGGCCGATCTCGTCGTCAGCGGGATCTCCGAACTCGCCACACCCGAGGGCAAGACCGCCCTGGCCGGACCGGATGCCGGCCGTCTCAAAATCATTCACGGCGCCGCCGTTGCCTGTCATGAAGGCAGGATCGTTTTTGTAGGCGAAGAGGCGGAGTGCATCGCAACGGTCCAGCCGACCCGGGACTGCACACCGGTTGACGCCGCCGGCGGAACCGTCCTCCCGGGGTTTGTGGATGCCCATACCCACCTGCCGTTCGCCGGCTGGCGGGAAACCGAATTCGATGAGCGGCTGCACGGTGCGAGCTACTCGGATATCGCCTCCCGGGGAGGCGGAATCCTCTCCACGGTGGAGGCGGTTCGGGCCATGGACCGCAAGAGCCTGGCAGCCCTGGTACGGGGCCGGTTGAACGACGTGCTGGCCCAGGGCACCACCACCGCCGAGGCCAAGAGCGGGTACGGCCTTGATCCTGAAACCGAGATCATGCAACTGGAAGCGTTAGGCGACGCTGGGTCCGGCCATCCGGTGCAACTGGCCACGACCTTCCTCGGCGCCCACACCGTTCCGAAGGAGTATCGCGACAACCGCCAGGGCTATATCCGGCTGATCCTGGACGAAATGCTGCCCCAGGTCGCCCGGCGCCGGCTGGCCAGCTTCGCCGACGCTTTCGTGGACGCCAACGCCTTTTCCGTAGAGGAGGCGAGGATGATACTGGAGGCGGCCAAAGGGCACGGGCTGAAGGTTCGTCTCCATGCCGACCAGCTGGCCGACGACGGCGGGGCGCTGCTGGCCGCACAGCTTGAGGCGGTATCCGCCGATCACCTGGAGTTCGCCTCCGATGAGGGCATCGAGGCGATGGCCGCCGCCGGTACCTGCGGGGTCCTGCTGCCGGCAGCCACGTTCTTCCTGATGATGGATCGCAAGCCGCCGGGCCGGCGCCTGCTGGACGCCGGGGTCCCGGTGGTGGTGGCCACCGACTTCAACCCGGGCACCTGCCCCTGCGAGTCGATGTCCGCCGCGGTCTGGTTCGCCTGTCTCACCGCCGGTCTCGGGGTGGACGAGGCGATCACCGCCACGACGCTGAACGCCGCCGCCTCACTGGGGCTGGCGAAAGAGGTGGGAACCATCGAAGTTGGGAAACGAGCCGATCTGGTGGTCCACGATTTCCCCAACCGCTACCACCTGGTCTACCGCTTCGGCATCCCCCGGATCAAGGCGGTGGTGGCAGGCGGCAAGCGGGTTGTCTGAGCCTCCTCAGGGGACCACCAGTTCCAC
>CALZKF010000077.1 GCA_945787955.1 uncultured Acidobacteriota bacterium | reverse complement strand
TTCAGGGCGCCCATGTCCAGGTCGTTCAAGCGCTCCGGCAGGTTGTCCTCGAACGGCACATAGCGGAAATTGCGGCCGTAGTGCGTGAAGTCCGACGACGCTACCAGAAGGGTCCCGGCTCCACTCCAACGCAGCAGGCCGGCAGCGATCCTGCCGGCCAGGTCGTCGGGCATTTCATGTCCCAGCAGCACCGGAACCAGCTTCCAGCCCGGCAGGAGCACTTCCTGAAGGAACGGGAGCTCGATCTCCAGGCAGTGTTCCTTCAGGAAAGCCTGGTTGCCGCATGTGAATTCGGCCTGCCCGGCCAGGTCGTCCAAAGCTTCGGCATCCAGTGCCACGGTTCCCATCGGTGTTTCGTAACGGGTGGCATCGGGAACGACGGCACCGTGGAAATACTCGTGGTGGCTTGGCCCGATGAGAATGACACGATCGTACCGGCAGCCCTTCAGGAGTCGGAACCCGGAGGCGGCGACCTGGCCGGAGTAGCAATAACCGGCGTGGGGTTCGATGAGTGCGACAACCGGTTCCGAGCCGGCGGCAGCCCCGGGCTCCCTGGCCAGCATGCGCCGGACTTCGGACTCCAGCTCTTCGCGGTCTGCCGGGTACCATGTGCCTGCCAGATTCGGTCCCAGGGTGCGGGTCATGGACCTATTCTACTCCGCACGCGGTCCGATCCCGGCGATGTGCAGGACGGCGTCACCCTGGTGGACCAGAGGGTTGTTGGTATGGCCGATCACCGTTCCGTCGAACGGGGCCCTAACGGTGCCGCACCGGCCGCCGAAGACGTCGTTGATCAGGGCCAACGGTTGCCTGTCGGTTACCTGATCTCCCAGGCCGACATTCATCCGAAGGATCCCGCTGCGCCGGGCCCGGATCCAGGAACTGTTCTCCACGACGGCGCTCGCCGGATGCTTTTCCGGGACGCTGACGTCAGGCAGCATCCCGATGGCGGCCATGGCCCGGATCACTCCGTCCACTCCGCACTGGATCGAGAACGGATCGAACCGCAGCGGCTCGCCGCCCTCGTACAGCAGGACGGTTTTACCGATCTTAGCCGCGGCCTGGCGCAGGGAACCGGACCGGGTCCGGGCGTTTAGCATGATAGGAGCGCCGAACGCGGTCGCCCAGCGCCGGGTGGCATCATCCGTGAGATCGGCCCGGATCTGGGGCAGGTTGGTGCGGTGGTTCGAACCGGTATGCAGGTCGATGCCGTGGCTGCAGGGCTTGATGACCTCGTCCATCAGTAAATAGGCCAGGCGGGAAGCCAGGGACCCGGACCGGGACCCGGGGAAGCTGCGGTTCAGGTCCCTGCGGTCGGGGAGGTACCGCTCCTGATTGATGAAGCCGAACACGTTGACGATCGGGACGGCGAAAATCGATCCTCGCAGTTTCGCCGGGTTCACCGTTTCAAGAACCCTTTGGATGACCTCGATCCCGTTGAGTTCATCGCCGTGGATAGCCGCATTCAGCCATATCCGCGGCCCGGCGAACCTGCCGTTCACAACCTCCACCGCCAGGGACATCCAGGTTTCGGTCGGGAGGCGGGCCACCGGTATGGAGACGCGCTGGCGACGGCCCGGAGGAACCAGTATTCCGTTCAATGAGACGGGATTGTTGCGCTCAGCCTTTGATGCGGTCACGGGTTTTTCCAGGTCCTGCGTTCTTCTCGATGAACTCGATGATTTTTGCGGCCACGTCGACGCCGGATGCACCCTCGATCCCCTCCAGGCCTGGTGACGAGTTGACCTCCATCACCACCGGTCCGTGATTCGAACGCAGGATGTCGACGCCGGCAACCCTCAACCCCATCGCCTTGGCCGATCGCACCGCGGTGCTGCGCTCTTCAGGGGTCAGCTTGATTTTCTCGGCCGATCCTCCCCTGTGGATGTTGGACCGGAACTCACCTGGGGGGCCCTGCCGTTTCATCGAGGCCACGACCTTGTCGCCGATGACGAAGCAACGGATGTCCGATCCGCCTGCCTCCTTGATGAACTCCTGAACCAGGATGTTGGCGTCCAGGCCCCGGAACGCCTCGATCACCGCCTTGGCTGCATTGTCGGTGTCCGCCAGGATCACCCCGATGCCCTGGGTCCCTTCCAGAAGTTTGATCACCAGAGGGGCGCCGCCCACCATGTTGACCAGGCCATCGATGTCCTTGGTGGAATGGGCGAAACCGGAGACCGGCAGCCCGATCCCCAGTCGGGACAGGAGCTGCAGGCAACGCAGTTTGTCCCGGGAGCGGGAGATCGCCTGGGATTCGTTGGTCGGGTAGACCGACATCATCTCGAACTGGCGGACCACCGCGTTTCCGTAAAATGTGTTGGATGCTCCGATGCGGGGGATCACGGCGTCAAATCCGACCAGAGGGCCGCCCTGGTACATGACCTGCGGTTTGTGGGCGGTGATGTTCATGTAGCAGCGCAGGTAGTCGACCACGCTCATGTTGTGACCACGTTCTTCGCCGGCCTCTTTGAGACGGCGCGTTGAGTACAGGGAAGCCCGGCGGCTCAGGATGGCTATTTTCACTAGGTGCTCCTTTTCTTCTTCATCAATTTCTTCTTTTGAGATTTTTTGCGCGGTGGCTTGCCGCCGTAGAACGAACGGCCCGGATCGACCAGGAAGCGGTGGCGGACCGCTTCCCGGCCCAGAAGCATCCGGAATCCCATCGTGTCCCGTGTGGACAGTGTCAGTTCGATATCCCAGGTCTGGTCCAGGAACCGGACCGGGGTGACGATCACAGGCCGGCGGCTCTTGTGCCCCCCGGAACTGCGGATCTCGCGGTACTCCAGGATCTCCGCTTCAGCGACGATGCTCTCTGCCGTGCTGCGCTGCAGCGGGTGGATGCTGAACCGCACCATATCCCGGCGCCCGCGTCGGAAGGTCTCCATGTCGAAGGCGTGGAGAGAGGACGACCTGGCGCCGGTATCGACCTTGACCTTGACGCCGTCCACACCGAGATCGGGCAGCGCCACCCACTCACGCCAGCCGACCACCAGTCCGCTCTTTCTCACGTTTCTTGGTGAATTCATCCCGGAATCATACCCCGGAACCGGCCGGGCAGTTCAGAATCATGAGCGGGAGGCGCCGGCGAAAACCTGTTCCGCCCGGTAGGACGATCGCACCAGCGGCCCGGAGAAAACCTCCCGGAAGCCGGCGGCGAAACCCAGGTCCCGGTAGGCGTCGAACTGTTGCGGCGTGACGTAGCGGTCCACCGGCAGATGGCGCCGGGTCGGTCTGAGGTACTGGCCCAGGGTCAGGATGGTGACGCCGGCTGCGACCAGGTCGTCCATCGCCTGCCGGAGCTCCATATCGTTTTCCCCAAGGCCGAGCATGAGGCTGGACTTGACCAGGACGGAGGACGACAGAGCGGCATGCTTCAGAACCGCCAGGGACTGATCGTAGGTCGCCCTGGGATCTCGAACGGTTGGTGTCAGTCTCCGGACCGTCTCCAGGTTGTGGGCGAAGACATCCGGTCCCGAGGCCAGGACGGTATCCACGGCGGCGGTGTCGCCGCAAAAGTCCGGTGTCAGGGTCTCCACCCGCACCGCCGGGTCGGCCGACTTGATCGCCTGGACCACTTCGCCGAAGTGGGCGGCTCCGCCGTCTTCGATGTCGTCCCGGTCCACACTGGTTAGGACGACGTACCGCAATCCCAGTTCGGCCACCGCCGCCGCCACATTGTCCGGTTCCTCCGGATCCAGCCATCCCCTGGGGTTCCCGGTGTCCACGGAACAGAACTGGCAGACCCGGGTGCAAACCCCGCCCAGGATCATGATGGTCATGGTGCGCCGTTCCCAGCACTCGCCGATGTTGGGACATTTCGCCTCTTCACAAACCGTGTGCAGCCGGGTGCGCTGCAGCATCCCCTTCAGTTCCGATGACACCGCCGCAGGGACCAGGCCGATCCGCAGCCACGACGGCTTGCGCCGGTCCGGCGGCTCCGGCCTGTCCCGGGACAGGCCGTCCCGGACGATCTTGAAATCCTTTACACCCGGCATGGAACCTCCGGCGCACCCCGGTGTTCCGGCCAGTCGGCGAACTGCACCTGCAGGGCGGCGACGGTCCGGCTCTTGACGTCATCCATGTCCGGCGCCCGGCCCAGAGCCTTCTCCAGGCTCGTGACACCCCGGCCGGCTATCCCGCAGGGCACGATGGCGTCGAAGGCGGAGAGGTCGTTGGACACGTTGAGAGCGAAGCCGTGGAAGGAGACCCGGTTGCGGACCGCCAGCCCTACGGCGCAGAGTTTGTCCCGGTCGTACCACACACCCGCCAGATCCGGGTCGGTGCCGGCCTGGACGCCATAGCCTGCGGCGACCGAGACCAGCGCGAGTTCCAGGCGACGGAACAGATCCCGTACCCGGCGGCCCACCGGAAGGATCAGGTACCCGACCAGTTGGCCGGGACCGTGCCAGGTGACGTCGCCTCCACGTTCGATCCTGTGGATCTCGATGTTTCGCTCCCGGTACCACGGTTCGGGTTTCAGGAGACTGTCCATCCCGGCGTTCCGCCCCAGGGTGATCACCGCCGGGTGCTCCACCAGGAGCAGATGGGGGGACTCCCGCCCCTCGGCGACCGAACGGTGGATCTCTTTCTGGATTTCCCGGGCCTCGGCGTAGCCGGTCCGACCCAGGTCCCTGACCGCAAGCTTCATGGGAGGCAGTTTAGAACGGGCAGGTGCCCTGCTGCCAGAACAGCCTAAAGAAGATCGCGAAGCCGGGCATATCCGGAGCGGCTCACCGGCAGCTTGGCGCCGTCGGACAGGATCGCGATCCGGCTGTCCTTGGCGTACAGCTCGATTTTGCTCAGCCGTTCCACGTTCAGGATGTAGGAGCGGTGTATACGGACGAACCGTTCCCGATCCAGCCGTTCCTCCATCCGGGCGAGCCGCTGCAGCTTGGACCGGCTCTCCCCTCCGGAGTGGATGATGACCCGATCGTCGTCGGCCTCGAAGTAGTCCACATCGTCCACCGGTATGACATGCACGTCCGATCCGTCCCGCACCAGGATCCGCTCCAGGGTCCGGCTCCCGGGGTCGGTCGATTCGGCCAGTTCCCGGATGGAAGGTCCGGGGGAGCCGATGCGGCCGCGGGCCCTCGCCAGCGCTTCGTCCAGCCGATCCCGTGTGAACGGTTTGAGCAGGTAGTCCACGGCGTGGACGTCGAACGCCTTGAGGGCGTGTTCGTCGAATGCGGTAATGAAGATTACCGGGATGTCCCGCTCCAGCAGTTCCAGGACCTCGAACCCGTTGAGCTTGGGCATGAGGATGTCCAGGAGGAGAAGGTCGGGGTCGGAGTCGGCCACAGCCTTCACCGCTTCGAAACCGTTGGCGCACTCCGCCACGATTTCGATGTCCGGGCGGTCTTCCAGCAGTTCCCGGAGCAGAGCGCGAGCCGGCGCCTCGTCGTCCACCAGGATCAGCTTGAGACGATCCGGTGAGTTCGAATCAGTCATCCTGGCCCCCTTCCACAGGCAGGATCGCCCGTGCGGAATACGTCCCTCCGTCGATGCCTGTCACGAGGCGGCTCTCGCCGCCGTAGAGCGCAGCGAGCCGCTGGCCCAGGTTCCGGAGCCCGGTGCCTGTGCCGGGCCGGGGCGGAGCAGCAGGATCCACGGGATTGGTCACGGTAAGGGTCAGGCGGTCACCATCGACCTGTGCGGCCAGGGAGACCAGGCCTCCGTCGATCAGGGAGCCGATGCCGTGTTTCAGAGCGTTCTCCACCAGCGGCTGGAGCACCTGGGGCGGGACCTGGCAGCCCAGAGCCGCCGGCTGCACGCTTTCCTCCACCTGCAGCCGGGAGCCGAGGCGGACCTTCTCAAGTTCCAGGTACATCCGGACCATGTCGATCTCTTCCCTGAGCGCAATCGACCTTTTGCGGCCGTTCTGGAGGTTGAGCCGCATCAGGTCACCCAGGCCGGCGCAAACCTGCCGCGCCGCTTCCGGATCCCGGCCTACCAGGGCGTTGATGGAGTTCAGGCTGTTGAACAGAAAGTGCGGGTCGATCTGGGCCTTGAGCGCCCTGAGCTCCGCTTTCCGGGCCGACAACTCCGCCTGCAGGATCCGTTGTTCCGCCTGCCGGGACTCTTCCCTTGCCGTGGCCAGGTAATGCACCGATACCGCCAGCAGGTACAGCAGGATGCCCAGAGCCATCAGGGATCCGCTGAGCTGCGACACCCGGAGCACCACCCCCGGGAAGAGGTCGATGCGCTCCAGGAGATGGCCCAGCAGCCGGGCCATGCCGACCCACAGGGCGGCGGTCACGACAGCGGTGGCGGCATGGGACAGCACCGTCCGGCTGGCGTCGGTTCCCGAAAGGGGCAGCACCCGGCAGGAATAGCCTGCGCCCAGGCACAGGAACGCGAACACGGTGGCCAGGGGCAGGGCCAGGGCTAAGGCCTCCGGCCATGGAGATCCTCCCATTAAGGCTGCGACCCCGGCGAGCAGAACGGCCAGGGGCAGCCATACCGTGAGGTACCGGATCCATGGCATCAGTTCTTGATCTCCACGCCGCCCATGAAGGCGGTGCCGCTGATCACCAGGACCTGGCTACCGTCGCCGATGGTGTTGGTCTTGTCCTCGACCCCGCCCAGGATCGCCGAGCCCTTGACCTGGACATCCCATTCCTGGGGAACCCGCATTTCGATCCCTCCCCAGAACGCGAAGACCTCGATCTCGGCTGGTCCGCCCTGAATCGCCGCCTCCCTCAGATCCAGTTCACACCCTCCCAGCAATGCGGTGGCCTGTCCGCCCTGGAAGTCCTGGGAAGTGATCCGGCGGCTCACACCTCCAAGAATCGCGGTGGCATCGAACTGGGATGCGCTGTTGCTTGCCTTTTTCCTGGTCCGGGTTCTGAGCGCCCCCCAGAGGATGTTGCCCCCGGCGAACACCAGCGCCACCGGCCACAGGTCCCAGACGTTCCAGCTGATGAAACCCAGATTGTCCAGGAGGAAGATGATGCCGGCAAGGAGCCAGAAGGTGCCCCAGCCGATTTTACGACCGTCTCCGGGGCTGGCCAGGTGGGACAATCCCAGGCCGATGAGGAGCACCGGCCAGAACCGCCAGTAATCGCCTATTTCGACGACATTCAGGTTGTCCAGGGTCAGAAGCACCCCGGCCAGCAGGATCCCCAGGCCGAAAATTGCCGTTCCGATGGACCGGCCCGGCCGGATGGTCCGGCAGTAGACCCGGACGTCGCCGTCGTCTTCCGTTTGAGTTCTTGTCTCATCCACTGGATGCCGCATGGCTGCCTCCTTGTTCGGTTCGTTGCCGTTGACAGGGGCAGGTTACGGCAGGAATTCCGACCGGTCACCAGGAAACCGGTGGATGGCGGTTCCAGGCCGGTGAACGGCGGTCAATCCTGGACATCCTCCAGGATCGACAGGTAACGGTCGTACGGTACGGCGGTCCAGCTCTCGGCGGTCACCGCCCCTTCGGCCCGGCTGATCAGCGATACCCGGTGGGCGGTTTCGATATCCGGTGCTTCATAAATATCCATGAAATCGTACGGCCCCAGCAGGGCGTAGTGGGTCAGAAACTTCACACCGGGACATTTCTCGGAAACCTTCTTGAGCCAGTCCTTGCCCACCGCACGGCGGCCGACCGCGTCGTGCAGGGTCTCCGGAGCCAGACGGGTCATAAGGACGAACAACGGCATGGCGACCTCCTTTCCTTGGGGGAAGTGTACGTTCAGGTCCCGGTACGGTCGGGTCCGGAATCGTCACCTTCCCGATGGCAAGTGTGGGGATCAGTCGCCCTGGATGCCGATCCCTCCATTGATGGTGCGGTTGATCGTCAGTTCCAGGTTGACGGTCTCGGCGCAGAAGTTCTCTTCAAGTTCAAGCCGGAACGGCGCCACGGATGCGGCGATGGCCGCCGGCAGTCCGTCGATCCAGGGCACGGTCCAGGCTGTTTCCTCCAGCCGGTTGATCTCTGCCTTCAGGGCTTCGGTCCATGCCGAACCGGGTCCGGCCCGGTCCAGTTGCCGCTTGAGCATGTCCTGCAAGACACCCAGCACCCGGGGGGATACGTGGACCTGCATCGTGGTGACGTCACCATCTTCCTGCAGATCCAGAAGGCGATCGCCGTAAGCGATGCTGTAGATGTAGGTGTATTCCCCCAGACCGATACCGTTGTCCATCAACGACTGGTTCCTGGCCTGGATAAAGTCGCCGAATGCCGGTGCCAGTCCGAAAGCTCCGCGAGCCGCGTTGAATGCGGCTTTCAGGACCTCGCCTTGTGGTGGGTCGTCCTGGCCGTCGAACTGCTCCATGCTGTTTAGTGAATCGTAGGCTTGTTCGAATCGGCCGCAGGTCACCATCAGTTCCCGCCTCACCGCCAGGAACCGCTCCATGCGATCCGGGAGCACGGCCCCGTCGGCGGCCGGCGTAAATTCCGACTGTGAGCCGTATTCCAGGTCCAGCTGCTCCCGGATTTCGATCGCCTGCCTGAACGGCTTCAGCATGGTCAGCGAGCTGCCCACCAGGACGATCACACCCAGAACCAACAGCACGGTAAATGTGCAGCCGCATCCTTTGAGCCAGCTGGCGGTTTTTCCGGACATGGATCGTTACCCTCGGTCCAATATACGCGTGACGGCGCGGATCGGTTACATCCCGGCCATCGCCGCCTCCTCCAGCCTGCGGTACGCAACCGCGGCCACCTCTTCAGGTGTGATCTCCGAACTGTCCACGGTTATGTGTGCGTCGCCATAGACCGGTTCACGGTGGCGCAGGATCGAACGCAGTTCCTGCATGGCGGCAGGGTGGTCGGCCATCGGCCGGCGGTCGCCCTGGGCGATGACGCGCTTCCAGTGGTCCTCCGGCGTGGCCCGCAGCCAGATCACCGTGGCACCGTCCAGCAGCATCTCCCAGGTCTCCTTGTCGTTGACCACGCCGCCGGCGGCGGAGATCACCTCCGGACGGTTCTCATCCAGGATGGCCCGGACCGTCCGGCGCTCCAACTGGCGGTAGTACCGTTCGCCATGGAGTTCGAACAGCTGGTCCAGGGGCAGGCCGCTTTCCTCAAGGATACGGTCGTCCATTTCGATGAACGGCAGTTCGAGGCGTCCTGCCAGGAGCGGGCCGACGGTGCTTTTCCCGGCGCCCCGGAGTCCTACCAGGGCCACAGGCCTGTGAATCCGGAAAGCCGGCCCGCCTGGGGTTCCTCTGTTCAGGAGCCGATCCGCCGATATGCCCAGAGCCCGGGCCAGGTCGTAGAGCCGGAGCACGGAGATGTTGCCGTCGCCCGACTCCACACGGGCCAGGTATCGGAGCGATAGTCCTGCTTCCCGGGCAAGCCGTGACCGGGTCCACTGCCGACCCTCCCGAAGGGAGCGGACCCGCTGGGCCAGAGTTTCAAGCAGGGGATGGTGACGATCAACCATGTGCGCACTATAGTGCACTCAATTGTGGATTGCAATGGTCGATTAATGCAGTATAATGCCGCGCACACATCAAGGAGAACCGAAGTGGCCACAACCGCCAAGCAGGATCAACCGGTGGAGACGTTCGAAACCGACCCGGACCGCTACGTGCACTGGAAGCTCGCCGTAAACGGTGCAATTGCCCGCCTCACCATGGACATCCAGGAGGACAGCCCGTTCCGTCCCGGTTATGAGCTCAAGTTGAATTCGTACGACCTGGGGGTGGACATCGAATTGCATGATGCGGTCAACCGCTTGAGGTTCGAACATCCGGAGGTCCGATGCGTGGTTGTGACCGGAGCCAAGGACCGTGTGTTCTGTTCCGGCGCCAATATCCACATGCTGGGAATGTCGACTCATGGCTTCAAGGTCAACTTCTGCAAGTTCACCAACGAAACCAGGGTCGGAATCGAAGCTTCATCCGCCGAGAGCGGCCAGCGCTATCTGGCGGCCCTGAACGGCGCCTGCGCCGGGGGAGGGTACGAACTGGCCCTGGCGTGCGACGAGATCATGCTGGTGGAAGACAGCAACTCCACGGTCAGCCTCCCTGAGGTCCCGCTGCTCGGCGTGTTGCCCGGCACCGGAGGGCTGACCCGGCTGGTGGACAAGCGCAAGGTTCGCCGCGATCTGGCCGATCTGTTCTGCACCACCGCCGAAGGGGTCAAGGGGAAAAGAGCGAAGCGCTGGAACCTGGTGGACCATGTGGTTTCCCGCAGCCGTTTTGAAGAGGCATACATGAAGCGTGCCGCCGAACTGGCCGCCGCGTCACCGGCACGGGCGACGGAAGGTGTGGAACTGACTCCGTTGCGGAAATCGGTGGAGGAGGACAGAGTCGAGTATTCCTCGGTGGTTCTGACCATCGACCGCAACAACCGGCGCGGCACCCTCCTGGTGAAAGCTCCCGAGGGCGATCAGCCGGACAGTCCCGAGGCGATTCGCGCAGAGGGTGCGGGATGGTGGCCGCTCCGGGCGTTCCGGGAACTGGACGACGCCCTGCTGCACCTGCGGTTCAACGAACCGGAGATAGGGATGATCCTGCTGCGGACCGAGGGGGACGCCGGTGCCGTCCTGGCGGTGGACGAGACCCTGAAAACGAACACCGGTGACTGGTTCGTGGACGAGGTCCGGATGTTCATCGGCCGTACACTGCGTCGCCTGGACCTGACCGCCCGGTCGTTCTATGCCCTGATCGAGCCCGGCTCATGCTTCGCAGGAACCCTGTTCGAACTGGCCCTGTCCGCCGACCGGTCCTACATGCTGGACGATCCGGACCGGCCGGTAGAGCTGGCCGTTTCAGCAATGAACGGCGGCGCCTACCGGATGTCTCACGGCCTTTCCCGCCTGGAGGTCCGGTTCCTGGGCGAGCCTGGGAAGGCGGAGGAGATCCTCGAGGAGGCGAAAGCGTACGATCCCCAGGATGCGGAAGAGGCCGGACTGGTGACGGTAGTGGCCGACGATATCGATTACGAAGACGAGGTCCGGGTCGCCATCGAGGAGCGGGCCAGCCTCTCACCCGACTCCCTAACCGGCATGGAGGCCAGCCTGCGCTTCCCCGGCCCGGAGAACTGCGACTCCAAAATATTCGCCAGGCTGACGGCATGGCAGAACTGGATTTTCCAGCGGCCCAATGCGGTAGGCGAGCGGGGTGCACTGACTCTCTACGGGCAGCCGGAGCGGCCTTCGTTCGACTACAGGAGAACCTGATGAACCTCTACGACAAGATTCCGAACAACGTCAACCTGTCGGAGAACAAGCGCCTGCGGCGGGCGCTTGAGAAATGGCAGCCGAACTACCTGAAGTGGTGGAACGAAGCCGGTCCGGCCAAGTTCGAGACCAATGACATCTATCTGCGCACGGCGATCTCGGTGGATGCCAAGGGCTGGGCTCATTTCGACCACGTAAAGATGCCCGACTATCGCTGGGGGATCTTCCTGTCCCCGCCGGAGCAGGACCGCAAGGTCGGGTTCGGCGACCACATGGGAGAGGATGCCTGGCAGGAGATCCCGGGGGAGTACCGCAACATGCTCCGCCGCATCATCGTGACCCAGGGCGACACCGAACCGGCCAGCGTGGAACAGCAGCGCAAGCTGGCGGAAACCGCCCCCAGCCTGTACGACTGCCGCAACCTGTTCCAGGTCAACGTGGAGGAAGGCCGGCACCTGTGGGCGATGGTCTACCTGCTGCACGGCTATTTCGGCCGTGATGGGCGGGAGGAGGCTGAGGAGATGCTGGAGCGCCGCTCCGGCGATATGGACAAGCCCCGGATCCTGAGTACCTTCAACGAGCCGATCGAAGACTGGCTGTCGTTCTTCATGTTCACGACCTTCACCGATCGGGACGGCAAGTACCAGCTCCTGGCCCTGGCGGAGAGCGGCTTCGACCCGCTTTCCCGGACCACCCGGTTCATGCTCACCGAAGAGGCCCACCACATGTTCGTGGGGGAGACCGGTGTAGGGCGGGTGATCCAGCGGGCCTGTGAAATGATGAAGGAAGATTCGAACGAAGATGTCCGGGCCCAGGGCGGCGTGGACCTGCCCACCATCCAGAAGTACCTGAACTTCTGGTTCTCCTCCTCGGTGGACCTGTTCGGTGGCGAGATCTCGTCCAACGCCGCCGACTACTTCGCAGCCGGTCTCAAGGGCCGGGACAAGGAAGAGAAATACGAAGACCACCTGGCCCTGGACGGAACCTACTCCATGGACGTCATCGACGGCGGAAAACTGGATACGAAAGCGGTGCCGATGCGGAACGCCATGAACGAGATCCTGCGGGACGCCTACAT
>CALZKF010000076.1 GCA_945787955.1 uncultured Acidobacteriota bacterium | reverse complement strand
GCATGAGATTTGCCTGAATGAGAGATTGATGCACGTTGACATATTGGGCCCGCCGCTGGAAGAACTTTCTACCTATCTGGGTATTAAGCCGAAAGAAGATGCCAACCTGCTCCGAAAAGTCGACAGCACGTATTTCAAGCGGATCGATGCGATAGAATTTTCCATGAATTATGACGATGGTAAAGACGTCAACAAAGTTTTTGAGGCGGACATTATCATTCTGGGGCTATCCAGAACCTCCAAAACACCGACCTCCTACTTCCTGGCCCAACAGGGATACAAAGTAGTTAATATTCCACTGATGCTGGAAGTCCCCATCCCCAAGGAAGTTTACCAGGTGGACCAGAATCGAGTCGTTTGCCTGGTCATGGATTCGGAGGTGCTGCAGAAAATCAGAAGTGCCAGAATAAAACACTACAAAACCCAAAGCAATTATACCGACCTGGGGCGTATTTTTGATGAAATGGAAATGGTACATGAGCTGAAAAAGAAAAACCGAAAGTGGCGAATTGTGGATACCACGAACAAATCGGTGGAAGAAACGGCCAGAGAAATTATCAGCATGGTCGTTGGGCAAGTTCAGGAGTATTAGCTTATTCGGGTTACGGATCCAGCGCCACGGACCAAACCTGTCCGGAAACCAAGCCACCCGCCCCGGCAACCAGCTAGCCAGAATCGGCAGGGTTGGATTGATTTTGTGCCGAAAATGGTGGGTTACGGCAATTGCCTGCCGGAACAATACTTGAGGTTTTCAGCTTAACGCCGGTGGGACCCGGCTCTCACAAGGGATCTTGACCTGGCACAGACCGCAAGGGGTGGCTCCGGTGCCGTAGGTTCTGGTCGCATAGGGGGCGGTCGTCTCGCGGATATAGCTGAAACAGGCCGGCTTATCGTGTCCCCCGTCGGTGGTGATGGCATCGGCCGGGCAGCGCTTGGCGCAGGCACCGCAGGTTCCCTTCGCGTACCAGAGGCACCAGGCATGCAGGTCTTCGCCGTAGGCCCGTTCGGTCGCCGGAAGATCGATTCGGCAGACCACCGAGCCGAACCGCACCGCCTTCCCCCAGCGGGTGATCATTGCGTCGGAGAGGCTGAAGGTGCCATGACCGGCAATAAAGGCGGCATGCCGCTCCGACCAATTCGAGGCCAGGCCGAAACACTCCGACTGCCGGTAGGCGAAGCCGGGCAACCGCTCGGGCGCCACCGCGGGGAACCCTGCCCGGTTGAGGGTTGCGGCCAGGTGAAGGCGCAGGTCGCAGTTGAACTCTTCGCCATGGAAACGGGAGCGGGCCCAGCGTTCGGCCGGCACAACCTTCTCCTGCCGCTGGTCGGCGCAGGTTTCCGCGGTCTGAGGCAGCACATAGCTGATCACCCGCAGCTCACTGGCGGGCACCGGGGCATCAGAAAAGCCCAGCGCGTAGGCTTCCTCAACGGTGGTACGGAAAGCTGCGGGATCGGGCCGGTGGCCTGCGAATTTCACCATGTCGCAGCCAAGGAGAATCCTCTCCGCCTTCCGGATCGGGTCCTCTCCCGCGCCGGCCTGGCCCAACAAGGGGGCAACCTCGGATGTGGTGCACTCCAGGAGTTCGATCCGGAACCTGCCACCCAGATACAATTTCAGGATTCTGGCGATTTCCTGGAAAAACGGTCCGGCGTGCTCCGGGTCGGCCCGGCCGCTACGCAACAAATCCTGGAGCGCCTGGTAAGCCCATTCGTGAGGTGGCATGCGCTGGAACGGATCTGCAGGTTGCGGAACGGCTGCCAGCTTGCCGGCGAGCCGGCGCTGAATCCACCATACGGAGCCGGCCGCCCCGAACAGGCCGGCCAGAACGGCAAGCGCCAGGAACAGCGCACCATAATCCGGATTCACGGCAGCCGGCCCTTTCAGGTCGGCGAGTTCGGCATCTTGCCCTTCCTCGGCCAGAACCGATTCGATGGTGACCGCAAACGGTTCGGTTGTCGCCTCCAACACCTCATCCGCCAATCGGAACCGTACCGCAAAAGCGGGAAGTTCCAAATCTCCGGGCTCATATGCCGCCAGGTTGCCGGACCATACCCAGGCATCGTCTCCATCCGGGTGGTCGAGCTTCCGCCACGCGCCGTCAAGCACATGAAACGGTCCGATCTGTTCCTGCAGCGGAATAGATTCCCAGTTACCCGAGTCGGCCCCGGTTGCATTGATCGTCATCGGGAAACGGTCACCTACGGTTCCTGCTGTTCGCGGGAATTCAACAACGAGTTCCGGCGTACCGGCGGCGGCCTGACTGCAGAGCAGGAGCAGGGCGATTGCAGTCAGGACGAGCGTTCCCCGAGCCAACACCCTAGAATCCTCCCGCCTCGGCCCGCCGGGCGCGGATTCTGAAGAACCGGACCAGGTCCCTCTCGTAATCTTCGCCGGTATCCAGTTCCAGCAGTTCGATACCACTTCTGCCAACCGTTTCCCGGATTTCCGTTTGGCGCCGTTCGGCCCAGGCGGCGTATTGCGATCGAACCCTGCGGCTGCCGGCGTCCAGAATGCTGCGCTGGCCCGATTCCGGATCTTCCACCGCGACCAGTCCAGTCGGCGGCAGTTCCGATTCCCTCGGGTCACTGACCCGGATCCCGACCACGTCGTGTTTCCGGGCCACGGTCCTGAGGACCGCGTCATAATTCCTGTCCTGAAAATCGGAGACCAGGAACACCACCGCCCGCTTCTTGAGGACATTGCGGAGGTACACAACCGCTGCGGCAATGTCGGTTCCGACGCCCCGGGGGTCAGAGGCCACAAGATCGCGAAGCACACGAAGTGCATGTTCCCTGCCCTTCCTGGGCGGGACGTACTTTTCGATGCGGTCGGAAAACAGCAACAAGCCGACACGGTCGTTGTTCCGGATCGCCGAGAACGCCAGCAGGGCAGAGACCTCCGTCGCAAGTTCCTGTTTGGTCGACCGCGCGGTTCCGAACCGGCCGGAAGCGCTGGTATCCACCGCCACCACCACCGTCAGTTCCCTTTCCTCGGTGAATATCTTCACGAAAGGCTGCTGCATTCTGGCGGAGACGTTCCAGTCGATGGTCCGAACATCATCCCCGGGCTGGTACTCCCGGACCTCGGCGAACTCCATCCCCCTGCCCCGGAAAACGGAATGGTAGGAACCGGCCAGACTCTGGTTCACCAGTTTCCGTGTCCGGATCTCCAGCCGCTGGACTTTTTTCAGAAGTTCCCCCGGTGTCACGGCACCTCCACAGCGTCGAATACCCGCCGGACGACGTCGTCCGGACTGACCGACTCGGCCTCCGCTTCAAAGGACAGTATGAGCCGGTGACGCAACACATCCGGGCCGATCGCCTTGACATCCTCCGGCGTGACGAAACCGCGGCCCCGGAGGAAAGCATGGCCCCTGGCGGCGGCCACCAGGGACAAGGTCGCCCTGGGTGATGCTCCGTAATGCAACAGGCCCTCGAGATCCAGGTGGTACTTCCCCGGTTCCCGCGTGGCATGCACCAGCCGCACGGCGTAGTCCTTGATACGGTCGTCCACATAGATCGCCTGCAGCGCACCGGCTGCGCTCGCTATTTCTTCCAGTGTAACCACCGTTTCGGCTGTCGGGAGGTCGGCGCCGCTCATGCGGTCCAGGATCTCCCGCTCTTCCTCGGGCGAAGGGTAGTCCAGCTTCAGTTTCAGCATGAACCGGTCCACCTGAGCCTCGGGCAGCGGGTAAGTCCCTTCCTGTTCAATCGGGTTCTGGGTCGCCAGAACGAGGAACGGATCCGGCAACCGGTACGACGTATCCCCGATTGTGACCTGGCGCTCCTGCATCGCCTCGAGCAGGGCCGACTGGACCTTGGACGGAGCCCGGTTGACCTCGTCCGCCAGGATGAAATTGGCGAACAGAGGTCCCTTGTGGGGCACGAAACTGCCGTCCTTCTGGTTATAGATCAGGGTGCCGGTCAGGTCGGCGGGCAGCAGATCCGGAGTGAATTGAATACGCTGGAAACTGCCCTGCACCGCATTCGACAGGGTCTGGACCGCCAGGGTTTTCGCCAGACCGGGCACCCCCTCCAGGAGTAGATGGCCCCGGGTCAGGAGCCCGATCACCATGCGGTCCAAAAGGTAGCGTTGGCCGACAATTACCTTGCGGACCTCCGCCAGCAGTTTCTCGATGATCTGGGACTCCCTGCGGACCCATTCCTGAACCGATTGAACGTCCTGCGACATGCTGACTCCGTTCGGCGGATACCCCGCCGGTACTCGTTGCATCCAAAGGATTTAGACCGAATTTCTCATTCTAGGAACATCCAGGTGTACTGTCAAACAGGCTTGCATACCGGTTCTACGAGCGGCAAACCCCGAAAGACTGGACTTTTCACTTCCCGGAAACTAGATACCCCTAGTGGACTGTCCGCCGGGCGGCCGGTTCGGAGGATCGGCCTGGATGCAGAAGAAACTTGCAGCATGGTTCCTGTCGGTAACGTTTTTATACGTTGTGGTCGGCTCCGTGATCCCCCGCGTGCAGCCGGATCCTTTCTGGAGCGGCGCCCTGGTCCTGTTCCTGGACCTTGTGATCGGCCTGAGCGCGGCCTGGCTCGCATCCAAAATCCTGACCCGACGGTTGAGGGAACTGGCCGGCATCGCTTCGATAATCTCCAGAGGTGACCTGCGGCGGAAGGTGGAATCCGGCGGGCGGGACGAAACCGCCGAGCTGGCATTGGCGATCAACACCCTGCGGGAAAACCTCCTGCGCATTGTGGATGAGGTGCGCGTCACCACCGCTCATATCAATTACTCCGCGCTGTCCCTCTCCAACGCATCCAAGGAGATCAACGCCAGTTCCGAGGAGATCACCAGCACCTCGGAGGTTATCGCCCGTGGCGCCGAAGAGCAGGCGCTTGAAGTCGAACAGATCACCGGCATAACCCAGCAGTTCGCCGGAACGGCGGAGAAGGTGGCGGGCAGATCCCGGGAAGTACACCAGATGTCAAGCGACGCCTCACGCAGGGCGATCGAAGGCGGCGAGGATGTTTGCCGCGCCGCAGGCAGCATCGCGGAGCTGGCGGCACAGAACGAACGTTCCCATCAGGCGGTGAAAGGGTTCCAGGCCCGGGCCTCGGAGATCGGCAAGATCGTGACGGTGATTTCCTCCATCTCCCACCAGACCCACCTTCTGGCTGTCAACGCCGCCATCGAAGCGGTTCGAGCCGGTGAGGAGGGACGCGGTTTTGCGGTCGTGGCCGAGGAGGTCAGCAGACTGGCGGACAGCGTCCAGGAACTGGCCGGGCAGATTTCCGAAATCAGCACCGAGCTTCTGGACGGAGCCGGTCTGCTGGCGGAAGAGTTTCGGGACAGCCTGGCTTCGGCCGACGATGTTCGGAAATTAATGGAACAATCGGCCTCATCCTTCGACAGTATTATCAAGGCGATCAGAAACACCCACGCCCTCTCGGAGGAGATCAGCGGACTGACCGGCAGCCAGAACGAGGCGGCGGTTGAGGTGGTTCGTTCGCTTCAGAGGATCTCGGCGGTCGCGGCCCGAAACGCCGGCGGGACGGAAGCGGCCTATTCCGCCACTCGCGGACAGGTGGAGTCCACCAGCGAATTGGCTGAATCGGCTCATGAACTGGCTGGTGCCTCGGAACATTTACAGGAACTGATCTCGGTGTTCAAGACAGAGAACCCGGATCCCGCGGACCCTGCGGCCTGATGGCCGTCGACGACAAATCCGCTTCACCGCCTGCCGGGCTCTCGGACCGGTTCCTCAGCTTCCGGGTCGGCTCCAGGGATTACGCCATACCGCTTGAACATGTTTCCGGTCTGGCGGACTGTGGTCCGATACGCACGGTTGACGGCGTACCTCCGGAAGTGCTCGGCCTTTCGGAATGGCGTGGGCGTCTCCTTACCGTCCTGGACCTTCACGGACTGCTGGGCGAACCGCACAGCCGGGGCACGATGTGCCTGATCCGGCTCTCCGGCACCATGACCCATACCGCCTTGAGGGTGGCGGCGCCGGTCACCCTCGTGACTGCGGATGACTCACGCTCCGAAGGCGGGTTCGAAGCGGACCGCGACCATTTCATCATGGTTGATCCAACCGAACTGGTCTTGCAGTTGGAAGCGGAAATCCTGTCCGGCAGCCCCGGTGGCGAGAACTGAGGCCAGCCGTGGATATGGCACGCTACACAGCCCTGTTTCTTGCTGAAGCGGAAGACCATCTGCAAAATTCGGAAGAAGCGGTCCAGCGCCTGGTGAAGGACGGAAAATGCCGCGAAGACCTCAACGCCCTGTTCCGGCACCTCCATTCACTCAAGGGCATGGCCGCAACCATGGGATTTACCGACATGGCCCGGATCTCCCATGCCCTTGAGGATCTCCTGGACCTGTCCCGCAAGAATCGCGAAAACGAAACTGTTCCGGCGGAGGACCTGCTCCTGGCATCCAACGGCCTTGGATATATCCGCGCCATAGTTCGTGCAGTCGGCAGCGATCGATCCCTGGACAGTCCGGACGCCTCAGCCCTGGCGGATCTGATCCGCAGCCGGCTCGCCGGGCCCAATCCCGCAGCCCCGGTATCGGCGCCATCACCCGAGCCGGCCCAACCGATCATCCCTTCCGAGGCGGAGCTGAAGACCGGCTGGAAGATCGAGCTCCGTCTGAAAGAGGAAAGCGCAGGATCCACCGGCAAGGTCGTCGATCTGGTGAATTGTCTGGGAGCCTTGGGTTCCGTCCGGCACATCTCCCCTCCTCTACCCTCCTCCGGCAGATCCGGCTTCGGGAAGCGGATCACTCTGATACTGGAGAGCCACCGGGAGCGGGAAGATCTTGAACGGACTTTTGCGGGGATGGAAGCGATCCGCAGCTATAAAATCTCTCCCGGTCGGAACGGAAAGAAGGCCGAAAAGCCTGCGAGCCGGTCGTCCCGGTTCGTCCGTGTACGTGCCGACCTGCTGGATATTCTGATGGAAAACGCACTGGAGCTGACGCTGGCCCACGAGAACCTGTCCGGGATGCTCGGCGCCGGCGGGAACCCCGCCCTTGTCCGGCGATTCCAGCGTTGCCGGCAACTGGTTGAAACCCAGTATGCGACCCTGACCGAACTTCGTCTGGTTCCATTCGAGACCGTGGCCAACCGGATCAGAGCCGGTGTGGACGCATTGTCCGCCCGCAAAGGCAAGAAAATCCGGTTCTGCATGGATGGCCTGCTGGTACGCCTGGATCGCTCGCTCCTGGAATCCCTGGTCGACCCGCTTTTGCATATCATGCGCAATGCCATCGACCATGGCATCGAACCGCCGGAGGAACGGACGGCAGCCGGAAAACCGGCTGAAGGAACCATCACCCTGCGTCTGTCCCGGGAAGGGAATGAGGTCCGTTTCTCGATCGAGGACGATGGCCGCGGGATGCGACCTGAAGAACTTCGGGACCGGGCGGTGGCTTTGAATTTCATGACCCGGGAACAGGCCGGCAGGCTGTCTGACCGGGAATGTCACTTCCTGGTCACACTACCCGGTTTTTCCACCGTAAGCCGTGCCGATGACGTATCGGGTCGTGGCGTGGGAATGGACGTGGTGCGCAATGAAGTCGAATCTTTGGGCGGGCGGCTCGAGATCTGTTCCGGACCGGGGACCGGCACTCTATTCGCCCTTGACATCCCACAGTCCATGGCGATCATCCAGGCTCTTCTGGTGCGTTGTCGGCAGGCATTGTTCGCTATCCCGGTTGCGGCGATATCCCGCACCATCGCCTTCAAGGATGCAGGATTGATCCGGAACGGCGGGCGGCTGTTCCTTGAAAACTGCGAAGGTGGCGGACTGATGCCGGCCGTGACGGTGAACCGTGATTCCGGCGAGCACTTGCCGGAAAACGGCGTTGCCCTGCTCCCTCCCGGCAACAAAGGCGAGGCCATCCTTGTGGATGAGATCATCGGCCGCCGTGAAGTGCTCGTCCGCCCGCTGGACCCGCCCCTGCGCATGATGAAACGATTCAGCGGAGCGGCTATGCTGGGTGACGGGAGCATCGCCCTGGTCATCGATCCCAGAAATATGTCGGCCCGCGAGCCGCAGGCCGGCAACGCCTGTTAGGGTGTCGAGGCCCGATCGAACATCCGCCGTATCGTTTCCTTGGGCGCCGCACCGACCAGCTGGTCCACCATTTTGCCGTTTTTGAAAAGGATCAGTGTAGGTACGCTCCGGATGCCGAACCGATAAGAGACCTCCTCATTGTCCTCTACGTTCAGGCGGGCGATGAGGACGCGGCCGTTCATTTCATCGGCCAACTCCACCAGATCCTCATGGATCTGACCACAGCGTTTGCACCAGTCCGCCCAGAAATCAACCAGCACGGTCCTGTCGCCTGCCCGAACCTGCTGATCGAAGGTTTCGTCGGTCAGTTCGATGATTTCCGCGGCTCCCATAGCGGCTCCGTATCCCGATGAATCCCCATTGCTGGTGTAACATCCAGAGCGGGGTGTCCGGCTGCCTCGCACAGTAGCGTAATACCGCGATTTCTACCATGCCGGGAGGGCACGATGGACCGACTTCCCCGGGCCAGAAAGCGTTTCGGGCAAAACTTTCTGGCCAGTGCCGGCGCCATTGAAAAAATCACCCGCCAGGTTGTCGAACTCGCCGGCGGGGAGGTCCTGGAGATAGGACCGGGCCGGGGCGCCCTGACCACCGCCCTCCTGGACGCCGGGCTGCGTGTAACCGCCGTGGAAATCGACCGCGACCTGGCCGCACACCTTGAGGACCGTTTTCGGAACTGCCGCTTTCTCCTGGAGGATGGGGACATCCTGGAGGTCCGGTTCGAAGAGCTGCTCGATCGCCTGGACCTGCCGCGCGCCGATCGGTTTTTCGTAGTCGGCAATCTGCCCTACAACATCTCCAAGCCGGTTGTTCAAAAGCTGGTTCGGGAGCGGAATGCCGTTTCCGGAGCCGTACTCATGTTCCAGAAAGAGGTGGCGGCCAGGCTGACCGCTTCGCCTCGAAGCCGGGAGTACGGACCGTTGGGAATATTCGCCGGAGCGTTCTATCGCATCCGGACCTTGTTCGATCTGGCACCCGGAAGTTTCCGTCCTGCGCCTAAGGTGACTTCCACCGTGACGGTCTGGACAAAACCTGAAAATCGTCTCCTGGAGCCGGATTCGGAAACAAGGTTCAAGACCTGCCTGGCGGTCTGCTTCAGAAACCGGCGCCGGACCCTGTTCAACAACCTGAGACACGGCCTGGCAGGTGGTGAACCTGCGGCACGGGACCTCCTGGCGGCTTCCGGGCTGGACGGGATGGCTCGGGCAGAGAGTCTCGATCCGGCTGCGTTCCATACCCTGGCACGGCTCTGGCCCGATGCCCGGCCCTGAGTCGCCGGGACGGCGACAACCGGATCAGCGCCCGATTCTGATATATTTTGCATCGCGTCCGCCTGTGAACGCCTGAACTGGAGTTTCTATGTCCCGGACCTCGACACTGGAAATCATCCCGCTGGGAGGGCTGGGCGAGTTCGGCATGAATATGATGGTCTACCGCATCGGCCGCGAGTGCATGCTGGTGGACACCGGGATGATGTTCCCGGGCTCCGAGCACCTCGGTGTGGACGTAGTCATTCCCAACATCGATTTCCTTTCAGAGTGTGGAACAATCCACGGCATTGTCCTGACCCATGGTCACGAAGACCATATCGGCGCCCTGCCCTACGTCCTGGCCCGTCATGACGTGCCGGTGTGGTGCAGTCCCTACACCGGGCGTTTGGTGAAGGCGCGCCTCAAGGAACATGGCGGCAACCTGGCGGCGATCCAACCGTTCCCCGAGGGCAACGATGCTCTGCAGGTCGGTCCGTTCACCGTCGAGCCGGTGCCGGTGGCGCACTCGATCCCCCAGGCCTGCATGATCGCCATCCACACCGAACTTGGGACGGTGGTCCACACCGCCGACTTCAAGCTCGATCCGGATCCGCCGGACGGCAGCGGTACCGACCTGCAACGATTGACCGAGCTTGGAAACCGGGGAGTACTGGCTCTGCTGTCCGACAGCACCAACGCCATGGTGCCTGGCACGACTCCCGGCGAACGGTCGGTACGGCCGGCTCTCGACAGTCTGATCGGCCGGGCCGAAGGGCGGGTGCTGGTCGCTTCCTTCGCCAGCAATATCCAACGCATCCGACAGTTGACCGAGCTTGCGGCGCACCACGGCAGGAAGATCGCCCTGGTCGGCTCATCGTTGATATCCCATGCCGACATCGCCCGGTCCCTCGGCATCCTGTCGTTCCCCGCCGGATCCCGGGTGCAACCGTCGGATGTCATGAACCTGCTTCCGGCTGAGGTGCTGCTGGTGGTCACCGGCTCACAGGGGGAGCCGATGTCCGCCCTGTCCCGGATCGCGGTGAACAAGCACAAGGATGTCTCCGTGGAACAAGGCGACCTCCTCATCCACTCGGCCCGCGTTATTCCCGGGAACGAACAGAGCATCAGCCGGCTGTTCAATCACCTCCTGCGCCGGGGCGCCCGGCTGGTTACCGGCAAGGATGCCGCGGTGCACGTCTCGGGCCATCCTGCCCGGGAAGAATTGAAAAAGGTTCAACAACTCCTTCGGCCACGATTCTTCATCCCTATTCACGGTGAGTACGGTCAACTGTCGGCCCATGCAGCCCTGGCCGCCGATATGGGCATGCCGCGAGACCGGATCATCCTTGCCGAATCCGGTGACCTGATCGCTCTCGACGGGACCACCTGCCAGGTAGTAGACCGTGTTCCGGCCGGACAGGTCTTTATCGATGCAACTCTCGAACAGGTCGACCTTGCGGTGCTGAAAGACAGGCGCAAGATCGCCGGTGACGGGATTGTGGTTGCGGTGATCGCCCTGGACCGGGACAGTGGAGAGGTGCGAAAACCGACCGAGTTCGTTTCCCGCGGAGTTCTTGCCGACGACGGGCAGGACGGGCTCATGGAGCTTGCCGGAGCCGTGGTCAGCGCAACGATCTCCGAGGCAACCCCCGAGGAGCGGGTGGACGAGGCCCTTCTTCGGGCTAAACTGCAGGCCGATCTGAAACGGTTCTTCCGCAGGAAAACCCAGCGCAGGCCGATGATCATCCCGGTCCTGGTGGAGTTCTGAAACCGATGGCAACTTCGAAAAAATCCTGGAAGAAAAGCCGCCGCATTCAGGAACTGATCGGGATCGTGCTGCTGTTCGCCGCGCTGGTAACGATCATGAGCCTGCTGTCCTACGACCAGGGCGACGCGACCTGGTTTTCCCATCAGCCCGACGACCTGCCTCGATCCAACTGGGTCGGTTGGGCCGGCGGTACCGTTGCCGAGGCGCTGCTGCAGTTGCTGGGAACCTCCGCCTGGCTGATCCCGGTATTCCTGGCGCTGGCCGGGTGGTCTCGGCTGCGCCACCCCAACGAACCGTTTGCGCTGGGAACCGCCGTCGGGCTGGCCGGTCTGACCCTGGCGCTGGCGGCGCTGACCGACCTGCTGTTCCGCGGCATCGCCTGGGGAGGTGATAAGTTCCCGGCCGGCGGCAACCTGGGCAATTTGATAGCGCAGTTACTGGAATCGATTTTCAATCGTCCCGGGGCGATCGTCTTTTCCGCCACTTTGGTTGCTGCCTCCGTTGTTCTGGTTACCCGGGTCTCTTTTTCCCGTATGCTGGATCTCCTAACCGCCGGCCTGAGCGGTGTCTGGCTCATGATCCGCAACCTTTTCGCCGAGCGGGGCGGCTCACGGCAGGAGCGCACCTCCACTCCGGAACCGCCTGAAAAGCGCAAGCCGATCCCGTACCACGGAGGAGCCGAGCCGCCTGCGCTGGTCTCCAAGCCGGTCCCCAAACCGGCGCCATCCCCTGCCCCGCAACGGCCGACGGCCAAGTCCAAGCAGTTGGGACTGCTCCTGGAAGGAGTCCACCGGGGAGGCTACTCCCTGCCTCCGATGGAACTGCTGAAAGAGCCGGAACCCCAGCAGGGCGACAACGAAGCCGACCTGCTGGGGCGGGCCGACCTGCTCACCGAAAAATTCGCCGAATTCGCCGTCGCCGGCAAAGTAGTCGCGATCCATCCCGGCCCGGTGGTCACAACTTTTGAATTCGAGCCTGATTCCGGAGTCCGCTTCTCCAAGGTCACCGCTCTGGTTGAAGACCTGTGCCTTGCGCTCCGTGCGGTTTCCATCCGGATCGATCGAATCCCCGGGAAGTCCACCGTCGGGATCGAGGTCCCCAACGAACGGCAGGAGATCATCTATCCGAAGGAATTG
>CALZKF010000075.1 GCA_945787955.1 uncultured Acidobacteriota bacterium | reverse complement strand
CGCCTGCGATGCCGACGACGACGGCGACGGCGTGGACGACGGTCTGGACAACTGCCCGCTGACAGCCAATCCGTCCCAACTGGATACCGATCTGGACGGTGCCGGTGACGCCTGCGACACCGACGACGACGGCGACGGCGTGGACGACGGCTTGGACAACTGCCCGCTGACAGCCAACCCGTCCCAGCTGGATACCGACCTGGACGGCGCCGGTGACGCCTGCGATGCCGACGACGACGGCGACGGTGTGGACGACGGCGTGGACAACTGCCCGCTGACAGCTAATCCGTCCCAACTGGATACCGACCTGGATGGCGCCGGTGACGCCTGCGACGCCGACGATGACGGCGACGGTGTGGACGACGGCGTGGACAACTGCCCGTTGACGGCCAACCCGTCCCAGCTGGACACCGATCTGGATGGCGCCGGTGACGCCTGCGACGCCGACGACGACGGCGACGGCGTGGACGACGGCGTGGACAACTGCCCGCTGACAGCCAACCCGTCCCAGCTGGATACCGATCTGGACGGCGCCGGTGACGCCTGCGACGCCGATGACGACGGCGACGGTGTGGACGACGGTCTGGACAACTGCCCTCTGGATGCCAACCCCGGCCAACTTGACACCGACGGTGATGGTCTCGGGGATGCTTGCGAGACCGATATCTTGCTGGTTGGCCCCTGGACCACCGGGCTGACCCACACCGCCGGAACCGGGAACAACCGCCTGCTGGTTTTCATGGTCGGGTACGAGAACGGCACCGATATTTTGGTCAATACGGTCAGTTACGGCGGACAGGGTCTGACCCGAATCAACGGGGTCGCCGCCGGGACGACCTTCTTCGGCAGGGTTGAACTGTGGTATCTGAACGAAGCGGGTATCGCGGCCGCAACCGGCAATACGTTCTCGGTGGCCTACGGTGGCGGTGCGACTCCGGCCGACCAGCATTACGGGGCGGCCACTTATGCCAACGTGAACCAGACTGCGCCGGTTCTGGACAGTTCCGTGAATTCAACCGACGTATCCACACCGAATCCGATTGCGACCACGGTGAGCGTAACCACAGGCGGCATGGCGGTTTCGGGGTCGTTCTGCGGAAACGTCGGCAGCTACACCTGGGGCAATGGCTGGAGCGAAGTACTGGACCAGAGCATGGCGTCCAGCACCAGTTCCACCGCCGGCCACCCGGTTACGGCTGACGGCTCCGACACCGCCAGCGCCACGCACACCGGACCGAACAGGCAGGCGATCGTGGCCGCTTCGCTCTCGGCGGCGCCGATTTGAACAGGAGACAGCGGACGTTCATGTAAAATGCGGGCATGTCCGACACCCGCCATGGCTTGGACCGGTTGGAAACTCCGGAACGGGTCGACCTGACCGTCGATCTGGCCGGTGTCGGCTCCAGGACCCTGGCGTTCCTCATTGACTGGGTCCTGCTGGTGGCAGTGACCCTGTTCACGTTTTTGATCGTCAGCTTCATTGCCCCGATTGCCGGCACATTCGCCGTTGTGCTGATCCTTGTGGCGTTCTTCATCCTGTGGTGGTTCTACTTCGCGCTATTCGAGATGGCCTGGGACGGACAGACGCCAGGCAAGCGATTGCTAGGACTCAGGGTGCGGAAGGTCGGCGGGTATCCGATCGGGTGGCCCGAGGCCCTTATCCGCAATTTCCTCCGGGTTTTGATCGACCTGTTCATGTTTTGGGTGCCGGTCGGTCTCCCGGTCATGATCGCCACCCGGAGGAGCCAGCGTATCGGTGACCTGGCGGCAGGGACGGTGGTCGTGCGGGAAGGGCGTCCGGGAATGGACCAGTTGGCGGAGCTCGGGGTCACCGGCGACACCAAGACCTATAGCGCCGGTGGTCTGGACCTGAACACCGAAGAATACGAGTTGATCCGCGAGTTCCTCGACCGTTCTTCGGAGATCGATCCGGTATCCGCAGAGCGGATCCGTGCAGATCTGGCCGGCCTGATCCGAGGGCGGCTGGAGGCAAGGAACGGCATGCGCGATGAATGGCGGGAGTTCGGCGATGAAGCGTTCCTGATCCGCGTGGATGCCGTCTACCGGGGTGAACTCTGATGGATCTAAGGGAAACCGTCGGCAAGAACCGGCCGTCCTGGGAGCGGCTGGAAATGCTTATGGCGCAGGCCCGCAGCAGGGGCCTGTCGACACTGGCGCCGGCGGAGCTCAAGGAACTCGGCATGCTGCACCGCAAGGTATCCGCCGATCTGGCCACCGCCCGCACCTTCCACGGCGAGTCCAGGCTGGTGGGATATCTCAATGACCTCGCTCTGCGGTCCCACAATATGGTTTACCGGGCGCCGGGCAACAGCATCAAGTCAGTATTGAGCGGGCTGTGGCGTTCCATCCCAGCAGCGGTCCAGAGGCACCATGGAGCCTTGGCGGTTTCAACCGGCCTGTTCCTGTGCGGGATGATCCTGGGGGCGGTGGGGACCGTTCTGGACGAGTCGGTAGCCAACATGGTTCTCGGATCCCGCTTTGTTGAGGGAATTCGAAGCGGAGAGTACCTGCATCCCAACCTGTTCGGGTTGATGCCGCGCTCGGTTATTTCCGCCGGTTACGTCACCAACAACATTTCCGTCGCCCTGAACACCTTCGCCTTCGGGATTACAGGGGTTATCCCGGCCTGGTTGCTGTTTTTCAACGGTAACAACCTCGGCATCGTCATCGTGCTCTGCGGCCAGTACGGCATTTTGGGACGGTTCCTGGCGTTCGTGATTCCCCACGGGATCATCGAGATCTCGGCGATCCTGCTGGCCGGTGCCGGCGGGCTCACGACCTTCGACGGCTGGCTGCACCCGGGGGATTACAGCCGGTCGCGGGGTCTGCGCCATGGAGCACGGGAAGGCCTCATGATCACAGCCGGTGCGATCCCGGCCCTCCTGGTCGCCGCGGTTGTGGAAGGTTTTATCTCCCCGTCGCCGAGTATCCCGCCGGCGCTGCGGATCGGTCTGGGTGTGGCCCTCGGCCTGTTGCTGTGGGCCTGGCTGCTGGGGGTGAGACCGCGGCAGGCTATAGAAGACCGCGCTGTTTGATCTCCAGGTAACGCCGGACCGTCTCGTCGGCCAGGGCGCCGGCCCGGGCCGCAACCACCTGGGCGCCCCGGGATCGCAGGGTGCGTTCGGTAGTGCGGAACTCGGTCCATAGTTCGTCCGCCGCCACCCGGCGGTAGACATCGTCGATCTCCCGCACCGGCCGGTCGCGCTCAAGTTCAAGATCGGTATCGGTCAGAGTGACAACCAGGCCCAGATGCCGTCGGCTCAGGGAACCGATGTATTTCAGCGCATTTTCCGCCGCCCCCGGGTCGGCCAGTTCGGTGAACAGCACTACGAGCATCCTGCGGGGGTTCCGCTTCATGACATGGCTGAAGGCCGATCCCAGATCAGGTTCCGAAAGATCGGGGGTGACTTCGCACAGCATGTCCGAGAGACGGCCCAGCTGACCGCGGGTCCTGGCCGGCGGCAGCGACGCCTTGATCGACTGCGAGAACACCGTGACACCGACCTGGTCCCCCATGGACAGGGCCGAGCGGGCCAGTCGACCGGCCGCCTGAACGGCCCAGTCGAACCGCAGGCGCCCGGCGATGCGGGTGGTCATCATCCGTCCGCCGTCCACCAGCAGAAGAATGCGCTGGTTGCGCTCCGCGCGATATTCACGCACGGTCAGCCGTCCGCGGTGGGCGAACTTCTTCCAGTCCAGTGATCTGATGTCGTCGCCGGGAACGTAGTCCCGCAGCTGATGGAACTCCCGACCTTCCCCCCGCAGCCGGTCCTGCCTGCGGCCAAGCTGCCGGGAAACCGAGGCGCCGAGGATCGCCTCCTGGTTGCTCACTGCAATCAGGTCCGGGTAGACCTGAACCGTTTCCTCCGCCGGGAGAAGGGACTGGCGGGCCACCAGGCCCAGAGGGCCGAGGGAGCGCAGGGCGATGCAGCCGAAGCGGTGCACGCCCCGCTCCGCCGGTGTCGCCTCGTAGCCCAACTCCAGGGTCCGTCGCGCCGGGATGTGGGCCCGCAGCCGGTGCCGCGGCGCGTTGAAGGTCGGAGGCGGCAGGTCTCGGAGAAGCAGTCGCCCGGGGCGGGCGCTCTGGTTGGTCACACATATGAAGACCGTTTCCGGCTTGCCCTGCACCCACCGTGCCGGAGCGGTTCGCTTCACCCGCAAGCGTCGGGCCGGAGTTGCCGCCAGGCCGTCTGCAACAGCCGCAACGGCAAGGGCCAGATCCAGGAACAGAACCCAGGGCAGCCACGCCGGATTGAGCATCCCGAGCAACAAAACAGGGATCCCCAGGGCGACGAGCCAGGCGAGGCGAGCGGTAGGGATCACCGGTCCAGGTCTCCTCCGGCGGAACGGGGCAGCTCCACCGAACCGAGCAGGTCCAGGATGACCTGGTCCGTGTCCACACCTTCCACTTCCGCCTCGGGCCGGAGTATCAGCCGGTGTCGCAGTACCGCCGCCGCCACCGCCTTGACGTCATCGGGACGGACGAACTCGCGACCGTCGCAGGCCGCCTGGGATTTGGCGGCGAACAGCAGGATGACCGCGGCCCGGCTGCTGGCGCCCACCGAGACCCGGCGGTGTTCACGGCTGGCATGGACCAGGTTCAGGATATATTCCCGGACCGAGTTCTCGACGTAGGTCGACGCGATGGCCGCCCTCAGGGCCAGGAGCTCGGCGGTAGTCGCCACCGGCTCCAGGTGTCGGATTGCAGGTGGTACCAGGTCCAGGGTATCGGCGTGACAGTCCAGGACTTCCCGTTCCCCGTCACGGTCCGGGTACCCGATCCGGATCTTCATGAAGAACCTGTCCAGCTGGGCTTCCGGAAGTGGATAGGTCCCTTCGTACTCCAGTGGATTCTGAGTGGCGGCCACGAAGAAAAACGGCGGCAGGGGATGGCTGACGCCGTCCAGGGTGACCTGTTGCTCCTGCATCGCTTCCAGCAACGCCGCCTGGGTCTTGGGTGGCGTGCGGTTGATTTCGTCCGCCAGCAGGATCTCGGTGAACATCGGCCCCGGGACGAACTCGAAGGTGCCGGTTTGGGGACGGAACACCGATGTGCCGGTGATATCCGCCGGCATGAGGTCCGGTGTGAACTGCACACGCTTGAAATCGGATGTCAGCAGGCCTGCCGTGGCGCGCACCATCAGCGTCTTGCCGATACCGGGAGGGCCCTCCACCAGAACGTGTCCCCCTGCCAGCAGGGCAACCACCAGTTCGCGGATAGGCCCGGCCTGGCCCCTGACTATCTGGCCCAGTGCTTTTTCCATACTGGCGGCCAGTTCAGTCACTTTCTCGATGTTCACCTGTAATCTCCTGTTGAAGACCGGCCAACTCCCCGGCACGGTGTAGCAGTTCACGATCGGTGAGCCGGCTCCGGTCAGCCGCCTGCTCCGCAGCCCTGAGGGCCATGGTGGTGGCGCCCCGGGCCATCTGGTAACGCTCGGAAAGCGTCGCCGCCAGTTCGGCGGCCGATACCCGGCCCGGGCTGCCGGTGAGCATGCGGGTATCCCGGCGAAGCCGGGCAAGCATCATCTTCAGGGCGTGCCTCCCGGCGGAAGCCCGCCGGTACATGGAGGCCATGGAGTGCACAAATTCAAGATTGGATCGTCGGGGGGGCTCCGGGACAGGCCGGACCGGCCCGAAACGAATGCCGCGGGTGATGGAATACAGCAGGGCCGCCAGGGCCGCCTGTAACGCCGCCCAGCCGAGTGCGCCGCGGTGCACGCTGCCAAGATTCGCCAGCATTCCGCCGTGGCCGTGGTGGTACTCGTCGAACCAGATCATGCCGTCCTTACTCAGATCGTCCACCAGCCACAGGGCCAGATCGAGTGTGTCGCCTTCCAGCAGGCGGTCGTTGGCCAGAAGCGGCCCCAGGACCAGGGTGATCGAGCCTGTGCCATAGCTGACGGCGGCGGCGGTAGTGCGCCCATCGTCGGATCGCAGCAGGGTGACGGCCTGTTCTGAGGGAGCGATATTGCCGCCGGTATTGAGTTGCACGCGGCGAATCCTCAGGTTGTCCGGCAGTCCGTCATCACCTGCCGAGGGAAACCGGGCCGGCCGGGCCGGCTTCAACGTGGCCGGGTTGATATCGGTGACCGGCACTACGCTGTCCAGGCCGACCTCGGTAAGGAACGCTTCCAGGGTGGGGGATCGCTCCAGCGCAGTTGCATCTTCCACTACCAGGAGAGAGCCGCCGTTCACGACCCATGCGGATAGCGCCGGGATCTCCTCGGCCCGGATCCCCCGCTGCACCGGTGTGGTGACGATCAGAAGCCCCCGGCCATCCAGGTCCGGTCCGTCCCAGCCGGTCCTCAAGGTACCCACCGGTCGTTCCAGTTCCAGCAACAGCCGGCGGAAAGCCATGACACCTTCCGCCTCGCCGGCCAGGCTGCTGGGGAATCGGGTGCGCCTGCCGGTCCCCATGGTCATCCCCAGCAGGCTGAGAACCATCAGGCAGAGAAACATCACCGCCGTGACGATGACGATCGGGCGCTTCATCGGGTACTCCCCACCTGCGGCTGATCAGGCGATCCCAGGACGATCCCGCCGGCCAGAACGAGGGCCTGATCCAGTTCGCCGCCTTCAGCCGGCCGGCCGGCGTAGACCAGCCGGTCGTGGGTTCGGGCCAACACCCGGAACGGTTTTCGGAAGTCGGTCGGCCCGTTCCGTTCCAGCGCCCGGGCCCCTTCCATGTCGGTCATGGAGCGGTCGTCGGGAAGGTGGCCTGCCGCGCGCAGGGACAGGATGGAAGCCTGCAGGCACAGCCGCAGAACATCCCGGCCATTCCCGGACGCCAGCGCCACTCGGGCCCCGGCCAGCAGTTCCTCGGGGGAGCGGACGCGGTCCGGCCTGACGGCAGGGGGGCTGCTCCCGGTTGGACCTGTTCCAGGAACCGCAAAGCGGTCCCGGGTCAACCGGACGATCACCCAGCCGGCCCCCAGCAGGGCCAGGACGATCGCGGTCCAGAGCAGCACTGTGACCAGGGCGGCGTTCAATTCCATGGCGGCGCTGATTTTATTGACCAGCCTGAACATGAATTCCCGGACCCTGGCCATGAGCTTTTCCGTGAGACCTGGTTCCGGCTCCTCCAGTTGGAATACCGGGTCGGCCAGGATCCGCTCCAGCCGGTCACGGGCATCGTCGGTTTCGGCTGCAAGGCCGGCGCCGGCGGAAAGCGTCAGCACCAGGATGAGAACCGCGGCCGGTGCCGTTCTCATCAGGCGCCGCCGTTGTGCTGCCGGGCGCTGAGATCGGAGATCTTCTCTTCCATGTCCAGCCCCTCGTGGCGGACGCGGATATCGAAATACAGCACTACCCATGGGATCAGCGTGATCCCCAGGAACAGGCCCTGCGCTACCGCTCCGACGAAGTACAACGGGAGCATCCAGGCCATCGGCAGCGGGGAAAGGCCGATCGGCGTCATTACCATTCCCCGGCCTCCCATCATACCGATGGACATGGCGGCGGCCTGCGGGATGGTGGCGAAAATGTTCAGGGCGTACCACACCACCAGAGTCACCAGGCCGATGACCAGCACCCGGACTGCATTGTTTTCTGCCTCGATCCGCCTGGGCCCCCGGTTCCTGACCAGTTCCACGCTGCGGCTCATGGCGGCCAACGGAGAGCGATGTTCCAGGAGCGCCACCGGCACCGCCAGGGAGAACAGGATGGCGGCGACGATGCCGGGGAGCAGGCAGAAAAGGAAACCGAATGTGATCACGATCCAGCTGAGCATCGCCGTGAAAAACATGGCGGGGATCCGTTTCCATTCGGTCGCAAATGCCCGGCCGCCTTTGAGCTCCCGGCCGGTGATGACGCCGCGAGCGACGGCAAACACCACGACCGCTCCTGTGCTGTAGACCAGGAGGGAGGCGGCCAGGAGAAAAGGGATGGCGGTGTACAACCCGACCAGGAAGCCGACAGGATCGACGTTAGGGTCCGGGTAGGCTCCGCCGGCGTTGAGAAACGCCTGCAGGAGCAGTGTGACGGTGGTGTTCAACAACCCCATCAGAATGCCGACTGTTGCGAAAAGCGCGAAGCGGTGCCGGTAGATCCTGAAGGTCAGATCCAGCAGTTCGCCTATCCCTCTGGGCTTGAGGGCGAATACCGATTCCCGCGACATGGCGGCAGTCTATCCGGTCATCTCCGGAGCGGTCAATCAGCGAAGGCGATTCCCGTTACTCGGTGCCTCCGGCGTTCTCGGCGATCACGCGGTAGTAGTACGGGACGGTAATCAGGGTGGCGTCCACGTCCAGCCAGGATGTCACGGTCGATGATCCTGCTTCGGCGAACGGGCCGGCCGGTGAAGTGGCGCGCTGGATGCGGTACAGGGCGGCGGTATCGTGACCGCCATCTACCGGCGGCGCCGCCCAATTCAACACCGTGTGGCCGCCTATGTCCACGCCGACGGACAGGGTGTCTCCTACCGGGTTCGGCGGCAGGGCGGAACCGGGAGTGAAAGTCTGGCAATCGACGAACACTCCGTTGATGTGAACCTCGTCCACCGCTCCTTCCACAGGCCCCGGGTCTCCGAGGTCGGAGACTACGAACCGCAGTCGCATATCGTCGGTGGGAGGTATCAGGGCGAACAGGTCCGCCGTGTTGTTCCCCCAGCCGCCTGTGCTGGAGAACAGGGTTTCCAGCAGCACCCAGTCGGCGCCGCCGTTGTTGCTGACCTCCACGTTCATGGTGTTGCCGCCGCTCTGGATGTCGTAGAACCAGCGGTCGTAGGTCAGGTTCATGGAGAGAAAGTAGGGCGAGCCGAACGGCGGCGACAGCAGGATGACCTCGCCGTCGTCCACGTCGTTGTTGTCTTCACCTTTCTTGCCGGACAGTTCGCCGTTGCCGGTGACCCAGGCCAGGGTGCCCGGATCGGATGTGTCGTCTTCGGGGCAGCTCAGGCCGCCGATGCTGGCGGTGACGCCGATCGGGTCTTCACGGACGAAAAAGCCCTGGGAAGCGGTTCCCGGATCGGATGTCCAGCCGGTGTCGGTCTCGAAGTCGTCGGACAATGCCGAGATCGGGATCTGGTCGCCGACCCGGACCTCGATGGCCGAGCGCCGGACGTTGCCTCCGTACCTCATTTCCATACGCAGTACGAACAGTTCAGCGCACAGGTCCGGCGCCAGGGTGAAGGACAGGTCCGGCGCCAGGTTGGAAGCCAGGCCACCGGCCGTCACCGTGGGGAAGGTGGTGTGGCGGTCATGAATCGTCACACCGGGGGTCTCGCTTGTCAGGATCAGCTCCAGTCCATTGATATCCAGGTCGTCCACACTCCGGACGGTGATCTGCATGGACACCGTTTCTCCAGGATCGAGAGCCAGGTCGCCGTTTCCACCGGCGGTGTCGTCGATGGTGTGGGAGTCGTACAGCACGCCGGCTTCCACCAGTCCTACGGCAGGGAAAGCCTGCAGCAGGCCGGTTCCGTACACGTTGTTCTTGCCCGGGTCGCCCCGGTGCTGTGCGGTGGTCATCAGCGCCTCGGCCAGCTCCTCCGGCGAGGCCCAGGGATTGGCCTGCAGCATCAGGGCGGCGGCGCCGGCCACGTGCGGCGAGGCCGACGAGGTGCCGGAGAAGCTGCAATAGCTGCCCCCGACACAGGTGGAGGTCGTTCCGTTACCGTACGCCGACAGGTCCGGTTTGATCAGGCCGGGCTGGGCGCCGTTCTCGTAGGGGTAATCCATGTACGGTGCGGTCAGTGTGTGCGGGTAGTCCGGATCGGTATGGAGGCGGACGTCTTCCCAGGCCGACGGGCCGCGGCCTGAACTGGGGGCGATCTGGTCGCTGCTGTATTCGATGTTGCCGACGGACAGGGTTGAGGACGTGCCGCCTGCCGGAGTCTGGTCCGGGTGCAGCCAGGGCGGCGGGCAGTTCGCCGGGGTGGTGACGTTGTACGGGAGCGGTGAACCTACCGGGTCGCCCCCTTCGTTCCCTGCGGCGTTGACCCGCACCATCCCGGCGGCCAGTTCGGTGTCGGCCATCCTGCGCCAGGCCTCGAGATCCGGGTGTTCGGTATCGTTCCAGAGCCAGGCGAACGACATGTTCAGGAGATCGGCGCCGTTGTCCAGGGCGTACTGGCTGGCTCTGAAGGCCTCGGTATCCGGGGCGCCGGTCGGTCCGCAATCGCCGAAGTCCAGGATCATGATCTCGGCATCGGGGGCCATGCCGGTGACGATACCGTCGGTGCCGTCTCCGGCCACCTGGCCGGCGACCTGGGTGCCGTGGTTGCTGTTCAGCTGAGGCACCGGGTCGTCGTGGCAGAAATCCCAGCCCAGAGTGTCGTCCACGTAGCCGTTGCCGTCATCGTCCAGGCCGTTGTTCGGGATTTCGTCCAGGTTGGTCCAGATATGGTCCGCCAGGTCCGGATGCTCCCAGTCCACCCCGGTGTCGTTCACCGCCACGATCACCCCTGCTCCGGTATAGCCCAGGTCGTTCCAGACCTGCTGGGCGCCCATGGCGATGATCTCCCCCCGGACGGTGGCGTCAGGATTCGGTCCGGAGGTGTCCCCGCCGGTAGGGCCGGCGCCGGCGGTGCTGATCCCGTCATTGCCCGGCGGCGGATCGCCATGGACGGTGCTGTCCAGACTGAGGCCGGCCGGCTTTCCACCCGTTTGTTCCAGTCGGATCGAACGGATCCCCGGGATGCCGGCGATCCGGTTGATGACCGCCGGAGTGGCGTGCAGGGAGACCCCGTTGATCGACCACAGCACCCGGACCTTGGCGACGCCCTTCTGCTCACGGTCGATGGCCAGGTGGAGCGGTTCCTGGCTGCGAGCCGCCAGCCGCTTCATTTTCTCGACAACGTGGGCGCGCCGCGCCTTGCGGTCCATGGCCCGGACCTGGACCAGCAGTTCCGTCTGGTTCGGGAACTCGTCCATCAGGACGACGACCGGGATGGTTCCGTCAGGACCGGCCTCGGCCATGCTGTCCAGCAGGTCCGGGTCCAGTGTTGCGGCCGGTGCCAGGGTGATGGCGAGCAGTGCCAGCAAGGGGAGAATCCGCTTCATGAGAGTCCTCGTGGCGGAGTCGGCCTCCATGAACGGGCCGGAGGGAGACCCGGTGCGATGGAGGCGCCGAACAGCAGGCACGGAACCGCCACGCCGGCGAGCAACACAACAATCTTCAGGAACCGTTTCAGGTGCATACCGCCTCCCCATGTCTGGAACTCCATCTTTATAAGAGGAACCGGTTGGGTCGGCTATCGGGAAAACCCTGTAAACGGGCCGAAAATGACCTGAGGCGACCAAGTGGCTGCGGTGCCAATACGACCTAAAAAGGCCATATTTCAGGGGAATTGTGTCCGTTGAACCGCTACAATACCGGTCCGGCACGCACCCGCCGGCAGGAGGGTCGGATCATGGCCAGCCGGCAACTCGGCTTCAACGAATCCAGGGCGCTGCTTGAAACGGTGGGGATCCCGGTTCTGGGGCGGCGGGTTACGGGCCTCGATGCGGTACTGAGCGAGGCCGCCGAACTCGGCTACCCGGTGGTCATCAAGGCGGTCACGCCAAAAATTATTCACAAGACCGACGTCGGCGTTGTTTTCCTGAACATCAAGGACGAGAACCAGCTGCGGGCTTCCTACGATGCCTTGATCGAGAACGCCCGCAAAGCCGGCGTGGAGGGTCTGGACGGCATCCTGGTACAGAAGATGGCCGAGCCCGGCTTCGAACTGCTCATCGGCGCCAAACAGGACCCCTGCTTCGGGCCGGTGACCATGATCGGCCACGGCGGGAGGTTCGTGGAACTATTCCGGGATGTCGCTCCCGGTGTGGGGGCGCTGGAACGGGCGGACGTGGAGCGGATGCTGTCCCGGACCATGGCCGGCAGGATCCTGAACGGTTTTCGGGGGCCGGCTCTGGACCGGGATGCGGCGATTGATCTGACCATCCGTGTGTCCCGGTTCATGGATGACCACCCGGCGATCCACGAGCTGGATCTCAATCCGGTGCTGGTCTATGAATCCGGTTTTGCGATTGTTGACGCCCGACTGATTGAAGGGGAGCCGGTGAGCCATCCGCGGCCAAAGCCACCGGCCTCGGCGTCGGGCCGGCCGATCATCTCGATCTGGAGGTCCGCGACCGTCTGCTCCATGGGAACCACTGGGTTCTCGATGTACCAGCGGGTTCCCAGCAAGCCCGTCTCCTCGGCGGTGCTCAGGAGCACGATCACGGTTCTTCGGGGTGGCTCACCTTCGATGAGGTCTCGGGCGATCTCGAGGATTGCGACGGTCCCCGAGCCGTCGTCGTCCGC
>CALZKF010000074.1 GCA_945787955.1 uncultured Acidobacteriota bacterium | reverse complement strand
CCGTTTCACTGCGGTGGTGTTATACGCATCGCCGCTTTTGCCCATTAGGCCGGTGAGCATGGAGGTGAGCGGGCCGTTTCCCAGAGGGTCGTGGGAGCCGAACAGAAACACTTTCGTTTCCGGGCCGATGACATCGCCGAGACGGTCCGGGTGGGCGAACACGAATCGATCCGGCCCGTAGCCGGCGCCTCGCATGGAAGCCTCCACCTTGCGGGACCCGCAATCGGCAAGGGCGATGGAGCCGTCGGGGCCGCAAGGTACCGCTGGCGCCACCAGGCCGAAATACATCCATTCAGGCAATGTGTTGCGAGGGAGACAGGCGGAAAAACCGAAATACGCCGTCCCGCGGTAGTCCGACGCCATCGTTCTGTCTACGGACATGACGATCTGTTTGTCCATTACCTTGCTTCCTTGGGGGGTAGGGCGTACACAGAGAGTACGTCGATTTCCGCGGGGGGGTCAATGAGATTTCCCTTCCGCCTTGACCATCGAGGAGATGGTAAGGTGGAAAATGCAGGATCATAAACCCGGATTGGTAGCCCGATGCATCCAGAAGCCTTTGTTCTACATTTTCCTGTTCTGGGCGACGTGCCGGTGCAGTGGTACGGCATCCTTACCTTGACCGGCGTGCTGGCGTCGATCCTGATGGCCCGGCGGGACATCGTACGGTACGGAATCCTCCCCAGGGAGCAGGCCTTGGACGCCTGTGCCGTGGTGGCGGCGTCCTCGTTTATCGGAGGACATGTTCTTTTCTTTCTGACTCCCGGCCAAGGCGGCGGCATTCGAATCGGGTCGGTGCTGTTCGGAGCGATCCTGGGAGGAGCGGCGGCGGTCATCGGCGTAGCCCGGTATCACCATATCGATCTGTGGAACACGCTGGACGCGGCGGCGCCTGCCGGTGTGCTGCCACCTTTGTTGGGCCGCTTCGGTTGCTTCATGAGCGGGTGTTGCTTTGGAACTCCCGGCAGGGTTCCCTGGGCGGTTACATTCACTGACCCCGCCACCGTGGCTCCTCGAGGAGTGCCGCTCCACCCGACCCAGCTCTACGAGGCAGCCGTTTTGCTGGGACTGTTCGTTCTGCTTCTCCTTCGACGACGCAGCCGGGCGTTCCGGGGTGAGTTGGCGCTTCTGTATATCGGGTTGTATTCGGCGGCGCGGTTTGTCATCGAGTACTTCCGCGGTGACAATGTGCGTGGATTCGTGTTCCAAGATTCTCTGAGCTTCTCCCAGGCGATTGCCGCGGTCTGTCTGCTGGCTGCCGGAATCGGATACATATCGTTGTGGAAGCGCGCGAAGGTTGAACCGGCATGAGTGCACCCCGATCCCTTTCCGGGTTGCTGGATCGAGCCGTCGAGAGGTTCGGCTCCAGCCGGGCCATGCTGGAACTCGATACCGGCAAGTCCTGGAGTTTCGAAGAGCTGGCAAAAGATACGGGGCGTCTTCAAGACCATCTCGTGGATCTGGGTGTCAGGACCGGGAACCGGGTCGGCCTGGTGGGGGACAACGGACCGGAATGGATCATCGCGTACCTCGCCGTGGTGGGCGCCGGCGGCACTGTGGTGCCGCTGGACCCGGTGGAGCCCTGTGACCTTCTCGGATCGAAGCTTGTCGCCGCCGGCGTGAAGGGGGTCCTCCTGGGAAGACGCCTGGCCCGGCCCGGCGAAACAGGGAGTCCTTCCCGTCCGGAGGTGGAATCGGGATCGTTCCGGATCGATCTTCTTGTCGGGAAGGAGAGTGGGGTTACACCGCCTTCCAAGGAAAGCGTAAAGCGCCGGAACGGTTCCGTAGCGGTGGCTTCCCTGTTGTTCACATCGGGAACCACCGGGAATCCGCGGGCGGTGCCGATCACCCAGCGCTCTCTCCTGGCGGAATGTGAGGCGCTTTCCGCGATCATCCCTCTTTCGCCGTTGGACCGGACCCTGGCCCTGGTCCCGTTTCATCATATTCTCGGGTTCAATGTCGGGGTGATGCTGCCCCTATGGAGCGGTATGGGGGTCGGTTTCCTTCCTGAACTGAGTCGTTCCGCGCTGCAGTTAGCTTTCCGGGAGTTCCGTCCCACCGCCGTCTGCGCCGTTCCTGCAGTATGGAAGGCGCTTCGGGAAGCGGTGGAAGCGGAGGTCGCACGGCGGGGCGCATGGTCCCGCACTCTGTTCCGGATCCTTCGGCACGCGGCCCGGCGGATAGGATACGGTCCCGCACGGCGTATTTTCTTGCCTGTCCACAAGAGCTTCGGCGGTTCTCTGCGCACGATTGTGACCAGCGGCGCCCCATTCGAGGAAAAGGAAGTTGGGTTTTGGAACGATCTCGGTTTTCAGGTCCTCCATGCCTACGGTCTCACCGAGACAACCGGCGCCGTGAACTGCACACGTCCCGGGGACCCTGTGGACGCCGGCGTCGGGCGCCCGATTCGCGGCGTGGAGGTCCGGATCCGTCAGCCCGATTCGGACGGCGCCGGAGAGATCATCGCCCGTGGGCCCGTGGTCATGGACGGTTATGAAGGCGGCGATGATCCGGGGACCGATCCCGGCGCCACGAACCTGGTGGAAGGGTGGCTGCATACCGGGGACGTTGGCCGGATCGATACTCGTGGTTTCCTGCATATTCTTGGCCGCCGCCGGGAGGTGATCGTAACTCGAGGAGGAGAGACCATTTACCCGGAGGCGGTAGAGCAGGTGCTGGCACAGGCGAACTACATCGCCGAACTGGCGGTGGTCGGTCTGGGGAGTCCCGGTGACGAACGGGTTGTGGCGGTTGTGGTCCCGGATGAAGAAGCGATGTTACGAGACGGCATCCTTGACCTGTTCGGCACCGTGCGATACTCGCTCCTGGCCAGGGCGGCCGGGCTCCCGCCGGCCAGCAGGCCGGTGGATTACAGGATTTTACGGGATCCTCTTCCCCGGACGCCGACCCGAAAGCTGCGCCGTCTGGAGATCAGGCGCCGGCTGACGGCAGGCGGCTACGGGTGGGGGCCGGAAGCGATGACCGACCGTGTCCGCTCGGAGTTCCCGGGGGGATTCGACTTGGGAGACTCCCCCTTGGAGATGGCGGTCGCGTCGGCCCTGGCCCGGGTTCTCAGGCCCGGGATTCCGGCTCCCCGCCGGGAACATTTTCTCGGATCCGATTTAGGGCTGGATTCACTGGATCGTGTCGCCCTGATCTGCGGGCTGGAAGCACGCCTCAAGAGGCGGCTCCCGGAACACGCCATGCGATGCGGTACGGTGCAGGATCTCATCGAAGCGTCCGGCCGGGAGGCGTCCGGTCCGGTCCGAGTTCCGGCGGCATTACTGGATGCCGACCCCGCTCCTGCGGACCTGGCGGTTCTTCGCAAGGCGGACAGGGTGGCGCGGACCCTTGCGCCGGTGCGCGAGTTCCTTTCCTTGTTTTTCCGCATCACGGGGCGGGTAGCGTTCGATATCCAGGTTCACGGTCTGGAAAGGATCCCTGCCGCGGGGCCCTATATCCTTTGTTCCAACCACCAGTCGTACCTGGATCCGTATTTTCTCGTACCGTCGCTTCCTCGAAAGGTGCGCAGGCAACTCTGGATCTTTGCGGTGGACTGGCTGTTCCGAGGGCCGATTTCCAACACTTATCTTTATACGGCCAGAACCTTGCCGGTGGACAATCGGAGCGGCCGGTTCCTGTCCGGTCTCAGGTTGGTGGCTCATGTTCTTGTCCGGGGAGAGTCGGCGCTGATCTACCCTGAGGGCATGCGATCGTTCGACGGACGGGTCGGTCCCTGGAGGCCAGGAGCCGGGCTTCTCGCAATTCACGCCCATGTTCCCATGATCCCCGTGGCCATCGCCGGTGTCTACCAGATACTCCCCCCGCGGGCCTGGGTGCCCAGGTTGCGGGACGGCAGCGGCCGTCGCAACAAGGTCCACATCGCGTTCGGCGAACCGCTTGTTCCCAGGCAGCCTGGGCCCCAGGAGGATCCGGCCGTGGTGGCGCAGGAGATCGTGGATACACTGCGTCAGAGGACTCTCGCTATGTTGGCGGAGGCCGGCTGGCAGGGGGGGACGCAATGAAGTGGGATCAGGAAAAGATCGATCAGGCGCTGGACCGGATTTTTCAGATCGTGTTAGGCACGACAGAGGGAGAGATTACACCCGAGAAGAGCTTCACAGGCGATCTCATGGCCGATTCCCTGGATTACCTGGATATGGAACTTCACATCTCGCAGATCTTCGGCATTTCCTTCGATTTCGGGAAAGCGGTGGAGGAGATGCGGGCCGCCGGTATCGAGACCGTCCGGGTCCGGAACCTGAGAGACTATCTTGCCGGGCGGATCGGGGATGACTGATATGGAGCGCGCCATTCCGGGACGGAATCCGGATGTAGGATTCCTGCATTGCGGAGGCCTTGTGCGCAGCGTGAACATCTCGACTCATACCGGGTTCGGAAAGGACGTTGACGCCGTCGCGTTACGTGCGGCGCTGGACGAGTTGGCCGATCGGGCGTCGCTGCTTGTCGCCAGGCTTCGGTGGAACGCTTTCCCCGGTGTACATCATTCCTGGATCGTCCCGTCTCGAGACGCCGCTGTCCCGATCCCTTTCCGGCTCGTGGATGTTTCGGGAGAAGACTCTGAAGGGGCCACGGCAGGCTACTGCGCCGAGGGGGCGAACCGTACCATCGATCCCGAGGTGGATCCGCCGTTCCAAGTGGAAGTCCTGCGCCACGCCGACGGCTCCCACGACCTGGTCACAACGCTGCACCATGCGGTTTACGACGGCGCTTCCTGTGGCTTCATCTTTTATGCCATCAAGCGTCTGTACGCAGCCGCCCTGGCCGGTCGCACACTGGGGGATGTCCCTCTCCCGCGAATCGTGGATCTGTCGGAGTGGCGGTTCGCCGCTCTGCAACTCGGGTATCGGAGCCGTGTGCGGGCAGGGCGCCATCTGGCCCGTGTGGTGGGCAAGGGTCTGGCTCTTCTCCATCAAGAGGGCCGCATCCGGCCGGTGCCGGTCCCCGGAAGGAATACGGCGGACGACACCCGGTCTCTCCACCGGACCTTGAACCTGGACCTGGACGACCCGGAGCTCTCCGGGTTGGGCGAGTTACTGAGCCTGCGGGAAGCGACGCTGAATGAATTGCTGCAAGCCGCTTCCGCCCGCGCCTTTTTCACATGGGGAAGGCGGATCGGCCTGCTGGAGGACACCCTTCCCATGGCCACCACCTTCAATCTCCGCCGCCCTTCCGACGAGGAGTACGCCTTGGGGAATTTTGAGACCGCCGCCGGCATCGAACTGAAGGAGGCGGACTTGAAGGAGCCGGGCCCTTTTCTGGATGCCATGTCGTTACGGTCGAGAAGACAGAAAGGCTCTGAGTTGCCCTTGGGGCATTTCCTGGCCCTCTCCCTGTTGGTTCGGGCGCCGCGGCGAATGACTCCCGGGATCGTGGACAAGGTTGCCTCCTGCGGACTGTTGCTGTTCTCGTACGTAGGGTCCGATTTCTCCCGGCGATACTTGGGCCACTTCGGCGAAGGGGAAGAGGCCAGGACCATGAAACATCTTGTGCTGGGCTGTCCCGGGACCGGATCGGGCTACGTCACGTCCGCTCCGCCTCTCGGGCTGGTTCTCACCATCAAGCGCAACCGCAGGCGCCTGGCGCTGAACTTCTCCTTGCACAGCGGCATCGCCCCCCAATCGGAGCTGGACGCTCTTGCGGAGGGAGTTGGGAGCGAGGTCAAATCATACGCCGTCATGGGGCGGCAGGGCCGGTAAGCAACACCGCCGCGTTCAACCCGCCGAAGGCCGACGAAATACTCAGGACATTCCTCACCGCAAGGGATCGCGGCGTATCCCGGACGACATCCAGAGGAGGAAGCTCGGGATCCAAAATTGCGAGATGGGCGGTGGGCGGGATCCGTCCTTCCAGCAAAGTTCGAGCGCTGACGATAGCCTCCAGCAATCCGGATGCGAACGATGCATGGCCGGTGACCGACTTGACGGCGGTCACCGGAATCGTGGCGGCGCGGTCGCCGAACACCTTATAGAGGGCCCGGGCTTCGTGTAGATCGTTGAGCCGGGTGCCGGTGCCGTGAGCGTTGATATGCTCCACGTCCTCAGGCCCGATCCCTGCGTCTTGCAGACAGGCCAGGAGAGCCAGGACCAGCCCTCGTTCTTCTGGGTGCCCTGCTGTAATCCGATATGCGTCGGCGGAGGTACCGTATCCCGTGATCCTCACCCGGTCTTTCGATTCCTTAGGTGAACCTGCCGCCAGGACCAGACAGGCGGCGCCTTCCGCCCGGACAAAGCCGTCCCGATCCCTGTGGAACGGCCGGCAGGCGTCCGGTCCCGTTCCTTCCGACAGGGCGCCCAGCAAGACATAGTGGCAGAGCGTTTCCGCGGTAAGGTCCGCATTGGCGGCAGCCACCACCGCAAGATCCGCCCGTCCATCCCGAAGGTCACGGAACGCCTCTCCGAGCAATGCGGTTCCGGTGGCGCAGGCATCGTGGAGCGAGAGGTGCGGTCCCCGAAGGTCCAGATCGTCCGCAATCCTAAGAGCAAACTCATACCGTTCCTCCGACTCCTCGTGGCGGACGGCAGTGTAGACCCCGCTTCGTTCGGGAGGGATCCCACCGGGACGGTTTCCGATCCTGCCTTCTCCGTCGATCCAGCCGCAGCCGACCAGCGCCTGAGCGACGGCCCCGGCCAGGAGGCGTGGGTTCCTCATGGTCGGTCGGGAAGAGAGATCGTCTCTCCAGGGACAGGGCGGGCAGAAGCGATGGAAGGGAGTATTCACCACACCGGCGACCTGCACCGGAAACTCACTGGCGTCCAAATGTTGCAAGGGACCGATTCCGCTCCTGCCGGCCAGGAGCGACGACCACAGGCCGTCCCCATCGAGGCCGGCATTGGATACCGCTCCCGAACCGACGATGGAGACCTGCCGGATCACAGGCGGATCCCCACGGAGTGTCCGTGAACGCTCCGGAACTCAAGGAGCGTTCCGGCCGAAGGTGAAGTCCCATGAAGAAGTCCGGCCAGGGCCAGGAACGGCGTGGCGGCTCCAGCGTATGGTTCGCCGGGTTCCGATTCCAGGACCACCACGGCCTCCTCCGGGCCGGTAAGGCCGAATCTCTCGAATTCGATAGTCATCGTGGCAAGGGGAGTCCGGCCCCGGGCCAGGGCGTCGTTTCGATTCTCAAGGACTACGGCTCCCGCTGCCTCCATGGCGGGTGCAACACGGCAGGATCGATCCTCAGAGGACAGGACTCCTCCCGCCACCACGGCAGGAGCGTCTCCCCTGGACACCGCCAGGATCCCACGTACCAGCGCCTGGGCTCCCCCTGCGAGACCGGGTGTGGTGACAGCGTGAGAGGGGCCCCGGGCGGCCAGGGCGCACCCCACCTGCCCAACCACCGCGGTCTCCATGGAGAGCAGGTACTGTACGGCGGTGCGGCGCTCACGGTAGGTTTTGAGAGCGGCAGCCAGGGATGGGCGTCCATGCTCCCCTTCATTTTCGGAAGCAAGGAGGATCGCAGCGGAAGTTTCCGGGTCGTCCGGGCCGGGAGAGGTGGCGAACACGATCCCCAACCGCTCCCGAAGGGCAGGGTCGGTGTGGTAGTCGGCCTTCCGCAGTGCGTCCCAGGCGGCGGCCAGGGCCAGCCGGCAGTTTCGACCGAGATACCGGGCCTGCCGGTGGGGGATGTTCGCTGCTGTGATATCCATCGCCTGGGGGGCGGCCATCCGGAACCGAGGGGCAATCTCTCTCTCCACCACCGGGTCCAGTTCCTGGGGGCTGGCTGCCAGCCCCCAAGGACCTGCGCAAGATACCGCGGTTAGAACTACGTCTTGCCCCGCGGCCTGGTTTTCGGATGAAATCCCCACGAGTTGAAGCCCCCGAGTGAGCATATGCCGGAGATTGCCTGCCGACAAGCGATATCCGGTGCGGGTAACGCTGGATCCGTTCCGATTCCGCTCTCCGATTGCAGGCGGTACCGCCTCATGCTCACCAACACGGAAAACTTGCCAGGTTTCGGGCTTTGAAGGTAGGCTGCCCGCATATGGCTACAGCTCTTCTTAGCGGTGGAACCGGTGCGGTAGGCTCGACTCTGGCGCACAGCCTGCGCAAAGCGGGATACGATCTTCTGTTTCTGACCCGTGAGAAGGGCGGACAGATCCCACGAGAAAGACTGGGTCGGATCCTGGGAGGATCCGGGGATGCCAACCGGATCCTGACGGGGGATGTGACTCTTCCGCTGGCCGGACTCTCTGAGGCCGACATCGCTCGATGGAGGGGAAAGATCTCCAGCGTCGTTCATTGCGCGGCCTCGATCAGTTTTGAGAAATCCGATCATTCCGTGGCGACCGAGGTTAATGTTTCAGGAACAAGGAACATGTTGGAACTGGCATCGACGCTGTGTGTCCCTCATTTTCATCATATTTCCACCGCCTATGTGGCCGGAGGCAATGACGAGTTGTTCGAAGAGGATCTGTTCAACGGGCAAGCCTTCCGGAACGTGTATGAGGAGAGCAAGGCGGAAGGAGAGCGGCAGGTCCGCCAATGGCAGGACGGCCAATGGACGATTTATCGTCTTTCCATCTGCGTCGGAGACATGGAATCCGGGTACACGCCCTCGTTTACCGGCTACTACGGGTTTTTCAAAGCGGTTCATCATCTGAAAAAATATCTTTCCCAACAGCCGGCGGACATGCTTCGCCGAATCGCCGCCGAGGGTGTCACCACGGAGAACGGGAGATGGAACATGCCGATTCACTTCCGAGTCTCCTCCGAATCCACATTGAACCTGATCGCTTCCGACTGGATGGCGCGGACCATGGTTGCGGCGATGGGGAAACCGGCTCCGGGCCGTACATTCCACGTGGTCAACGATTCTCCACCCCGGGTGCAGGATGTTGTCGAACGCTCCATGAATGCCCTGATGGTGGACGGGTACCGCTTCGAATGGCGGGACGGTGTTTATCAGGAAGGAAAGAGGCGGTTCCTGGACGGGATCCAGGGCATGCTGGAGGAGCGGATCGATCGGTTTCTGCCCTATGTCACTCATGAGGCCCGTTTCGACACGGCGTCCGTCCGGGCCCATCTGGGGGAGAAGTACAGGGCCCATCCTCCGATTACCGATGCCGTGTACGCCAAACTTTTAGAATTCGCCGTCCGATGTGATTTCAAAAACACCGGCAGGGCGCGGAACGGGAACTGACGTGGGGCCGAAACGGGAAGGTCGCTTCCGGGTACTCCTCTGGGTTCTGCTGGCGGTTCTGGCTCTGATTCCGTACCTATCCTCTTTAAGTAACCCGGTCATCCATGACGACCGGGCGCTCCTGATCGGAAACGCCTGGCTGGCGGATGAAGCGACGGCGGCCTCCCTGTTCCAGGCCGACTACTGGGCCGGCACACGGATGGAAGGGTCGGACCTGTACCGCCCGGTCACCGTCCTGTCCCTGATGTGGAACCTGCGGTACGGCGGCGGGTCGGTATCGTTCCGGATCGTCAACCTGCTGCTCCATGCCGGTGTCGTGTTGATGCTGGCCTGGTTGCTTCTCAACGTGTTGCCGGCAGGGAGCAGGAACGGCGCCTGGTTCGGGGCGGCGTTGTTTGCCGTGCACCCTCTCGGGAGTGAGGCGGTGCTCTGGATCGTCGGTCGGGCCGAGATGCTGGCGGCGCTGTTCGGTATCGCAGCATTCATTCTCTATGTGCAGCTGTCACGCCGCACCGGCTTCGGTGGATGGCGGCTCCTGCTGTCGGCGATCCTGTTCCTGCTCGCTTTGGCTTCCAAGGAGAGCGCCGCGGTCTGGATCGGTATCGGAATTGTCTGGGTGTTCCTGCAGCGCAAGGAACCGGCGACGTCGCGACTGGTCCGGTTGCTGCACGGTGCGGTTTATCTCGGCGTGCTGGGCCTGTTCCTGTTGGTCCGCGGCAGCGCCGTAGGGTGGGGGACCAAGGCGCCGTTCTTCGTGGACAATCCTCTCGTGGCTGTGGATGCGCCGGCTCGGATCGCCAACGCCGTATTGCTCCAGGGGTACTACGGATACAAGATGATCTGGCCAAAGACCCTGAGCATCGACTGGGCCTACGATCAGTTGCCGGTCCTGGATCTTGTCTGGGCGGCGCCGCTGGCGCTGATATTTCTTGCAGCGTGGTTCACGGTGGCGTGGCTGCTCCGGAAGCGTTCAGTGACAGGTCTGTTTTTATGGGTTGCCGTTGCCGCCGGGTTTGCCGTCACCGCCAACGTGCTGGTTCCGATCGGAGCCAACTTTGCAGAGCGGTTGGCCTACCTGCCGTTATCCTTCGCATGCGGGCTGGCCGGGTTCGGCCTGTCCCGGTTGAGGTGGTCGACGGCGTCGATAGTTGCGCTGATGGCCGTTGCGGTGCTCCTGGCCGGTGTGCGCACCGGAATCCGGACCACCGACTTCCGGAGCTCCACCGCCCTGTATGAAGCGACGGCGGCGGCCAGTCCCCGGGCCGTCAAAAGCCTGACCACCCTGGGGAACATCCGGCTCCGCCAGGACAACCGCCCCGACCTGGCGATCCCGATCCTGGAACAGGTGGTATCGATCTGGCCCGATTACCCCCGGGCCCTCAGTTCGCTGTCGGAAGCTTACGCCCGTACCGGCAACCGCACCGGGGCGGTGGAGATGGACCGCAGGGCCCGGGAAGCGGCCCGGAAGCTCCAGGAGATGCAGCGTTAGCTTGACCCTGTTCCCGGCGGCGTGATACCTAACCTCTATCCGATCTTCTTGACGGGAGAGAGTTGCGTCCCGATTCTGCGGACGCTGAGTTTACAGGGCGAAGTCCGCCCATGGAATCCCGGTGGTCCTGCCGGGAGAGGGGAGAAGCAATTGAAGAAGAGAACGATCCTGATTCTGATGGTCTGCGCTCTGGCGGCCATCGCGCCGGTGATGGCCGACAACCACGAAGAAAAACCGACCCTGATCGCCATGTCCCACGACGTCATGCCCCAGGCCGGCCACGAACTGGCGTTCGAGGGATCTCTCAAGAAGCACTGGGCGCTGCACAAGAAGGCCGGCGATCCCCAGGCCTGGAACACCTGGGTCCAGCTCACCGGCAAGAAGACCGGGACCTACTCCATCCGCGCCACGTTCAGCGGCTGGGAAGGACTGGACCACGATCCTGGAGTGGAAGGGGACATCGAGGACGTCATGAACAACATGATGCCCCATGCCAAGCACAACATCACCCGGGTCACCAAGTGGGACCTGAACCTGTCCAACTGGCCAGAATCCATCGGCACCCCGAACATGGTGGAACTGACCGTGTTCCATCTGAAGCCGGGAATGGAGGAAGGGTTCTTCCACGCCCTGGGTGTCATCTCCGAGTTCCTGAAGGGGAACGATGACATTCCCTGGAACTGGGCCTGGGGCATCGGGGTGTCCGGCCATGACGGCGGCACCGCCATCCTGGCCATCCCCCACGACAACTGGGCGTCCTTCGCCGATGACGGCATCAACATGTGGAAGATGCTGGAAGAGGCCCGGGGCCGCATACAGACCGACGCCCTCATGGAGGCGATCACCTCCGCCATCAAGTGGCAGGAGAATTACGCCGTGATGCACCGTCCGGACCTGTCCTACGTCCCGGCCGAGTAGCGGTTTTCCCAGGGGCCTGCCGGAATTCAACCGGCAGGTCCCTGGTCGGATCATGGTCTGACGGCATAATCCAACTTTTCCGGCATCTCCCGGAGCGCTCCGAGGTATCTTTAAGGCAGGGGAGTCGTCCGCCTGGGGGGTGGAAGACATGAATGCCGCAAAGATCCTGACCGTCCTCTGCGGAGGGTTCGTTCTCCTCCTGACCCCTCTGTTTGCAGCCGAGCCGCCTGAAGATCTGGAACAGATCCGCCAGGAGCACGCCGCCCGGGCGGAGGCAGCGGCAGAGCTGGCAGCCGTTCCCGAAGCAGACGATCCGGATACCGGCCTCCAGGAAGTGCTGCGGGTCCGGTTCCCGCCTCCTACGGTTCTGGACTACGGGTTCAGCGGAGTTCCGGGGAGCCCCTACGTGATCGGGTACAGCAGCCAGGGCCACCTGTTCGCCCTCAATCCTGCTGCAGGGACGCTTCTGAACTGGGAGACCATCGGTAACCGGGAGGGCCGGATTGCGATCGGCGGGAGTGCCGGTCGGCGCCGGATCATCGTGCCGGCATCGGACTACCAGTGGAGCACGGAGAGAACCCGGATCCTGGACGCCACCGATCCGTCCCATATCGTCGAAATCGCCGACAGCGAACGGTGCGGGAACTGGGCCGCGGTCATTCCCGGCGCCGAAATGGGAGTGGTCAGCGGAGAACGTTGCGTCAACCTGATCGATCTGGA
>CALZKF010000073.1 GCA_945787955.1 uncultured Acidobacteriota bacterium | reverse complement strand
CCGGCGTTCTCCCCCGACGGCCAATACATCGCCTTTGCTTCGGAACGGGAAGGGGGCGGCCTGTTCATCATGGGCGCCACCGGCGAATCTCCCCGACGGGTGGTCGCGGAAGGGACCCATCCATCCTGGTCCCCCGACGGCGCCAAGCTGGTGGCCGCCACCGAGCAGGTCAACAATCCGTACAGCCGGACTACCGACAGCCGGGTTTTCATCGTGGATGTGGCCACCGGTGAGACCCGGGACCTGAACGTGGGAGAAGACGGTGTCGGCCCCCGGTGGTCGCCGGACGGCAGGCGGATCGCGTACTGGACCGAGGTCAACGGACAGCGGGACCTGCGGATCGTCGACGTCGACGGTGGAGAGCCGGTGGTTGTGACCCAGGACCCGTACACCGACTGGGAGCCGCTGTGGGCTGCCGACGGACGGGCTCTGTACTTCCACAGTGACCGGGGTGGCAACCCGGACGTGTGGCGGATCGCCATCGATCCGGACAGCGGCCGGCCTGTAGGTGACCCGGAACCGGTGACCATCGGCGTCATGCCGGCCTGGGAGTCCAGCCTGTCCGCCGACGGCAGCCGGCTGGTGGTCTCCATGCGGGACACATCCGGCGTGCTCATGGCGTACCCGTTCGACCCGGACCGGCAGCGGCTGGCCGGCGAACCGGAGGTGCTGCTCAGGAGTTCCGATCCGTTGATGCAGGCGGACCTTTCCCCTGACGGCAGCACCCTGGTTTACCGTACCAACCGGCCATGGGAAAACATCGTCACCCTGGATCTCAAAAGCGGGAACCGGCGACGACTCACCGACGACCACCATCGCAACCGGGGCCCGGTGTGGTCCGGCGACGGCGAATGGCTGGCGATGTACAGCAACCGGGACGGCAGTTACCAGCCCTGGCGGCTGCGGCCTGACGGCACCGGGCTGCAGCGCATCCGGGAAGGAGGTTCGTCGGATGTGATCTGGGATCCGAACGGGGACCGGGTCGCGGTCAACCTCAGCTTCGTAGGGGAGGTTGCAACCCTCATCCTCCAACCGGATCCGGCAGCGCCGGAGGATGGCCTCTGGGTGGAGGCGGATGACGGCCGCATCGAAGGGGTCGGAGCCCGGCGGACCTGGTCCGGTGACGGCCGGTACCTGGTGGTCTATACGGAGATCGGATTCCGGGAAATGGCGGTCTATGACTTCCAGACCGGAGAGATCCTCAAAGCCAGCCAGGATCGGGGCCTGTGGCTGGTCAATGCGGAGATGTCCTGGTTCGCCGACAGCCGCCGGATTTTAGGCTGGGGCAATCTGCAACACGAGGCGCTGATCTGGAACGTGACCGACGACAGCATCACACCGCTCCCCGGCGTCCCCGGCCCGTCCGATCTGCTGCTGGCGCCGGACGACCGCACCCTGTACGTCAACCACCGGCCGACCGAGGGCGACGTCTGGATGCTGACCCTGGAATAGGCGACAATGTGCCTGACTCCTTTGATACCTTCTTTGCAGGGAGATTGGGATGAAAAGAACGACCCTTGTCCTGACTTTGCTGACTATGCTCGGTGCAGGCGCAGTATCGGCTGCCGACCTCAACCCTCCGGTTTCCGACGGGCCGGTGGAGGTAACGGTGCTGATATATACCCTGGATATCAACGCTATCGACAGCGGACGGCAGAGCTTCACCGCCAACGTCTACCTGGAGTACAGCTGGACCGACCTGCGTCTGCAGCACAACGGCCAGGGCCCGGTTATACGAGGCATGGACGAAATATGGCACCCTCACCTGCAGGTGCTGAACCAGCAGAAACTGTCGTCGACCTTCCCAGAACAGCTGGAGGTCCATCCTGACGGTACCGTGCTCTACCGCCAGAGAGTGTGGGGCGACTTCACCCAGGCGATGGACCTGCATGACTATCCGATGGATACCCAAAAGCTGACCATCCAGTTGTTGGCGGCAGGTTTTTCACCGGATCAAGTTGCCCTGGTGCCGGCCGCAGGCTTCGAACAGTGGTTTTCTCCCGATCTTGTCATGCCCGATTTCGAAATCACCGGGTCCGAGATGGTGGCCGAACCGTACCATTCCGTGTACTCCGACCGCACCATCGCGTCCATCCGCAGTACCTACCTTGGCAGCCGCCGATACGGTTACCACGCAGTCAAGGTCATCCTGCCGCTGATCCTGATCGTGATGATGTCGTGGGCGGTATTCTGGATCGACCCGTCGCTGGCCTCTCCCCAGCTCAGCATCGCCACCACCACCATGCTGACGCTGATCGCCTACCGTTTCGCCATAGGCACCGCCCTGCCGAAGGTCGCCTACCTGACCCGGCTGGATACCTTCATCATGGTCTCCACCGTGATGGTCTTCCTGACCCTGATGCAGGCGGTCGTGACCACCCGCCTGGCCGCCTCAGGCCGGCTGGAGCAAGCCCAGATGTGGGATCGCCGGGCGAGGCTGATCTTCCCGGCCGCCTTCCTGATCCTGATCATCGTGTCGTTCCTGATCTGACCTGTCGGGAAGGCGAAAAGGGGTCTGACCCCTTTTTAAAACCCCTTTTTCGTGTACAATCCGCGCCATGTCTTTCGAACCTGGGAAAGAACTGCTGCACTACCGCCTGATCGAGAAGATCGGTGAGGGCGGGATGGGTGTGGTCTGGAAAGCGGTCGATACCACCCTGGACCGGGAAGTGGCGATCAAGATCCTGCCGGAAGAGGTGGCCTACAATCCGGCCCGGCTGGGACGGTTCGAGCGGGAAGCGAAGGCGGTTGCCGCCCTGGCCCACCCCAACATCATGTCGGTGTTCGATTTTCGCAGTGAAGGCGAAACCGTTTTCATGGTTACCGAACTGCTGGAAGGCCGCTCGCTTCGGGAGGCGTTGGCCGACGGTCCACTGCCGGCGCGGAAAGCGGCGGATATCGCCCGGCAGGTCGCCCGGGGTCTGGCAGCGGCCCATAGCAAAGGGATCGTCCATCGGGACCTGAAACCGGAGAATATTTTCCTCACCGATGAGAGCCGGGCGAAGATCCTTGATTTCGGACTGGCCGCCTCGTCGGGACCCGGTGGGCTGGATCAGGGCGACGAGACCCACTCGCCGACCGCCACAGTGCTGACCTCTCCCGGCTCGATCATGGGTACTGTCGATTACATGTCACCGGAGCAGGCCCGGGGCCAGGAGGTCGATCACCGCTCGGATATTTTCTCCCTGGGGACACTGCTTTACGAGATGCTCACCGGGGTAAAACCGTTTCACCGGGACTCGGCTCCCGAGACCTTGACCGCGGTGCTCCGGGAAGATCCGACGCCGCCGGCCAGCGACACGGTTTCCGGAGGCCGGATGCCGGCGGCCATGGAACGGGTGGTGCTGCGCTGCCTCGAGAAACAACCTGCCGAGCGGTTCCAGTCGGCCAGCGATCTGGCGTTCGCCGTGGAGAACGCCCTGGGAACGTCCACAACGTATTCAAGGGAAATGGAAGCGGTTTATTCCGGGCCGACCGGCCGCAGGCACCGGTTGTGGGTGCTGCCGCTGCTGGGTGTACTGCTTCTGGTTGCCGGCGTTATGCTGGGACGCGGTACCGGCGAATCCGGCAACGCCAACGCCAACTATACGCAGCTGACCTACCGGGAAGGGGCGATCGCCAGCGCCCGGTTCGCGGCGGACGGCACGGTGGTGTACTCCGCCGCCTGGGACAGCCACCGGCAGCAGCTCTATACCGTCCACCAGGGCAGCCCCGAATCCCGTCCGCTGGGGGTGGAGGACGCCGAGATCCTCTCGATCTCCAGCAAGGGGGAGCTGGCGCTGCTGCTGCAGCCCCGGTTCCGGGCCGGCTGGTCGCCCATCGGCACACTGGCCCGGATGCCGCTGGGAGGCGGAGCACCACGCAGGATGCAGGACCTGATCGCTTCCGCCGAATGGGATCCGGCCGGCGACGACCTGGCCATCGTCCGGGTGGAGAACGGCAACTCGATACTGGAGTACCCTCCGGGGAACGAGCTGTACCAGTCCGGCGGCTGGATCGCCGACCTGCGGTTCGCCCCCGACGGCAGCCGGCTCGCCTTCGCCAACCATCCCGGCCTGGGGGACGACCGCGGATACATCTCGGTAGTCGACCTTGATGGGAACGAGCGTCAGATCGGGGAGATCTGGAGCTCGCTGCGAGGGGTTGCCTGGTCCCCCGACTCCGACGAGATCCGGTTCACCGCCGGCCGGACCGGCACCATCCGCGGCATCCACGGCATCGACCTGGACGGCAACATCCGTGTGATCTCAAGCGCACCGGTGGACATGCGCCTGCACGACATCGACTCCGAGGGCCGTTACCTGATCAGCCGCAATACGGCGGCCCGGAAGATCTTCGGCCGCCCTCCCGGCGGGGACCGGGAGGTCCCGCTGTCCTGGCTGGACTGGTCGTTCCCCGGAGCGATCTCCGATGACGGCATGAAGATCGTATTCACCGAGCAAGGCGAGGGCGGAGGGGCCCAGTACGGCAGCTACATCCGCTCCACTCCAGGCGGGCCGGCGGTCCGCCTCGGCCGGGGCCAGGCCTGGGACCTGCACCCGGACGGCACCCGGATCCTGTCCACGGCGATCGAGGACCGCAGCAAACTGATGATCTACCCCACCGGAACCGGCCAGACCCGGGAGCTGACACTCACCGGTTTCTCACAGCTCATCGGATTCTTCACCGGCCGGGGTGACGAGATCGTGCTGTCCGGGAGGAAGGGTGACGGCCAGACGGCTGTGTACCTGTACGATCCTGACAGCGACTCAGTGAAACAGGTTTCCCCGGAGGATGGTGCGTATGCAGTGGTGATCCGCAACGCGGCGCAACGGAAGGTGATCGTCAACCCCCGGAGCGGTCCGCCACAGATGCTGCCGCTGGACGGTGGAGAGCCGCAACCGATTCCAGGTCTGGTGGCCACCGATAACGTGGTCGGGTGGAGCCTGGACGGTCGGACCTTGTATGTCGGGCGCCGCGGCCAGGTCCCCATGATGATCGAGCGCCTCAATCTCGACACCGGCAAGCGGGAACCGTTCCTGGAGCTGATGCCGTCATCGCCGGCAGGGCTGATCAACATCGGCCCGGTCGCCGTCACCCCCGACGGCCGCGCCTACCTGTACAGCTTCCGGCGGTACCTCTCGACGCTGTACCTGGGCGAAGGCCTCTAGGCAATTTCGGGGTCAGGCACCTTAACCCGGGTTAAAGTGCCTGACCCCTTTATTCAGTTACCGCAAAAAATGGGGACGGTCCCCCTTTCCCTAATTGATCGTAATGCTGCAGTCGCAGGCTCCGCTGCCGCATTCGCCGCCGGACCAGGAATGGCCGGCTTTGGATACGTTGGAAACGGTGCTCTGGTACAGGCCGGACGGCGGGTTGTCCAGAGAACAGGCCAGCCTGCCGCTGGAACTGGTATCGCCGCTGCAGGTCAACGGTGTGCCGGACGGATCGGTGACGTCGATGGTCACGGTGGCGCCTGCAGCCGGGCCGCCGCAGTTGTCCACGATCCATGTTTCCACCACGAAGTCGCCTCTGTTTTTGCCCTTTGGAGGTGAGCTGCACTCGGTGCGGTCCACAATCAGGGTGTTGGCGACACAACCGCTGCCGCAACCGGCGCCGTTGGTGTAGATGCAGTTGATGCCGTCGATATCGTCGGCGGCCAGGGATACGCCGGTCTCATTGCACTTGTCGGTGTAGGCGTACATGGTGGCGCTGGTGTTCGGGGTGTGGTCCAGGGCCAGCAGGTGGCCGACTTCGTGGACCGCCACCGATTCGATGTGGTACTCCCGCTTGCATCCGTCTGCTTCATTGCTGGAGTAGAACTTGCTGGACGGGTTGAAGAAGATGTCCGCATCGTCCAGCTTCTGGAAATCGACGCCGTTCACGGTTTCGATCGCCGAAGTCGAGGGGTACGGCGTGATGGTTACCGCCAGGCAGGAACCGGAACAGCCGGTGCCGGCGACGTTGAAGTGCATGGTGGAGATGCCGTCGCCGATGGAGGCCGGCGGGCTGGCTTCCACAGTGGTGGAGGTCAGGGTGCCCGGCACCGCCCCGTTCCAGCTGGAGGCGATGGCGGCCTCGATGGCGGATACGCCGCCGGATCCATCATTCACGCTGCCGTGCCCGCCGGCGCGGATGGAGATGTTCCGGGCCAGATCTCCGCTGTGCCATTTCATCGGCGGGTTGAACAGGACGTACCCCATGGAGGCGGAGCCGGCCAGGATGAACAGAGTTGCCAGAAGAGCGATGGTTGTTCTCTTTTTCATATCATCACTCCCCTAATTCACGCGCCGCAGCGGGATGGTGTGGTCGGGACCATGGACCAGTTCGTTGACCACGGAACGGAGGCTGCGGCCATCGGCCACACCGCCCATCAGGCGGGGTGCGTCGAACGAGCTCTCGAGGACGGTTGATTTGCCCTGGACGTAGCCGAGGACCTTGGGGGTGCCGTCTTCCCAGGCGGTCAGGAAGATCAGTGCGGTTTCACCGACTTCAAAGGTGGCGGCGCCCTGGGCGACCATACCCTGGTCACCGATGCGGCCGCCGGGTGTCTGGATAACCAGGGAGACGGGGCCGGCGCCGGTCACGTAGCGGTTCACGTCCACGTTCACCAGGGTGTGGATGAAGGTGCCGGTACTGTCCCAGATCCCTTCGGTATGGGTCACCGTACCGATGACCACCCGATCGGCCTCTCGGGCCATATCGGCAAATTCCATTTTGACCAGCGTGGTTGCGCCGGCGGTGCCGATGCACAGGGCGATCACGAGGCATACAAGTAGAGTTCGTTTTTTCACGGACGATTCTCCTTTGGTTGTGGAGCTGTCTCCCCCCAGGCCATTGATAACGAAGCGAAATCATCTCCCGGGGAGCTCGGGAAGATCAACTGGAGATGCGGTTACGGCATCAGGAGGGGCAAAAAAGGTGCCTGACCCCTTTTACTTGACAGTTTACCCTCCTGTCCGTAATTCTTGAAGAACATGACAGGACAGAACGGGGGACATTATGAGAACTCCACGCCGAACTTCGTTCGCCGCGCTTATCATTATTATGGTGTGTGCCGGATCGATCCCCCTGTTTGCCCAGGTTCCCGGCGAGGTCACCGGCGTTGTTCTCGATGGCTCCGGCACGATCTCCTGGGACCCGGCAGGAGGCGCCCAGGACTACAACGTCTACCGCGGCTTGACCTCCTGGCTGCATTCAGGCAATCCACCCCGTTGCCACGGTGACGAGATCACCGCCACTTCGTTCCCGTCCCCGGCCGATCCGGCTCTGGGCCAGGCGTTCTTCTACCTGGTGACTGCCGAAGCCGCCGCCGGTGAAGGGACACCGGGAACGGTGACCGGCGGAGGGGACCGTGACCTGCTGGGCTCCTGCGACACGGTCATGCGCAACCATTACCTGGACCGTCTCGGGTACGGTTGGGACGAGTGGACAAGCAATCGACTCGCCGCCCTGGGGTTCGACGCCTACATCGACGAGCAGCTCGACCCGCTGTCCATCGACGAATCCAGCAACACGGTGCTGAATACGCGACTGGCGCCGCTGGAGCCGCCGGACGATCACCTGGAACTCCTCGCCCTGGACCTGGTCAAGGGGACCTACGCCCGGCGCCAGCTGGAACAGCATGTCGCCAGCTTCTTCTCCAACCACTTCAGCACTTACATCGGGTCGGTGTACCAGTACTACACCGGGCTGTTCCCGCCGTGCGGCCAGCCGGCGCTGCCGAACTGCGACCCGAACTTCCCGGCCCGGGCCCTGCTGCGGGCCGCCTCCGACGAGTACCTCGAACAGGAGACGTTCCGGGACCTGGCGTTCTACGGCACGTTCGGGGAGATGGTGGAGTTCAGCGCCAGGAGCCCGGCGATGATCTACTTCCTCGACACGTTCAACAACATCGCCGTGGCGCCTAACGAGAACTTCGCCCGGGAGCTGCTGGAACTGCACACCATGGACGTGGACACCTACGTTCACAGCGACATCGAGGAACTGGCCCGGATCATGACCGGATGGAACGTCTGCGCCAAGCTCACCGGTACTACCGATCCCCTGGACCCGTGCGATATCCGGCACTGGCGGGAGGGCCGGGAGTTCGTGGCCAACTTCAACATCCCGAACCACGACTGCGGTTCCAAAGTCCTGTTCGCCGGAACCGTTCAGGAGACGTTCATCCCGGACAGCTGTGACGGCGTTGGTCAACCGACCGCCGCCGGGGCCGACGACCTGACCCTGGCCCTGGACGCCATCGTCGCCCACCCGGCCACGGCGGCGTTCATCGCCCGGAAACTGATTCAGCGCTTCGTCACCGAAAACCCGACCCAGGGCATGATCGACGCGGTGGTGGCGGAGTGGAACGACGCCGGCAACCCCAACGGCGTCGGCGACATGGGGGAGGTGCTGCGGGCGGTTCTGACCCTGCCGGCCCTGCGGGACCCGGACCGGGTCCGGGACAAGATCAAGACGCCGGTGGAGCACCTGATCAGCGCCATGCGGGCGGTGCGAGGCAAGACCGACGGCGCCCTGGGGGTGATCAACTACATCGCCCTGCTGCAGCACATCCCGTACTTCCTGCTGACCCCGGAAGGGTACAGCGAGATCGGCGGCGACTGGATCGGCACAAACAACATGCTGGAGCGGCAGAACTTCGGCCTGCAGTTCAGCACCCACAACGACCCGGTTACCGAGCCGGACTTCGGCGCCGACATCATCCCGCTGCTGCAGGCCAACGGTATCTCCACCGCACCGGGAAACTCCGCCGCCATCGTCGACTTCTTCATCGACATCCTGTTCGGCGGGGCGCTGACACCGGAGGAGCGCCAGGAGGCGATCGACTACCTCGACACCGACGACAACGGCATCGTCAGCGACTACGACGATCTGCGTATCCGTGAAACCGTCGGTTTTCTCCTGGGCTACGCCCAGTTCCAGGAACAGTAGGGGGCGGCCATGAAACACAGACACAACGGTTCCTGTTCACGGCGGTCGTTCCTGCGGGGCTGCGGCCTGACCCTCACCGGCTTCGGCGTCAGCTCGCTGCTGCCGACCTCCCTGGTGCAGCAGGCGTTCGCCATGGCGGACGCCGACGCACGGTTGCTGTTCATTTTCCTGCGAGGCGGCAACGACGGGATCAACGCCGTCATCCCCCACGGCGATCCGGACTACAACAGCACCAACCGGCCGACGCTGTACATCCCGCCGGCGGAGGCGATCGACCTGGGCAACGGCTTCGCCTCGCTGCACCCGGCGCTGGAGTACCTGGTGGAGCCGTACAACGCCGGCGACCTGGCGGTGCTGCACCGGATCGGTTACCACCACAGTTCCCATTCCCACTTCGACGGCCAGCGCATCTGGGAGAACGGTGACCCGACCCGAAGCAAGCTGTTCGAGGGCTGGCTGTACCGCTATATCCAGGAGAACGCCATGGCGGCCGGCGCCGACATCCCGGTGCTGACGGTGCAGTCCACCCCGCCGCTCCTGACCCGGGGGGACGAGCGGTTCATCAACGTCGCCAACCCGGACCAGTTCGACTACCTGTTCCCCGATCCGAAGCGGGCCAAGTTCACCAGCGCGTGGCGGCGGCGCTACGAAGCGCTGGCCGGCCTGGAACCGTACCGCCCGGTGCTGTCCCAGACCGATCTGGTGCTGACCGACACTCTGGACGAGTATGCCTCCTGGGGCCAGGACAGCTGGCACCCCACCGACCCGGACACCGGCTGGCACCTGTTCCCGGTCAGTAACGAAACCAACCCGGACGACCCGGCCGGTCCGGGCGGCAAGAAGTTCGACGCCGGCTCGTACCCGTTCTTCCAGTCGCTGAAGCTGTGCGCCCTGGCGCTCCTGGAAAGCGACCCGTCCAACACCAACGGAACCCGGATCGCCGGCGCCCAGCTCGACGGCTGGGACACCCACGAGAACCAGGGCCAGGCCGGCGGCACCCAGGCGGTCCTGCTGTCGTGGTTGTCGTACGGACTGCGCTCCCTGCGGATCGTGCTGTCCGGCGCCGCGACCAACGAGCCGCGCAACTACGCCTCGATCTGGCACAAGACTGCAGTGACGACCCTGTCGGAGTTCGGGCGAACGTCCAGGGAGAACGGCAGCTTCGGCACCGATCACGCCAACGCCAGTTGCCTGTTCCTGGAAGGGGGCGGTGTCAACGGCGGGGTGTACAACTGCGATCCGTCGACCTGGCCGGCCGGGGTCCAGTTCGGCATCGACGGCCGCTACCTGCTGGAGCGCACCGACTACCGCGCCGTGTTCTGGGAACTGCTGCGGGACCACATGGGCGCATCCGCCGCCACCGTGGACAGCGTGTTCCCGGGCTACACCGCCCTGAACCTGGGGACTCAGGAACTCGGCCTGATCCAGGTCTAGTTTCGGGGACAGTCCCCGTTCGCGATTGCGCAGGGTTGTTCGCACCTGGAAAATAGATCTGTCCCCTTTTAGCAGGTTTCCGGGCAAAATGGTCTGGCAGGCGGATTGCACTTCTGACCGGCAGGAGGATCCGACATGACCATCCATCCTGTTCGATGGCTTTACGAAGAGTTGCCGAAGCTTGTTCAGGGCGGAATCGTGGACGCGTCCACGGCGGACAGGCTGAAGCAGCATTACGGCCCACCGCCCCGCTCCCCCTGGAAAACCGGGGCGATGGTGTTGATCGGCACCCTCGGTTCCCTGCTGCTGGGCGGCGGCATCATCCTGCTGTTCGCCCATAACTGGGAGGCGCTTTCCCGGCCGACACGGGCAGTCCTGGCCTTCGCCCTTCTGATCGTCGCCCAGCTTGCGGCCGGATTCGCCGTACTGAAGAAGCCGGATTCTGCAGCCTGGACCGAAGGGGCGGCGGTGTTCCTGTCCGGTGCGGTAGTCGCCTCCATCGCCCTCATCGCCCAGACCTACCAGATCACCTGGGAGATAGAAACGATCCTGCTGGCATGGGTGCTGCTCACGGCGCCGCTGGTCTATGCCCTGCGATCCCGCATGGCGGCGGCCCTGGTATGGGTCGGATCAGCCTGGTGGATGTTTGCCCGGATGGATTACAGAGACGATTTGGTCCATGGCCTGGCCTTCCTGGCACTGGCCGGCCTGGCGGTGCCGTTCATGGCGCACCTGTTCCGCAGCCATCGTGACGAAGGATTGACCCTGCTGTTGAACTGGACCGCCGCTGGCGCGCTCACCCTGGCCGCCATCCGGATCGGCGTTGAGGCCGGGAATGCGTGGCGTCTGTTGCTGGCCGGTATGTTTGCTCTGTTCTACCTGTTCGGCGTGTACCTGGAAATGGACGGCGCCAGCGGCGCCTGGTGGAGGGCGCCGTTCCGAAGCCTGGGCGCCATGGGACTGGCGGTGCTGTTGTTCCTGTATACGTTCCGGGACAGTTGGAACGAAGATTTCGGCGGCGTCGATACGCCTGGTGATCTCACCGTGTTCCTGATCGGCGCCGGACTTTGCGCCCTGGCCGTCTTCGGCGGGTACCGCCTGATGAAGGAAGAGCGTTACCAGCAGGCCGCCCTGATGCTGGTTCCGGTTCTGTCCGTGATCAGCTTCCTGGTGCAGCGCCTGGACAACGCCCAGTCGATCATGGCGGTTATTGCCAACCTGGCGGTGCTGGCGGTCGGATTGACGCTTTGCATTTACGGTTTCCGTCATAACAAACTGGGGACGGTGAACGGCGGACTGGTCCTGCTGCTGGCGGTGTTTGTGGCCCGGTTCCTGGATATGGACCTGACGTTCCTGGTCCGGGGTGTGGCGTTCATGGTGGTGGGCGCCGGGTTCCTGGCGATCAACGGCTGGCTGTACCAGCGCTCCCGGAAGGAGGTGGCGTCATGAACAACCGTAACTTGATGATCGGACTGTTCGCCGTCGCGGTGATCGCCCAGTTGGCGGTGCCGGGATGGATCCTGGCCCGGCACGAGAACGTCCTTCGGAACGGCGAGACGTTCAAGTTCCGCTGCGCGCCGGTGGATCCGGTGGACCTGCTGAGGGGGCGCTACGTTGCCCTGGGCTTTCGCGAAATGAGAGCAACCGGAATCCCGGACCTGGATCACGGGATCGACCCTCTGTACGTCAGCTTCGAAACAGGAGAGGACGGTTTCGCCCGGGCCGCGGATGTCTTCCCCGATCCGCCGACGGATCGACCCTATCTCAGAGTGGGGAAACACGACTGGAGACCGATGGGTCACGGCGAAGTCCGGATCGATCTTCCGTTCAACCGGTTCTACATGGATGAAAACGCGGCTCCCGAGGCGGAGAGGGCGATGCGCCGGAGAAACGGAGAAGCAAGGGAGGCGTACCTTGAGGTCCGGATCATGGACGGCCGGGCCGTGCCGGTAGAACTGTACATCGACGGCAAACCGGCCTCGGATTTCTAAAAAGGGGACAGGCACGAAACCCGGGTTTTAGGGACACCCATAGTTCAAGGGTGTCCCCATAACCCGGGTTTCGTG
>CALZKF010000072.1 GCA_945787955.1 uncultured Acidobacteriota bacterium | reverse complement strand
AATACCGCGGCATCGAAAGTGTCGGCAACGACCGCATCGGTGGAATCGTCTGGCCCGACGTTTGTCACAATGATTGAATACGTCAGGCTGGTGCCTGGCGTGGCGCTGACCACGCCATCGTCCTTGGTGATCTGCAGATCCACCGACGCGATATAAAGCGGTTCATCGGTGGTTCCCGATACCGGAGTGACGGTTCCGCCGCAACCCGGAACAAAATTGGAGGTCGCCGTGACCTGCACGGTGGCGGAACCGGTCGCCGGTGGTGGCGGCAGCACGATGGCGATGAGCAGGTCGAAGGATTCGCCGCTGACGAGAATGCCCGTATCCGGATCTGAGTCCCCGTCCGTATCCGTCAGCAGTACGTCGATACCCGGATCGTACTGGCCGACCGTTCCCAGGTCCTGGTAGAACGTAACACTCGCCGGCACGAAGTCACCGCTGGAAGTCCAGGTGAAGTCGAACCGATCATCGCCGTTGCCGGTATTGGTGAACACGTGGTACGCATAGACCGTACCTCCCGGTGCAGTAGAAACCGGAGCTCCCGACACGCCTCCGAACTGGTTGGAACCGGTGCACTGGCCCCCACAGCCACCGAGGTTGTCATCGATCTGGGCGCCGAGCCCAGCAGAACCCGGGTTGGAATTGGTGCTGCCGATATGCCAGCCGATCGCCGCACCGGGGGCTACGCCCAGTTCGGCCCAGGTGACCGCCCACTCCATCTGGGTGCCTTCGGTGGCGCCGGTGGTGGATCCCTGTCCGGCGCCGGCCGGCCATGTGATGCTATGGTCCAGGGTAAGATCGCCCGGCATCGAGTAACCGTCTGCAAAGCCGTTGATATCCAGCAGAGAGTCCCCGCCGCTGCCGAGGTCGTCGTAGATGTACTTCTCGAGAGTCACCGCACCGGTATTGCCCTGCCAGCGGGCCACAATGACCGGCTCGCCGGCCTGCAGGATGCCGTCGTTGCTGGTGTCGGCGTAGTAGATGAAGTTCTGGGTGTTGTTGCTCTGCCCGACCCGCTGGGTCCACATGGAGAAGTACGAGCCGTCATAGGTTACGGCGGTGCGCAGCAGGTTGCGCCCCGTGGACTGCACTGGGTAATCCAGGTCGGTATCGTCGGTGGCGTCGCAGGCGTTGTTGTCTCCATCGGAGAGAACGAGACCCCAGTCCGCCATGTCGCCGTCGATGGTGATCGAGGTTTCAGTAAAGAAACCATCCTCATATCCACAGGCACAGTCTGCGGCAAGATCGAAATCGAACTCCAGTCCGAAATTCTCGTCGGTAACATCCGCCCCGGCGACACTGACCGACGACGACCCCGAAACCGGGTTCATGAAAAGCCAGTTCACCGGAGCGGTCGGAGTGCTGTCGGCCACCGTGTTGTTGTCGTCCACGATTACCGTATAGTCGCCGTCAACGAGATCGGTCAGGGTGTATACGCCGGTATCGAAATCGGCGGCGACGGTCTGGACAACGGTTCCGCCGCCATCCAGCAGCTTCACCCAGACCGTGCCGATGCCCAGTTCCCCGATGTCCAGGGAGCCGTTGGTATTGACATCGTGGTACACCGTGCCGCTGATGGAGCGGGCAGGCACCGCGGTGACCGCTGTGCTGAACTCGGAACTGTTGCCGAAAGCCAGACAGCTTGCACCATCCGTACAGAAAGTGCTGGTAGCCGTGATAATGTCACCAGCGGCTCCCGGGATACTGTGAGAGAAACTCTCCACTCCGGAGCCGGTATGGTTGATGTTGACGGCATCTGCGTAAGTCTCGCCCTCGCCATTCCCTGTAGGGTCGGCCCCCGAGGGGTTGGTGAAAAACTCGATGCGATAGTCGCCAACAGGCAGATCCAGGTCGAAGTTGACCAGCAGGCTACCACCTAACTCGGTAGCGGAACTGATTTCCGGGAAGTTCAGGCGGCTGTTCCCTCCCCCGTCCAGGTCGTCCGGATCGTTGGCGGAGACGCCGTCGCCTGCGATGCCCGAACTGCTCAGGTCGATCCCGATTCCACCGTTGTCATGGATCGAGTTCGACAGGATACGGATACCACTGCTGGTCGCATGGACCTCAACTCCGACGGTCCCGTTGTGGGCGATCGTATTCGGGTCGCCTGGGGTGATGCCTCCTACATAACTGTCGGCGGCCGTGTTCGTGAAAATGAGGCCTGCCGTCGTGTTGCCTCGGGGGCTCGTCCCGTCGGCCTGCGTGCCGATCAGGTTGCCTTGAATCGTATTTTCGGTGGAGCCGCCTCCACCTATTGCAACTCCGGCTGCGCCGTTTCCCGATATGACGTTTCCGGCTTCAATGTAGTTGCCGCTCGCGTTGATGATGGCGACGCCGCTGTTACCGTTGGGAACGGCCGCCATACCGGCGCTATCGACACCGATGAAATTTCCCTGGACCCTGTTACCGGTAGCACCGGCGCCGGTGATCGAAACGCCTGCCTGGCCGTTACCGGAGATTACATTGCGCTCGTTCGGGTTCGTTCCGCCAACGGTGTTTGTTGCACCGCCCGCGATCCTGACGCCATCCAACGTATTTCCGAGATCCGTGGAACCGTCACTGCCGAGGCCGATATAGTTGCCCTGCACGGTATTACCATCCGTCCCGTCGATCCACACACCGTACTGGACGCTTCCCGCGATGATGTTGCGAGCCGAGAGTGCAGCTCCTCCAATGGTGTTGCTTCCTGACCCGCTGCTGATCACAACTCCGTCGAGTCCGTTACCGGGGGCGGCAACGCCGGTCACGTCGGTGCCGATGTAGTTGCCTTCGATGAAGTTCCCACCGCTGCCGACAATCTGGATGCCGTCGGACGAAAAACTGTGGATCACGAATCCTCGGATGATACTGCTTCCGGCGGAAATACGGATCCCCTCCTGACCACCTCCGGCGGCAAGGGTGCCGTCCAGCTCGATTATCGGATTGGCAGCAAATCCCGGCTGGGTCGTACCGTCCAGCACAACAGGATCATTCAATGTCGGATACTCCGGATTCGGCCGGATCCGGAATTCGCCGTTGCCGGTAATGTCATGGTTCGGGTCGACCGGCCGGCCCAGCGCGTCCCCTGTCCCCGGAACCATGAAGATCGAAGTTTCGACGGCGGCCGTCCGACCATCCTGGGCCAACGAGGCGTTGTCGGTCAGCAGGTTCGCATTCAGGATGAAACGCCTGAGTGACCCCTGCCCGGAATCATTCGTGTTCACGATCGTGTCGAAGTTGAACCCGAAGTCGACGCCGGTCACGTCGCCACCGGAGGCATCCACAGTCACAATCGACTGCGTCCACTCGGTAATCGTGTCCGCATCGAGATCCGTGCCCTGAAGCGACGCCAGCGTCTGGGCGCCGGAATTCGCCGCGGCGTCCTCGTTACTGGGGAGTTCGCCGCCGACTATATTGGCGCCGTCTCCCGGCGACTCCAGCGCGCCGTCGATGCGATACGTCTGGACCGCCAGTTCGGTACCGTTGGAGCCGGCGCGGGTCGAGGTCACGGAGCCGTTCACTACCCGTACCGTGTAGTTCCCCGGCGTCAGGCCGGTAAAGCTGTAGTTGCCCGAGCCGTCCGTAACCTGAGGTGATACCGCTGATACATGAGCCCCACCGCTGTCGTACAGCTCGACGGTGACACCGCCGCGCGCAATGGTGAACGGTCCGGCCCTCGTCAATGACGTCGCGTAATCGACGCCAGCGCCGCCACCGTAATTGACATCCTCGAAGACGGTTCCGGAGATGGCGATGGCGGTGGGCGGTTCGAACTCGTAGGCACCGATATCACAGGTGGGCGTGAGATCTCCGTCTCCATCGACAGGCCGCGCCACACCTCTCTGATCGGTGAGTGGACATCCGGCGTTGATGCCCGCATCGATTGCGAAGCTTCCCGCGAACAGAGCATGGGTCAGGGTCGGTCCACCATTGTCCTGCAAAGGACCAATATTAAGCTGCCCCAGCGTGATGTTTACCTGGTCTGTGGGATCGGAGAAGCCACAGGTGTCCGTAGCAGTTTCGAGATTCCCCCCGCTGGATGTAAAGCTATTTCCACAGTTCCCACCGGAATTGTTGGCGACAATAGTATTTTGCAGGGTGTAGGAGGCGCCGCCTCCCATGTCGATCCCTGGTCCGATATTGCCGTAAACGCTCACGTTGGTGAGGATCGCGACCTTGCTGTTGAAGATTCCGGCGCCGGTGCTTGCCGTATTGCCGGATACGGTGAGGTTCGTCAGGTTCAGATCCCCACCTCCGCCTCCTCCGGCCCAAAACCCTCCCCCACTGTTGGTTGCGACATTCCCGGGACCAAGGGTGCCGCCGTCCCAGTCGACCGTAACGTTGCTTGTATAGATGCCTGCTCCCCTGGCAGCAAGGTTTTCGGCGATCGTGACATCGACGAGTGTCAGGTCGACCTCATTGTAAATCCCTCCGCCGTTGCCGGTTGTGGTATTGCCGGTTATATCGACACCGGTTAGGGCCATGCTTGTGCCCGCATTGTGAATGCCACCACCGGCGGCGCTTCCAGGGTTGCCGTTCCGGATCGTGAGTTCCGACATGATCAGGCTGCCTGCAATCAGGTCGAGTACCCGATCGCCAGGGATCAATCCGCCGGCGTCGATGAATGTCGAGGATGCCCCGGCTCCGTTGATCGTCAGGTCTTCGGTGACGTCGAGATCACCCGTAGCGGAGGCGTCTTCGCCGGTACCTGCGATGGTCAGGGCGTAAATGCCGGCAGGGACTGTGATGGTGTCCGCACCGGGATTGCCATTGGCCCAGATGACGCACTCCCGGAGCGAACCGGCACCGGAGTCGGACAGCGTGGTGACAGCACCACCGGGACAGAGGGACACCGGTACGTTTGGAGAGAACTCCGATGTGCCGTTGACAGGGTCCGTAGCAGTGGCGCTGACGCTATCGGTGTCGGATAGACCGCTCGCGAGCAGCGTTGCCTCAACGCTCCCAGCCCCGGAATCGGCATCCGCCACAGCGCTCAGATGGGGACCGCTGCATGCACCGTTGTCGATGCACATCCCCAGATAGAGGTAGCCCTCGCCGGAGCCGCTGCCGTCGAGACCGACCGCAGGGGCAGCTGTGTTATTCACCCGGAAGAACTCGATGGTGTCGCCGGCCGTGACCGTGGCGTTGATTGTGAAGTCGGCCCCGCTGGCTGTGATGCCGTCGATCGTGGCAGCTGCTTTGTCGTTATTGGCGCCGCTCCCCGTTCCGACACCGTCCGGAAAGAGATCGATACCAAGACCTCCGTTCTCGAATATCGAGTTCCGCGAGATCACGTTCCCGTCCGTGTCGACGCCGGTGAGGTAAATCCCGTCCAGGGTGTTGAAGGCGATCCGGTTTCCATCGACCGTGGTGTTTTGGCCTCCGCTGATGATCCCGATTCCCCCGCCGTTCGGCAGCGCGGACGTTCCTGTGAAATCGGTTCCGATGTAATTGCCCAGAACTACGTTGGAACTCGTATTGAAGCCACCGATGGAGATAGCACTGGAGGAGTTCCCCGAAATAAGATTGCGCTCCTGGTCGGTGGCTCCTCCAATGATGTTGTTCTGGGAACCGTTGGTGATCCCGATGCCCATGTTGCTCGGCGGTACGGCAAGCGTACCGGTCGCATCGGTCCCGATGTAGTTCCCGGTGACCACGCTGGAATTGGATCCGATGTCGATCCTGATGTTGTACGGGTTGTTCCCCGAAATGACGTTTCTCTCTGCGGGCGTGATTCCTCCTATCGTATTGCCGGTCCCGGCGGCGAAAATACTCACTCCGAAGTAGTTGCGGATCCCTGTTGCCCCGGTGTAATCAGTTCCCAAGTAGCATCCGGTAACGCTATTTCCGGTTGAAGAACCCCCTTCCATCAGGACCGCAGCGCTCTGGAGGGTGTCGAACCCATTGATGATCAGTCCGTTCACAATGTTGTTCGCCGAGCCCAGCCATAGGCCCCATTGGTCGTCAATTATGATCCCCGAACCCTCGATTTCGACCTCGGGTCCGAGACTGTTGGTGTCGCCTCGGGCAGCCGTCTGGGTGGCTCCGTCGATGATCGTTCCGTCCGCCACTATGGCGGGCAGCGAGGTCACAGGAGAAATCCGCCACCACGAATCGCCATCTACCGTTTGGTAGTTCAGATCGGTGTCAGGGATGCTGAAGCTGATCGTCGTTCCCGGATTGCTGTTGGAGTAATTGATGCACTCCCTGAGAGATCCGGTTCCCGAATCCGCCGTAGTGGTGACAACCCCGCCAGGGCAGGTGTTGGTGTAGTGAACCGTCACCTGTATCCAGGTGATACGCCATCCCCATTCCTGGCCATCGGTCGCTCGGAAATGGACTCCGAAGTTATCGGAGTTGATGTCTGCCGGGTTCAGTTCCGTCGGTCCGGAGAAACCCCATGTGTCCGTTGCATCGCCCAGGGTTACAGGTGTAGTACCGCTGCAAGTACCGCTGTTCGGTATGGTTGTATCGTTCTTTTCGATCCCGAGGTCCGATTCGGCTTTCCCGATTGTAATGCCGGCGGAATCGCTCTGGGGATCTTCATCCCAGCCGCGACTGTACTCGATTTCGATACCGTAGATGGTCGAGCCGGCAGGGATGCTGAAACCGAAGGTGTCCCAGTATCCATCGTGCCCGCCGTTCGAATAGCGATACGAACATGTATTGTTGTCCGAACCGACTGCCCCACTACCGTTTCCGCTGGCGCCGCCGCGGGTGTCGGTGAAGTTATTCGATATAGGGAAGCCGCCTGCATACCGCGACTGGCTTGCCGCAAACAAGGATGTGGCGGAACCAAGTATGAAAACCAGGGCAAAAAGCCGAAGGATTCTAATCCTGACCAGACTGTAACGATTCGTTCCCATACCGCGAATCCTCAGGCCGCGGCGCGCCTTTGCAACGCGCGCTGGACGGTCAGGAGCAGCCGCTGGTTGGTGCAGGGCTTCACCAGGACGTAATCGATGCCGGCGTCCCGGATCTTCGGCTCTTCCTGCTGGAACGCCCAACCGCTGAGCAGGATGATGGGAGGAGCAGCTTTCGATTCGTTGATCGTCTTGGCGACTTCGAGCCCCGAGATGCCGGGCATGCCCAGATCGGTGATGACCAGGTCGAACCCTCCACCGTTGTAGAGCTCGATCGCCTGGCTGCCATCGGCGGCTACGACAACTTCGTGCCCGTCGCACCCCAGCACTTCCTCGAATGTCTCCCGCAATACATCGTCATCGTCCACCACCAGGTTCCGTCCCCGGAGCAGTTCCCCGGCCAGGGACGCGCCCTCTTCCGCTTGCTCCGGAGCGGCCTCGGCCGGGACGAATCGCAGGTGGAACGTCGTGCCCTGGCCGACTTCGCTGTCGACCTCGATCGCGCCGTGGTGGCGGGAGACGATGCCGTAGACGATGCTCATCCCCAGCCCCTGCCCCGTTTTTTTCGTGGTGAAGAACGGCTCGAACAGGTGCTGCACGCATTCGTCGTCCATCCCGGTGCCGGTGTCGGTCACGTCGAGCTGCACGGAACCGTTCTGGGACCAGGTTTTGAGCGACAGTGCGCCGCCTTCCGGCATCGCCTCGACCGCGTTGAAGATCAGATTGTAGACGACCTGGATCAGATCGTGGGCATTACCCTCGACCGGTGGGATCTTGCCTTTCTCGACACGTATATCGATACTCTTGCCGTTGGCCTCGCATTCGGACTTCCACTTGGGCCGGGTCATTTCAATCGCTTCCAGCACGACCTGGTTCAGATCGGAGGACCCTTCGGGGGCGTCTTTGCGGATCCGGGTGTATTCCTGGATCCTTTTGACCGTACTGGCGCCCTGAAGCGAGGCCTTGCGGATGGTCTCCAGACCGCGGCCGATTTTCTTGAGATCGGGAGTGTCGATAGCCAACCGGTCCAGAGCGACCTCGGCGCGGTTCAGGATCGCACACAGGGTATTGTTGAAATCGTGGGCCACTCCCGCTGCCATCTGGCCCAGCGCCTGCATGCGCTCGGAGACGACCAATTGTTTCTGAGCCGCAAGAAGAGAATCGACATGACGCGCACGTTCGATGGCAACTGCCAGTTGACCTGCCAGGCCGGACATATATTCCAGGTCTTCGTTTCGGAACGGCTGACCGGATCGTCGATCGGTGACGTTGATCACACCCAGTACATGCTTGCGGGCCTTGATCGGCATGCTCATGATGATCGGCGCCGATATGAACGAATCGGCGAGCTTTTCCCTGGGAAGCCTGCCGCCCAGGTCTGCGTTGGCTGCATCCTCGATCAGCATCGGTTCACCGAGCTTTGCCACTTGTCCCGCAATGCCCTCGCCGAGCTTGATCGTAACGCTCTGCGGGTCGATGTTGGTGATCCCGCGGGATGCCGCAATACTGAGTGTTTCGGTAAGCGGATCGAGAAGCATCAAGGATGCCCGCTCGACATCCAGTTCCTGTGACACCAGCCCTACGAAATAATCCAGTAGTTCGGACAACGAGTGATACTTGCCCATGGCCCGGCCGGCCTCAATCAGCGAGGACTGGCGGGCGACCGCCGCCGACAGATGTTGATTGTGTCTCGTTTGCTCCTCGAGGAGGGTGCGGTTACCGACGGCGAGCTTTCGTTTGTCCAGAGCCCGCTCCACGGTCTGCCAGACGGTCTCGATCTCCTCGAACGGCTTCTCAAGATAATCGTAAGCACCGGCCTTGATCGCCTCGGTGGCGGTCTTCAGCGAAGCCTGGCTGGTCATGATCACGACCTCGGTGTCCGGTGAGGTCTGCTTGATATTCCTGAGCAGCTCGATGCCGTTCATTCCGGGCAGGACGATGTCGATGACCGCCGCGTCGGGTGCGTTGTTCTGGATCAGGTCCAGGGCCTGCTCCGCCGATTCGGCAAGTTGTACGGCGCAGCCCGAGTCGCTGAGAACACCGTGAACGATGTGACGGATCGACTCTTCATCGTCAACTACCAAGACTCTGCTCGGCTCCATGGCTTCCTCCGTGGCAAGTCCTCAGGCTTTCCGATTCCCGGCAACAACTAAAACATATAGTTTTTATTTATATAATGTCTTTGTTTATCTATCTTTATATAATAGTAATACTATGTTTAAACATATGTAATTTTTATATTTTATATATCTATTATAAATGTAGCTCCACACAAAATATTAGTCAAATTATTGATTCCAAGTGCTTTAAGTCGTTTTCTTGACTTTCCGGCGCACCGGCTGCAAACGCCGCCTCCCGAGAGGCTGGCACAACGGGATCCGTGAACCAATATTGAAATACCCGAGCGAATTTCGTCGGCCCGGCGGTTCCACGAGCCGCCGGGGCTGTATTGCACGTAGGAGATCAGAAGGTGAAAAATCGGATCCTGGTGGTGGAGGATGAAGGCACCTTGCGCAGGGTTATCTGCGAGGTGCTGCGGGAAGATGGTCACGAGGTTGTTGCAGCACCCAGTGCCGAGGAGGGCCTGCGCCTGTTCAGGGAGGAACCGTTTCCCCTGGTCATTACCGACATCGTTCTGGGCAAGATGACCGGACTCGAGTTGCTCAAAATTGTTAAGGATGAGAACCCAGAATCGTTCGTGGTGATAATGACCAGCCACGCATCCATCGACACCGCCGTTGAGTCGCTGCGCTCCGGAGCCTACGACTTTCTGATCAAGCCGTTCGAAGACATCCAACTGATCCTGGCTGTCGTCAATCGTGCAATGGCCCAGATTGACCTGATCCGCCGGAACCTGGACCTGGTGAAACGTCTCGAGCAAAAAGCAAGCGAGCTGGAATCACTCAACGCGCTGCTTGTCAAAGAAGCCAACCGTGACGGGTTGACCGGTCTCTATAACCATCGCTACTTCCGCGAAGCGCTGGACATTGAGCTGGCCCGTGCCTCTCGTTACAATGCGACCTTCGCGGTTCTTTTCGTCGACATCGATGATTTCAAGAGTTTCAACGACAGCCATGGTCATCTGGCAGGAGACCTGGCGCTGAAATCGGTGGCCAACAGCCTGAACAGAGAAAGCAGAAAATCAACCGTGGTGGCGCGCTATGGCGCAGACCAGTTCATCGTGCTCGTTCCGGAAATCGACGTGGATGGCGCAAAAAGCTATGCACAGCGGCTGTGCCAGAGGGTAGCGGGCAAGCCGGTGGAAGACGAATCCGGGAACAGCCTGGGCCAGCTCACCATCAGCGCAGGAGTGGCATGTTTTCCCGGGAACGGTACGGAAGCGAACACACTGGTCGGTTGCGCCGACAAGGCGCTGCGCCATGCCAAAAAGGCCGGCTGCAACAGCGTCCGTTCCGACGACGACATCATGAACGGGAACAGGGCGTTGGCCGGGTAAGCTGCTGCCGTTTTTTCGACCCATGAAATCGTTCCCCGTTTCAGGATCCGTGTTGATGCTTCTGTTGGCCCTGGCCGGCTGCGGCGAACAACCGACCGAAAAACCGGTGACGCTCCTCCCCCCCGAGGTTTTCACCTGGACCGGGGACCAGCCGATCTCGTTCGCACCACCCCATTCGGAATGGGAGCGCTCCCGCTATCAGAACGGCGGGACGGAAGGGGTCAGCTTCGTACTGACAGGCGGAAAGGGCCAGATCGTGTTCGTCGCCGAACGGTTCTTCCTGGGCAACCGGGACCGTTGCATGGCGATCCGGGAACTCATGGATGGCCTGGGCGATTTCAACCAGAGCAGCTTTGCGGAAGCCTTGCAGAAGGGCAAGCGTTTCGAGGGTGGAGCGCCCAGCGCCCAGGACGACAGGATCACTGCGGGTATCAACGAGACCGTTCGTCGGGCCATGGATCATTACCGCGCCGGGGACATGGCGCTGGTCCAGGTGGAGCTGGACCGGGCGCTGGAGCAGTCCGGCGAGATCCGGTACACCCTGGCCGAAACCGTGGATCAGGTCCTGTTCACCGCCAAAGGGAACTCCGTCTACCCGAAACTGCAGGTCGATCCCCCGGTGGAAGGCGAACTAGCCGGCGAACCGGCAGTAACCGTCAACTTCACCTTCGACAGCCATGGAACCCCTTTCCTCGGGCGCCGGGTCTACGTCATCCACAACAACCGCATGTTCGAGATCGGTTTTCAGGGACCTCCCGAGAACCTGCCGCTGTTCGAGGAGATCCTGCAGTCGATCACCTTCCCGGCCGGGCCATGCGAACATTGAGAGCCCGGGGCGCCGTTCTGATCCTGGCCGTCCTGCTGCCGGCGGCCTGCACACCGGCGCCGGAACCTCGGCATCCGGTACGGTTCACCGTCGGTCTTCATGACATCAGCCTGCTGGAACCGGAAGGCTGGGAGCATTTGGATCACGGGCTGGAGCACCGTTTCCACAAGGGACGGAACAGCATTTCCGTGGCGGACATCGGCCCGGTGACCCGGGACGGGTACCTGCGGGAGATGAACCGCGCCCTCGCCCTGTTCCGTGAGGAACGACTGGAAGACGCCAGTGCCTACATTTCGAGCCTGCCGCTGCGATCGGTGCTGTTCAGCCCTCGTCAGTGGGATGAGGTTTCCGACGCCTGGTACATAGCCGTGGACGGCGGACTGAGGAAGCCGGTAACGACCAATGATGTGGAACTTGCATACCGCGACCTGCTGGACATGGTGGCATCCCGGGAAACCGAACCGCTTCCCATCCTGGTGGAGCGGATCATGCCGGAACTGTACTTCGGGGCCCATCGGGAGATCGCAGAACAGGTCGAGGTGGTCATCAATGACAGGCCGGCTGTACGACTGGAAACCTGGGACCGGCTCAGCCATGACCACCGCAGAGGTTTCCTGCTGGTGCTGGACCACGACAACCTTCTGGTGGTCCGGATGGAACTCGGTGTTTACGAAGAGATGAAGCCGGTCTTCGACGCCCTGGTGGCTTCCCTGAGCCTCAAGCCGGATCAGGGTTCAACCGGGTCCACTTCGTAGCGCAACAGCTTCTGAGAACCGTCTTCATCGGAGCGGCGCTGCTGCTCCCCCACCGCCCAGGCATGTTCCGCATCCAGAACGAAAAGCGCCCGGATCCCTTCCGATGGGATCCTGGCCTGTTCGTTCCAGGTGGCGCCGCCGTCCAGGGTGCTCAGCACCACCGAACTGCCGGTGCTGCGATCGAAACCGACAACCCAGCCCTGCAGATTGTCGACGAAATCGACGTCCATCAGGATATGGGGAACCCCGCTGGTCTGGCGTTTCCAGGTTACGCCGCCGTCGGCCGTGTGGACGATGGCGCCACCGTCACCCGCCGCCCAGCCGTTGAGCTCGTCCGCAAAGTCCATACCCCACAGGCCCAGCTTCCCCAACAGTTCGGGATCGTCATAGGAGGTCCAGGATATGCCGCCGTCGGTTGTGCTGCTGATCAGGCCGAACTTCCCCACCAGCCAGCCTCGTTCCCGATCCACAAAGTGGATCGCCTGCCCCCGCATCGGTTTGTACTCTGTCTCTTCCGGGTCCCGATGGCCCAGCCGTACTCCTTGTCCACGAACTGCAGGTCACGCATATGAGCCCAGATCCCGGTGTTGCGGGATACCTTGTGCCAGTGCTCCCCTCCGTCAATGGTGCGCAGGAGATGGTGTCGGTCCCCCACGATGAACCCGGTAGTCAGATCATGGAACCAGACCGCATTGAGGTGCAGCCCACCCGGCTGCCGCAACGGTTTGGCGATACCGCTCCGGTACGTCCAGGTCCGCCCGCCGTCGGTGGTGCGGCCGATGATGCCACCCTCGATGTTGTGGCCGCCGCCGACGATCCAGCCGTTCCGAGCGTCCAGGAAGAACACGTCCCGAAACTCCGCCTGGGTGCCCAGATCTTCAACGACCCAGCGCTCGGTCGGCTCCGGGAGCTCGCCGGCGCAACCGGACAATAGAACGGCGGTCAGGAACGCGGCTGCAGTTCTCATGGGGCGATTGTACCGGCATTAAGGGGGACATTCCCCTTATTCAGGGAACCTCGATCTGCCCGCGGCAGGCGATGACGGCGCCACCGGCGACCCGGACCTCGGCAACTTTGCCGTCTCGCCGCTCGGCTGTGAGCCGCAGCCGGCTGGGGCGGCCCATTTCGATGCCCTGCTCCACGTTCCACTTCAGGGTCTCGTTCTGCCCGTCGCTGAGCGAGGCCAGGATGTTGGCCAGGCCGGCGTTGGCGCTGCCGGTAGCCGGATCTTCCATGACGCCGTGCACCGGTGCATAGACCCGGACCCTGAGATCGGTGCCGTTGCCGTTGTCTTCGCCGACCCGTACATAGGCGCACACGCCGTCCAGCCCCAGGGTCGCCGAGATCCGGGTGACAGGGCCCTGGGCGGCCTCGGAAGCGGCCAGCGCCTCCAGGTCGGTCAGCTCGACGTACAGAAAACGGATACCCAACGACATGATCTGGGGCGGATGATTCTTACCGACCACCTTGTCGGTCGCAACCCCAAGCGCCTTGGCCGCTTCTTCCACAGAAACTTCATGATCGAACCCGTTGATCACCGGGGCGATAAACTCGGCAGATTCGATCTCGCCGTTGCTGCCGCGCAGGAACACAGAAACCACGCCGGCTCCCTCTTCGAACAGGAGTCGTTGACCCGGAGCCACCGCTCCAAGGCCGTCCACCCGGGCCAGCGCCACCGCCGTCCCGACGTTGGGGTGGCCGGCAAACGGAATCTCCGCCATCGGCGTGAAAATCCGTACTTTTCGCGTGTTGTTCTCGTCCTCCGCCGGCAGCACGAAGGTCGTCTCGGAGTAGTTGAACTCCCTGGCAATGGCCTGCATCTGCTCCGTTTTCAACCCCCGGGCGTCGGGAAGGACGGCCAGTGGGTTGCCGCCGAACATCCTGTCGGTAAACACGTCCAGTGTCACAAAATCGTAGAGCACGAGTCTTCCCCCGATATGTTGATCACCCTAACGTAGCAATAACCGAGGATTCGGTCCAGATAGGCGACCTTACGGTTGACTTCGCAGCACTCGAAAGACCAGAATCGCGACATGCGACCTTCAGGAACCAGGGAAAAGAACCGGCGGCGAACACCAGGAATCTGGCCCGTGGCCTTGTGCCTGCTCCTTTCCGGGGCAGGCAGCCTGATGCTCGAAGTGACCTGGACTCGCTCTCTTCGCCTGGTTTTCGGCTCCACCACCCTGGCGGTCAGCACGGTGCTGGTCGCTTATATGCTCGGCCTGGGACTGGGCGGACTCGTCGGTGGACGCCTGGCGGCGAGAGTGCGTAACGGATTCAAGGTTTACGGCTGGTTCGAAATCGGAATCGGCCTGTACGCTCTAGGTGTTCCTGCCGTGCTCGGCATGTTCCCGGCGTTGAACACCTGGCTGCTCGGCTCGTTACCGTACTGGCCGGCGGTTCTGGCACGGTTCTTTCTGGCATTGCTGGTTCTACTGGTTCCGACCTTTCTCATGGGTGCAACCTTGCCGGTACTGGTGCAGGCCCTGGAACAGGGGCGGGGAAAGGTCGCCCGGTACACCAGCCTGCTGTACGGCACCAACACGCTGGGGGCGGTGATCGGCGTGGGAGTGGCCACCTTTTTCCTGTTTCCGTCCATGGGGCTTGCGAAAACCAATCTCACCGCCGCGTTGCTGGACATCCTGGTCGGCGGCATCGCCCTCTTCGCGCTGGCCCGCGGCCTGCCTGAACGGCAGATCCCCTCCCCGGTCCCTGCCGGCGACTCGACCGGGGCGAACTCCCGCACACGGACCTGGCTCCTGGCCAGTTACAGCCTGGTCGGTTGTACCGCCCTGGGGTACGAGGTTTGCTGGACCCGCGCCCTGACCATGTCGTTCGGCTCCTCCGTGTATGCCTTCGCAACCATCCTGGTTATCTTTCTCCTGGGCATCGCCCTTGGAAGTCTGATCGCGCGAATGTGGGTCGACCGCGTGCGGGCGTCGTCCACAGTGTACGGTTTCGGAGTCGCTGTTCTCGGCCTGACCGCCCTGGCCAGCAGCGCCCTCCTGGACGAACTTCCCGGACTTGTGGTCAATGAACTGCTGCATCGGGGAGTGTCCGCGGACAGCCTCCTGTTTGCCGGATTCAAAGTGTCGTTCCTGGCCATGTTCGTCCCGACCCTGATCATGGGCGCTCTGTTCCCCCTGGTGGTGCGCGCGTTGAGCGAGACGGGGCAACCGTCCGGACGGGCCGTAGGCGACACCTACTTCCTGAACACCATCGGTTCGGCGACAGGAGCGTTCCTCGCCGGGTTTGTTCTCATACCGTTCCTTGGGCTGTCCCGGTCCATGGCATGGCTGGTCGCCCTGAATCTCCTGACCGCTGCCGGGATCCTGGCCCTGCCCGGCCGGCGCGGCCCCATCTTGCGCTGGTTGTCGGCAGGAGGCCTGGGTGTGGCCGCCCTCCTGATCGTGCTTTCTCCCCCGGCTCTCGATCCTGCCAGGATGACCATGGGCGGGTATTACCGTCCTTGGACCGAGCTTGATTTCGGCATCCCTCTCGAACCGGTTCCCGGCTACCCGGTAGACGAAATCGTGTTCTATGAAGAAGGGATGAACACCACCGTCTCCGTACACCGCCAGCCGTCCGGCCTGACGCTGCGATTGAACGGCAAGCCCGACGCCTCGTTCCAGGACATGCCGACACAGGTTCTCGTTGGGCAGATTCCGATGGTGTACGGCAAG
>CALZKF010000071.1 GCA_945787955.1 uncultured Acidobacteriota bacterium | reverse complement strand
CATGCCCTGTCCGCCCGGGACCTGGGCGCGGACCTCGATGCGGCCGTACATCCAGTCGACCTTGTTCCTGGTGCGCAGGCGGGCGGACGTGTAGTTCCTCCACACCAGCGGGCCCGGATAAGCGGGATCGTCATCCCACAATAAGGGACCCGGGTAGAACTCCTCTTTCGCGACGATGTGGAGAAAGCCGTGCTCGTCCACATACGAGTTCTCGAGCCGATCGGTGTAGCACTGCCGTTCGTTGTTCCCCCCACCTGCGCAATTGACTTCGTGGCTCCAGTACTCGGGGTTCGGTGGGCCGGGGATATCGAACTCATCGTTCCACAGCATCGTCCAGCCGGAATGCACGTTCAACGCCCTGGCGGCTGCGTTTTCAGCCGGATTACCCGCATGACCCGGCTTGGCGCCCGCGCCAGCCGGCAAGGTGACCAGCAGCCCAAGGCAAGCCGACAGGATGAGGCTCTTTGGCGAATATCTCATGGCACCACTCCGTTTGCTGATCCGTCGAACCGGCAATCCTGCCGATTTTCTTTTCCGATCGCGACCTTGACCGTCGACGGATCGGTCGTCTAGAGGATCTGCATCGGGGTGGAACTGCAGCGTGGGCAATGCAGGAACTCCAGGCAGCTGCAGTAGTGCGAAGGGCGAAGCTCTCGCCGCTGAAGAACCGCATCCGGAACACGACCGGAGAACAGATCGCGGGGCGGCGCCCTCGGGTCCGCCCCGCGTCTGCCTTCTACGGTCTGCTAACGCCGAAGACGGCGTTGCAGGTTGTTGACTTCGGGCTGCTGATCCGATTCGCGGGACTCCGGCAGCAACGGGTTCCGGTTCCGTTCAATGGTGATCCTCGGTGACCCCCCACCGACGAAAAGGACGCAATCCTGGGCCTCGATCGGCGTTCCGTCCAACAGCGCACCCGTCAAGGTAAGGATGCGATTGCCCTGCGTCATCCCGATGGCATCGATGAGGTCTTGGGTGTCGAACTTGAGTGTCAGGTCCATGAAGCCGTCCGGACCGTTCCCGGTGCATCCGCATAAATCGCCGGCGAACGGCTCGGCGACGTCTTCATAATTCGATAGGAACGGGGCCAAGCCCTCGAGCTGCAGCGAGGCGACATCGATGTTGTTGACGTCGAAATCAAGGGTGCCCAGCAGCGCAGCGGGGATCAAGCCCTGGGACCGGCTGTTGATCGGGTTGGGACAGCCACCCGGTCTGATATCGAGGTTGACGCTGAGCGGCGCGACGTCGAAGTTGACGTTGTCATAGAAGATTCCGGAGCCTTCATACCTGGACGCCCAGTTCACAAAGCCGATCTGCAGGATCTGCCCTTCGAGACTCGGATCGATAAATATCGAAAGCGAGTAACTGCGCCACTCATCACCGATGTTGGTCATGTCCGCGGTGATGAAATTGGTCGTCGCAAAGCCGGCATTCGGATCCAAAGTCTTGATGAACGCGTTCGCCATGCTGGCGAGCTCGATATTGCCGCGCTTGGCATCGAAGTCGAACCGATAGGCGTTACCCACATCCGCGGCGCCGATCACCTGCTCCTGGAATACGTTGGCCTCGATGATCGCATTCGAACCGTCGCCATGGTTGCCGTTGTTGTAATCGTTGTAGACTACCAACTGCTGGAGACCCTGCTCTGGACCGCCCTGGCCGATATCGATTCCGCTGAACCCGGGGCCACCGTTAGGCGCGGCGAAAACTCCGTATCCGTACCAGTAGCTCCAGTCCGGGCCGAAGACGTTGGCGAAGATCAGCCAGCCATCGGCGGCCAGCGCGTTAGGATCCTGCTGGTCAAGCCCCTCGAAGTCCTGGCTGTAAGGCGCCAGGTCGCACAGGGCCGCCGTGGGGGCCAGGCAAAGCAAGGCAATGATAATAATTGTGCCGATTCGGACTCGCATCGTTTTACCCCTTTTCAATTCGCTGCTAGACAGCCTCTTATAAAACTTCAACCGCTTATTTACCGCGATTGCTCAAACGGACAACCCGGATAGGGGACCACTTTCCTCCCGAACAGGAAAATCCTGCCTTGTGTTCCGCATCACGGGCTGCTGCACAGCCCGGACCGGTTCGGGTCCTGGGGTACGGCGGCGCCCGGGAACGGCGGGCGTTCGCTTACACCGGTTCCGTAACCGCCTTCCGCCCCGCCGTCACGCCCGACGATTACCCAGAACAGATCACCGGATGGGAGCGTCAGGGAGCTTGTGCCGGTACCGCCCAGGCCGCTCACCGACCCGGAATATCCATACGAGGACACGGCGCTCAGCGGCCCGTAGTACAGCGTATGGTCCGTGGATCCAGGAGCCGGGGAGAAGGAAACGGTCGTTGCACCGGTTCCGTTATTGTAACTGACGACATCCTGATTGCAGACGTTACCCAGGCGATAGAATCCGCCGACGACACCTTCAGCAGAGCGGAGGCCACGTGCGTTCGGGTCCCCTGGATCCAGGGTCGTGATACCCCACCACTCCTCCTGGATCGTCGAGTCCGGGTAGCCGGTGTTCGTGAAGCTCGTGCAGGTATCTTGGGTCGTCCATGCGTTGCCGGGATCGCATTCCGACTTCCACCACTCGTCCGACCACGAAAAGATGATCTGGCCGCTGCTGACGCCGCCCGCCGTGCGAACGGCCAGGGCCTGATCCGCTTCGGTCAGCAGGGTCTCCAAGCAGTCGGCCTGCATGATCTGATCTTCTGCCGGAACTCCGGCGGTCCCGTCGTAAGAGTCGGCCCCGAACTCGGTAATAACCAGCGGTCGATCGCAGTTCGCCTTGTTCGCGTAGTCGGTGAACGCCGTTCCGAACGAACAGCCGCGGTAGATCTGAGCGCCCCACAGGTCGACGTTGGGCAGCGCCAGGTCGTCGGAGCAGGCCGGGATGCAGACGTCGGAGAGCTGGCCTACATCCGCGGTCGCCGTGCCGATCGGGTGGAACGCCGTACCTTCTGCGGTGTGGGCCGCCAGCGCCATGGCGTCCAACTGAGGGTACCAATCCACACAGAGGTCGGCAGCTCCCAGGTTCCTGTTGACTTCATTGCCGATCATCCAGGACAGGATCGCCGGGTGGTCCTTCCATTGCTGCACGTATTCGACGAAGCGGTCCTGCATGTACGCCTTGCCCACCGGACATTCCAGTTGCACACCATCGACCCCGAAGGTCGGAATGACATGCAGGCCTTCCGCCCAGGCCGCGTCCAGCATCGCCGTGGTCAGGATCGGCGCATACAGCCGCACGGTGTTGGCGCCACTGGCGGCGATCAGGGGGAAGTCCACCAAGTAGCGATCCGGACGGTCCCGCCACGCGCTTTGCCAGTTGTCGCCGATTCCGATCGGGGAATAGCCCACGGCGTTGACCACGAACGGCTCGCCGTCCACGGTCAACTGTCTTCCCTGGATCCCTACGTCGGAAGCACCGCTATGGGAGTTCGCCGCCTGCCACCGGACGAAATCGATCTGGAAGCTGCTGAAGAATGGCAGATTCTCGATGGTGGCCAGGAACGGGGAGTAGATGTTGGCGAGACAGGCGGGGTCCACCGGATCGGGGGCGAAGAAGCTGGAGACCGGAATCACGATCTCCTGCCACGTATTGGTCCCGTCCCAGCCGTGGTCGGTCAGGAAGGTCGTATAGGACACATCCGGGGGGGTGCCGGTCGGCCGGCACTGGAACTCCACCTTCACGTCATACTGGCTCTTCACGAAGAAACGGAGCTCACCGGTATCATAGGAGCTTAGATCCGTCAGACCTCCCACCAGGAACACACCCCAGCCACCCCATTGGTTGGTGTTCATCCGGAAAGTGCTGCCGCCCTCGGGGGAGGCGCATAAGACCGGTTCGCTGAGGTCGCACGGAGGCGTATCGCACCAGGTGAAGATGTCCGCCCCGGCAGGGATTCCTCCCTGACTATAGGCTAGGAATTGGTCGGCGAATGCGGGAGAGGCGGCCGAGACCGCAAGGGCCAGGACTAGCCATGACAGGCGGAGGGTTCGAGTCATTGTTAGCTCCTCAGAGGTATACACTTCATGCGAGACGAATCCGGCCTCGCAGGTGCGCTTTTGACAGCGCTGTCATTTTTATACGCTGAGTTCCCGAAAAATGCAAGTTAAACTCGATTTTTCAAGAATTAACCCATTTTTAGGCGTTTTTCGGCTACTCGGACGTTCCTGGCCTGTCGTTGCGCCGGCTGTCGGCCGGCTGTCGGCCGGGAAATTGCCGGCCACCCGGGCTCCGGCCCGTCCACCGTCCGAATGCGGCTCAGCCCGGGCTTCCGGTGGACGCGCGACACACCAGTTCCGCTTGCAGTCGGTGGTTGGAGTCCCCTTCCGATCGACCCTGCAGTTGCTGCATCAAGACGTTGGTGGCGAGCCGGGCGACCTCTGTGATCGGCTGGCGCACGGTAGTAAGCGGTGGCCAGGCGTGCCGGGCCAACGGTGAGTCGTCGAAGCCGGCAACCGATAGCTGGCGGGGAACGTCCAGCCCGAATTCATGGGCGGCCGAAAGTACGCCCATAGCCATCGGGTCGTTGCTGGCGAATATCGCCGTCGGCCGCGAGGTCGACGAAAGCAGTTTCCTGGCGCACGAAAGGCCTGATTCCAAATCGAAGCGACCCTGTGCGACCAGATTTTCATCATACCGGATGTCGCGCCGTTTGAGAGCGCTGCGATAACCGGCCAGGCGATCGTGGCTTGAGCCATGATCCGGATGCCCGATGATGAATCCGACCCTCCGGTGACCGAGATCCAGAAGATACTCGGTCATCTGATCCGCAGCCTCCTTATCACCCACCGAAATCCAGGGGAATTCTTCAAAGGGCCGCTGGGACACCCGGACACAGGCGATGTTGTTCTCCAGCAGGAGTTGGTTGAGTCTCTGGTCGTCTGAAACCGGCTGCAGCACGATGAACCCGTCGACCTGGTGCTGCAGACCGCCGATTTCATCGATCAGGTCGGGAGAATCGGCCTGACAGGGATGGATCAGGAGGTTATAGCCATACTCGCGACACACCTGAAGGCAACCGTACTGAACTTCCGTGACATAGTCGGAGTTCGGGTTGTCATAGAGCATTCCGATCACGAAGGTGAGGTTGCTGGCAAGCTGCCGCGCCGATCGATTCGGCCGGTAATTCAGGGTCTCGGCAGCAGCGATCACCTTGTCGCGAGTCGACTGGCGTACGTTGGGCTCCCGATTGAAAACCCTCGAAACGGTCTTGATCGAGACCCCCGCCAGTCGCGCCACGTCGTTTATGGTCGATCGTTTTGTGATCATCGGACTCCGCATTCGATCCAATCACCGTCGATTATCACTACTCGCTCTAAGGTGAGGCAAGAAGTGTGATCGCCGTCTGCGCCGCGCCGCGCAGCGCCAGGTTGTCCTCATGCACGAGATAGACCGGTATTTTTTCGAGCAAGGCACTCATGCGACCCTTATCACGGAATGCGCGGAGGAATTGATGTGCACTCTCTCCATTGATAACGTTCGAGGCGACACCACCGGTGAGATAGAGACCCCCGCTCCCCATCAATGTTAGCGCGAAATCGCCTGCGGCGGAACCGATGTAGCGTTGGAGCGTTTCAACGGCCTGTCGGCAAACGGGGTCAGAACCGGAGCGGTATACGATTTCGGAAGCCGCAAGGCGTGGACAGTGTTCCCCTGCCAGCAACGCATGGATGCCCGGGAGGGCGGGACCTGATGCGACCCGTTCCCAGCTGACATGCCCGAATTCAACCTGCAGCCTTCCAAACAGGTCAAGATCAAATGCACAACTGGGCGAAAAGCTGGTGTGGCCTGATTCGGTGGCGAAGGTCCGTCCGGATGGGGTAAGAGCACTTACGCCCAGCCCCGTTCCCACGGAAATGACCACACGGTTGCCCCCGGCATTTGCTCGCCCTGACTGCAAACAGACCAGGTTGTCTTCTGAAATCCCCTGGATGCCCATCGCCGAAGCTTCCACATCGTTGATCAGCGCAACCCGGTCCGTCCCGACCGCCCGAAACACCTGTTCGCGGTCGATCTGCCATGGAAGGTTCGTCAGGGGAAACACCATGTCCGACTGGATCGGCGCGGGAAGGCCGAGGCACACGGCATCGATGTCCTCGTATTGATTCTCGAGAAAGACGGCAAGGACGTCGGTCAGGCAACAATGCTCGGAACTCGGGTAGGTCTCCTGGTGCAACAGTTCCAGACGATCGGCCTGGTGACTGTAGACGGCCAACCTGGAGTTGGTGCCGCCGATATCCCCTGCAAGGATTCTCGCCAGGCGAAAACTCGGTGAATAATCAGGACTATTCAACACACCCCCCAGAGGAGAAGGACTCATGGTTTCCGGTTGCAGGCAGAGATTTGGTCGCGACCGGCAACAATCCTCCCGATGAATCACCGACTTTCACTTTCGAGTCCATCCGCCGGCAGACTTTCCATAATTGTTGGTACACGAAATATGGCAAAAAAATCCCGGGCTGTCCAGGAGATTTTGACAGCGCTGTCATTTTATCTTGACAGCGTTGTCAGTCAGCAGTAGTTTCGGTTCGCAAATAAGTAGAATCGCGGGGGCCGACAGGAACCTGCAGTTATGATGTTAGCGGCTGGATTCGGCAAAACGTGTTCGGGGAGGTTGGACTCATGAAGGCTGGTCGAGGACTGCTGGTTCTGTTTTGTTTTTTGGCGATCTGCCTGCCCGGGGGCGATTTAGCGCTCGCCCAGGAACAGGACAAGGAGCCTGAAGCCCAAGAGTCGAACAAGGAATCCAAGGACGATAAGAAGAAGCCCGAGGAATCGGGTGTAATCGAAAAGGTCAAGGTAACCGCCACCCGGGTCGAGACCGATCTGATGAAGACCCCGATGGCCATCACGGTCTTCGACCAGGACACCCTGGACCGTGAAGGGGTCCAGAACGTCCGGGACCTGGCCCAGATGGTCCCGAACATGGACATCGCCACCAAAATCGGCCAGTCCACCCCGATCATTTCCATGCGGGGTATCCGCTCCACCAACGAAACCGAGCTGGGCGACCCGTCCGTCGGTGTGCATCTGGACGGCATCTATACGCCCCGGATGCAGGGCGCCCTGGCCCTGATGTTCGACAATGAGCGGGTCGAGGTATTGCGGGGCCCCCAGGGGACCCTGTTCGGCCGCAACTCCACGGTGGGCAGCATCAACATCATCACCGCCAAGCCGAAACTCGACCGTTTCGAATCCAGCATCAACATGAATTTCGGCAACTACAACACCAGGGAAGTTCAGGCCATCGTCAACAAGCCGATTTCCGATACCTTTGCCGTTCGCTTCGCAGGTCGCTACCACGAGCGTGGTTCGTATCTCACCGGTTACTGGGACCCGAACCAGTACGACCAGAGGTACATCGCCGACAAGGTCGCAGATGCGGAGATCATCGCTGCGACACCATCGGATTGCACCGGTCCCGAGTGCTACACGAGGACCCAGAAGGACTATAACTATTGGGCCGAAGATCTCGGATTCCCGATCCGGGCCCTGGTGCGGGCAGACGACGACGACTTCTACGGGAACGCACAGGAGTGGGCCTACCGGGTCAGTACGCTTTGGCAGCCGAAGGACAAGGACGTGTCGTGGAATTTCAGCTTCCAGCACTATCGCAGCGACAGCGCCGGCGGCGTCGACCTGGTCAACTGCGAAAAGCTGCGAGGTCGTCCGGTCTACGACCTTGACGACGAAACGATGGAACCCATTCTCGACGACGACGGCAACCTGGTTGTCATCGGAAGGGACGACTGCTCCACGATGTTCCCGGAGGACGACACCTACCAGGCGGTGGTCAACGTACCCGGCAAGCTGTACCTCGACATCATGTACCTGCGTTCCAAGTTCAACTGGGATATCAACGATACCCTGCGGTTCATTTACTCCGCCGGCTTTGAGGATCAGGACCGCGAATCGGCGCAGGACATGGAGCAGGGCATCAGCGGCTTTGACCAGGCGATGTTCTTCCTCCCGGGCACCGGCTCGCAGTCTCAGATGCATGAGTTCCAGCTGCAGTCTCAGGGTAACCTGAATTTCAACTGGATCGCAGGCGTTAACTTCTTCAAGGAAAGAACGCATACCCTAGGTTTCTTCGACAACCCCACCGGTGAAAAATCTTTCTGGGACCAACCGAACCGCTCCAGCACCGCAGGCGCGGTGTTCTTCCAGGGGACCTACTCGTACTCCGATAAATGGCACCTGACCATCGGAAGCCGCTTCAGCGACGAAATCAAACAGGACCGGGGCGGAACGACCCGAATCTGCAACTGGTTCCTCGACTGCGCCGGCGAATTGGATCGGGGGACAATCAACGGTGCTCAGGGATTCGACCGGGAATCCCTGAACGGCCTCCCGGCGAACTACTTTGAGAACCCGTCTGTTTACGGCGAACCAACCGCGAATGACAACAAGAATTCCTGGACCCACGCCGACTACCGCGTCGGCCTGGATTACCAAAGGGACGAAAACACCCTGCTGTACGGCTACCTGGCAACCGGCTTCAAGGCCGGCGGTATCGGTGACGTTTTCGAAGGCAACGTGGTGGACGGTGACGTCGATGATGACGGCTTCCCCATCGTCATCAGCGCCGAAAACATCATCATCAGCACCAGCTACGATCCGGAAGAGGTCACCACCCTGGAACTCGGCTTCAAGTCAAGCCTTCTGGACAGGAAGCTCGAACTACGAGGCGCCCTGTTCTACTCGGACTACGAGGACATGCAATACGCTGCGGTCGGTTCCCTGGCGTTCACCGAAAACTGGCAGCAGTTTTATGACATTAATAACGAGCCGATCCTCGACGAGAACGGTCGTCCTATTTTTGGCTGGGCCAAGATTCCCCTGTTCATCGCCTATCGGACCCAGAACGTCCCCGGCGCCAAGATCAAGGGCTTCGAGTTCGAGTACGACTGGCGCCCCTGGACCGGCGGCCGGATCCACGGCTACGCCAGCTGGCTGGACACCGAAATCACGGAAGACTGGAACACCAAGTGGGACTACGCCCCAAGAGACTACTTCGATCTCAACTTCGATCAGACTCAAGACCCCGACTTGGAAAGACTGCAGGTCAACCTCAAAGGGAACGATCTGGCGGTCTCCCCGCCGTTCAAGGTCCACATGACTCTGGACCATGCTTTCCTGCTGGCGCGACGCAACACGACCATCGTCCCCTGGATCACCGCCCACTGGGAGGACGACTCCTACCTGACCATCTGGAATGTGGACAAGCACAATGACGAGCTGGATTTCGTGATCCCGGACCAGGATCTTCGGTTTACCGACGACAAGCGCGAGGCCTGGTCCATGATTCATACCGGAGTGCGGATGTACCGCGGCGACCTGATGGCCGAACTGTACGCCTACAACCTCACCGACAAAGTCGTGCAGTGGTGGGGCGGCGCCCTCGAACGGGTCCCGAAAGGCAGCATGAGCACGCCTCGCAGCTATGGGTTCCGTATCGGATACAAGTTCTGATCGGTACGGCGTGAGCTCATCCAGATGACACAACGCCGCAAGAAAAGCATCTTCCTCGGCGATTCGGTGATCTGTGCGCCTGGACCGGGAGGAAGCGGAGCCTGGGTGGACCGGGATGGCCAGCGCTTCTACAGGATCGCCGACTACCACGCCATGCCTCCCTTTTTCATGTCGGTGGTCAGCGGCTACGATCACTGGCTGTTCGTCTCCAGCACCGGCGGTCTGACCTGTGGCCGCAGAGATCCGGAAGGGGCACTGTTCCCCTATTGCACCGACGACAAGATCCACGATGCCTGTGAAACCACCGGACCCTGGACGGCGCTGCTGGTGGCCCGGGGGGACAGCTCCCTGCTGTGGCATCCGTTCGGCACCGGCCCCCTCGTCTACCACCTGGAACGAAACCTGTACAAGAACGTCCCGGGGAACAAGCTGATCTTCGAGGAGGTCAACCACGATCTGGATCTCGCATTCTCCTACACCTGGACCAGCGGGAACCGTTTCGGGTTCATCAGGAAATCCCGGCTGACCAACACCGGCGGGAGCGAAGTGCAGGTAGAGCTGCTGGACGGCTTGCGGAACCTGATGCCCTACGGCGTCGACCGGGGCGCACAGGCCGAGCTGAGCACGCTGGTGGACGCGTACAAGCAGGCGGAAGCGATCCCCGGCACAACTGCCGGGATCTACACCCTCAGTTCGATCCTGACGGACCGGGCCGAACCGAATGAAGCGCTGAAAGCGACTGTCGCCTGGAGCACCGGCCTGGAACAGGCCCGGGTCCTCGTTTCGGAAGACCAGGTCCAGGCGTTCTGCGCAGGTGAGGCGGTTCAGCCGGAACCGTTCGCCAAAGGCAAGCGTGGCGCCTTCCTCGTTCAATCGACGCTGACCCTGCCGCCTCGAACCGGACAGCACTGGTTCGTGATCGCCGACGTCGGTCAAGGCCCTTCGCAGGTAGCCGACCTGCTGCGATCGATCCGACAGGGAGTTCCCGACGCCGCCATCGAGCAGGATGTCGCGGACGGCACTGCCCGCCTGGAGCGGCTGGCCGGCTGTGCCGACGGATACCAGAAGTCTTCCGACGAGCCGGTCACCGGCAGGCACTTCTCCAATACTCTTTTCAACATCATGCGAGGTGGTGTATTCCCCCAGGGATACCGCTTCCCCCGCTCCGATTTCCTGGCGTTCGTCAGCGAGCGCAACCTGCCGTTGCGCGGAACGGTGGAAGCGGCGCTGGTCGACATCGAAGGCCCACTGACGCTGGGTTCGGCGCTGCAACTGGCTGAAGACAGCGGGAACAAGGACTTCATCCGGCTGATCTACGAGTACCTGCCGCTGACCTTCAGTCGGCGGCACGGCGATCCCAGCCGGCCCTGGAACGATTTTTCCATCGATATCGAGAAGGCGGACGGGTCGGAACAGCTGGCCTACCAGGGAAACTGGCGCGACATTTTTCAGAACTGGGAGGCGCTGGGACATTCCTTTCCTGGATACATCGAAAGTTTCATCGCCAAGTTCGTCAACGCTTCCACAGCCGATGGCCATAATCCCTACCGCATTTCCAGGGAAGGCATCGACTGGGAGATTCTCGAACCGGAAACGCCCTGGTCGAATATAGGCTATTGGGGCGATCACCAGGTCGGTTACCTGCAGAGGCTCCTGGAACTGTCCCGGGCCTATCACCCGGGGCGACTCGTTGAAGCGCTGGACCGGGAGCTGTTCGTCTACGCCGATGTGCCGTACCGCATCAAGCCTTACCGAGAGTTGGTCCAGGACCCGCGGGACACCGTCGAGTACGACCACGATCACGCCCAGGTCGTCGCCGGACGGGTGGCCGGGATCGGCGCCGACGGCAAGCTCCTGACGCTCCCCAACGGATCGATCTACCGGGTCAACCTGCTGGAAAAACTGCTGCTGGCGGCGCTGGTGCGGACCGGCAACCTGGTCCCCGGCGGCGGGATCTGGATGAACACTCAGCGCCCGGAATGGAACGACGCCAACAACGCGCTGGTCGGCTACGGGCTCTCCATGGTCACCCTCTGTTACCTGCGCCGCTACCTGCACCTCCTTGACGAGCTGATCCACGAGAGCCCGGCAACAGGGTTTGAACTCTCCATGGAGCTGGCCGGGTATTTCAACGGCGTCGGCACGGTTCTCAATGATCACATCACACTGCTTGAGGGACCGGTCAGCGCCGCCGGGCGAAAATCATTCATGGACGGCATGGGGTCGGCGAACGACGAATACCGCGCCCGGGTGTACCGTGGTCTCCACGGGAAAAAGGCTGCGGTGGCAAAACAGGAACTGCAGGAGTTCATCAGGCTGGCCCTGGAGTTCCTCGACCACAGCATCCGGCACAGCCGCAGGGCGGACGGCCTGTTCCATTCGTACAACCTGATCCGGTTCGAAGCCGACCGCTACGATGTCGAAGCGCTGGACGAGATGCTGGAAGGCCAGGTTGCGGCGTTGAATTCCGGCCACCTAAACGCCGAGGCGGCCCTGGCTCTCCTGGAAGCGCTCAGGGCGAGCCGGTTGTATCGGCCTGACCAGAACAGCTACCTGCTCTACCCGAACCGGACCCTGCCGCCGTTCCTGGAAAAGAACCTGATCCCGGACGCGGCGGTACAGGCGAGCGCCTGGATCAGGCGTGAACTGGACGATGGTCGTACCGATTACGTCGAACGGGATCTGGATGGCAATGTGCATTTCAACGGCGCCTTCAGGAACGGCGGCATGCTGCAGGCCGCACTCGACCAGGATTCGGCTGTCGACCCGGAGGCTGCCGCCAACCTATATGACCTTTACGAGCAGGTATTCCGGCACCACCGCTTCACCGGACGCTCCGGATCGATGTACAAGTACGAAGGGCTGGGCTGTATCTACTGGCACATGGTCTCCAAACTGCTGCTGGCCACCGCCGAGACGGTTTCCGGAGCGGTGGACGCAGGCGCCGACGCTGCATCGGTCCATCGCCTGGGCGCATGTTTCCGGGAGATCCGGGATGGCCTGGGTATGCACAAGTCTCCTGCCGAATACGGAGCGTTCCCCAACGATCCCTATTCCCACACGCCGGAATTCACCGGTGTGCACCTCCAGCGTGACGAATTCCTGCAGGAAACGGCATCCTGGAGCTACTCGGCCGGCGGCCCGGAGCTGACGGAAGAGTTGCCTGCCGGATCCCTCGCCTTCACCCTGTGCGGCGTCCCGGTGATCTACCGGCTGGCCGATTCTGCCCTCCTGCAGGTCGTTTACGAGGATGGTGCGCCGACCGTTTTTGAGGGTAACTGCCTGGGATTGGAACTCAGCCGGTCACTGTTCATGCGGGAGCACCGCATCAGGAAACTGATCGTCGACGTACCGGAGACCACCCTCGGATGAGCAGACGGGAGCATCGCGTTACGGCGCCGGAAGACCGGATTCCGCTGCGACAGAAGTCGGCCTACGCCACCGGCATGTTCGTGAACAACCTGCAGGCGGCGGCGCTGCCTGCCATGGTGGTGATCCTGAACCTGGGCCTGGGTATGAACCCGGTCCTGGTCGGGCTGATCGCCGCCATCCCCCGCATCTTCGACGCCGTCTCCGACCCGATGGTCGGGTACATCTCCGACAACACCCGCACCAGGTGGGGACGCCGCAGGCCTTTCATCCTGGTCGGCGCGGTTCTGGCCGGTCTGGTCTTCGCCCTGATGTGGCAGTTGCCGGACGGCCGCAGCGAGAGCTTCTATTTCTGGGTGTTCCTGGGTGCGTCGATCATTTTCTTCCTGGCATACACCCTGTATGCAACCCCGTTCGTCGCCTTCGGCTACGAAATGACCTCCGATTATCACGAGCGAACCCGACTGCATGCGTTCGCCAATACCGCCGGTCAGCTGGTCTGGCTGGGCGTGCCCTGGTTCTACCTCATCATGGCGAATGAAAACCTGTTCCGGGACACGGTCCACGGCGCCCGCACACTCGCGATCGCCGTCGGGGTCGCCGTGGCGGTACTGGGAGTCGTGCCGGCCATCTTCTGCAGAGAAAGAAACGTGCCGCCTGCCGCAGTCGGGGACAGGCAGGGAGTTCTGGCCCATACCCTGGAGTTTCTCAAGGGCATCGTCATCACCTTCAATTGCAAACCGTTCCTGAAGATCTGCGCCGCCACGTTCCTGGTGTTCAACGGTTTTCAGCTCGGCTTTTCGTTTTCCCTGTACGTGATGATCTACTACCTTTTCGGGGGGAGCGATTCCCGGGCCGGGGAACTGAACGGCTGGTTCGGCATGCTGACCGCCGGGTTCACACTGCTGGTCATCCCGTTCACCGCATGGCTGGCAACCCGTCTCGGCAAACGCAGGACCTTTTTCTTCACCATCTCCATTTCACTGGCCGGCTATGCGCTGAAGTGGATCGGCTACAACCCGGACCACCCGTACTGGCTGCTGTTCGCCGCTCCGTTCGTCGCCTTCGGTACCGGCTCCCTGTTCACGCTGATGGGCTCGATGATCGCCGACGTCTGCGACTACGACGAGCTTGAAACCGGGCAGCGCCGCGAGGGCGTATTCGGGGCGATTTACTGGTGGATGGTAAAAATCGGAATGTCCCTGGCCGGCCTGCTCACCGGAATCATGCTCACGGTGTCCGGGTTCGACGTCGCCCTGGAAACCCAACCGGAGAAGACCCTGTTCCTGTTGCGGGTGTTCGACGTCGGCGTACCGTTGCTGACCTCCGCCCTTGCCATCGCCATCATGCTGACCTACCCGATCAGCGAAGAGAAAGCCTACGAGATCCGGGCCGAACTGGAACGCCGACGCGGGAAGTTCGGCACCGAGGTGTCGAAATGAGAGCTGCAGCACTCCTCCTGGCGCTCGCATCCGCCATCGCCCTGACGGCATGTCACAACTCCCGGGATACGGTGGATCTCCTGGGCAGGGAGTGGCAGGGCAATGCCATTGCATATTCCGGGTACCGCACCGGCCAGAGCCCGAAGACCGACGTGCGACCTTCCCAGGAACAGGTCGAGGAGGATCTCCGCATTCTGGCGAGGAACTGGCGGCTGATCCGGGTGTACTCTCCCGACCGCCACGGCGAAGATGTCCTGGAGATCATCCGTCGGGAGAACCTCGATCTCCGTGTCATGCTCGGGATCTGGCTCGACCGGGAGCCAGGTTACGAACCGGATAACGCGGAGCAGATCGCCAACGGTATCCGTCTCGCCAACGAATACGAAGATGTCGTTGTGGCTGTGAACGTCGGCAACGAGGTCCTGATCGAATGGACGGAGCATCCGGTGCTGGAGGAGCAGGTCATCCGGTACGTGCGCCAGGTCAGGGAGGCGGTCACCCAGCCGGTGACGGTGGCGGACAACTATGTCTGGTGGCGGGACTACGGAGCCACACTGGCAAGGGAAGTCGATTTCATCACCATGCACACGTATCCGCTCTGGGAGCGGAAAGACATCGACGAGGGGCTGTCGTACACCATCGCCAACTACGAGGAGGTTCGCATTGCCCATCCAGGCAAAACCATCGTCATTGGAGAAGCGGGCTGGGCCACTTACACCGAGGGCAACCTCCATGTGCCATACGGCGGAGACGAGGATAAGCAGCAGCGCTACTACCGGGAACTGACCGACTGGGCCAGAGAGAACCAGATCACCGTGTTCTGGTTCGAGGCGTTCGACGAACCCTGGAAAGGCACGGGAACCGAGGGCTACTGGGGACTGTTTACGGTCGATCGCAAGGCCAAACCGGCAATGCAGAGCCTGTACCCGGAACTGAAGGCCGACGGGCCGACATCACCGGCATATCCGGAACGGATCGAGGCAACCGGTCCGGATTTGGCGGTTGCCTTCCGCGCCGACCTCGCCGCAGCTCTAGTTGACGGCAGCATCAACCATCTGGGGCCGGGCGTAACCATGTCGGGAGCCGTACCGCTGGAAAGCGCGGACGGCGGGAGGGCGCTCAGACTGACCTTCACCGGCGAAAGCTGGGGCGGCGTGTACTTCATCCTCGGCGCCTACGACGCAAGCGCCACCGACGCAATAGCGATGCGGCTGAAAATCTCCGGCGAGGTGACCGCTCTGGAACTGAAGCTGCAGGACCAGGAATCCGGCACCCGGTCGGTCAATATCATGGGGTACGAGAAAGAGACCGGCGAGGACGGCTGGAGATCGTTCTCCGTGCCGCTGACCGAGTTCGGCGAGATCGACCTGACCCGGCTCACTCAGTTCGGCCTGTGGAATCCCGGGGACCAGGTACAGGAATTCGTACCCTGCGAACTTTTGGTGGACGATATCCGCTTTGAATAGGTTTGCCACTCTCGACTGGATCCTGATTGCTCTGTACTTTGCCGCGATTTTCGGTGTCGCGTGGTGGGTTTCCGGCAGGAAGAAGGCGACCCACGAGACATCCAGCGGGTACTTCCTGGCCGGTCGCAACGTTGGGTGGTTCGTGGTCGGAACGGCGCTGTTTGCGTCCAACATCGGATCAGAACACCTGGTAGGCCTTGCCGGGACCGGTTACGACAGCGGTGTGGCAGTGGGCCAGTTCGAAGTCCTGGCATCGCTGATCCTGCTCATTCTCGGATGGCTGTTCGTGCCGTTTTACCTGAGGAGCAGTGTTTACACGATGCCGGAATTTCTGGAGCGGCGCTATTCGCCGGCGGCGCGCTGGTACCTGGCCGTCATCTCCATCGTCGGCTATGTGCTGACGAAAATCTCCGTGACTCTATACGCCGGTGGAATCGTCTATGAGGTGCTTCTCGGCGGCAATTTCTGGACCGGTGCGTTGATCATCGTGGTCGCTACCGGGATCTACACCGTGCTCGGCGGGCTGCGGGCGGTCCTGTACACGGAAATGTTGCAGACGATCCTGCTGATCGGCGGCGCGATCCTGGTAACGGTGATCGGACTGGTCAAGCTGGGTGGAGTGAGTGCGCTGAGGGCTTCCAGCGAACCGGGCACATTCGACATGTGGCAGCCGATGAGCCACCCGTCGTTTCCGTGGACCGGAATCCTGTTCGGCGCTCCGATTCTCGGCGTATGGTATTGGTGCACCGATCAGTTCATCGTACAGCGGGTTCTCTCCGCCAATGGAATCGACAACGCCCGCCGCGGCACGATCTTCGGCGGTTTTCTCAAGATTCTGCCCCTGTTCATTTTCGTCATTCCAGGAGTGATTGCGGCCGCCCTGGTCAAGACCGGACAACTGGAGATCGCCCGCGCCGATCATGCCCTCCCCGAAATGATCCGGTCGCTGTTGCCGATCGGTATCCGTGGACTGGTCATGGCAGGCTTCCTGGCAGCCCTGATGAGTTCCCTGGCGGCGGTTTTCAACTCCTGTTCCACCCTGATCACCTGGGATATCTACCGCAAAATTCGGCCGGACTCGTCGGAACGCCAACTGGTTGCGGTCGGAAAGCTGGCGACGCTGCTGCTGGTAGGCTTCGGCCTGTTGTGGATCCCGTTCATGAAGCACATCTCCGGGCAACTGTACGTTTACCTCCAGAGTGTTCAAGCCTACATTTCGCCGCCGATTGCCGCCGTGTTCCTGCTCGGCATCTTCTGGAAAAGGGTCAACAGTGCAGGGGCGATCGCCTCTCTTGCCACCGGATTCGTTCTAGGCACGGCGCGACTCGTCCTGGAACTCACCAAGGGTTCAACCGGCGGATTGCTTTTTTGGTATGCCGATATCAACTTCCTGCACTTCGCTGTGTTCCTGTTTGCGATTTGCACAGGGGTGTTGATCGCCGTGAGCCTCCTGACGACTCCCCCATCGGCGGACCGGCTGGCCGGCCTGACCTTGGCCACCACAGCAATCGACCAGGACCTGGAATCCAATCCGGTTTGGCGTCGCCGTGATGCAGCCTGGTCGATCCTGCTGGTCCTCGCCGTGGCGGCGGTGTGGTTGATGTTCCGGGGGTAGAGGGCCGATATTGTAATGGACAACCCTGATAATTCCGCGTAAATCAGTCCTCACCGGCACCCATCGCTAAAAGGAAAAGAATGAAAATACTGCGTATCACTTTTGGAGTCTGGATCGTCGTCACGGCGCTGGGAGGAGCGTGTGCCGCGGAGCTGGACTACCAGCTGGTCTGGGCGGACGAGTTCGACGGGGCCGGCGTGGACCCGGGCAAGTGGTCGTTCCAGACCGGAGACGGCTGTCCGGACCTCTGCGGCTGGGGCAACAACGAGCTGGAGTACTACCGGCCGGAGAACGCCATTGTCACCGGGGGTCGATTGACCATCACCGCACGGGAGGAGAACTTCGGGGGTCGCAATTACACTTCGGCCCGCATGCGCACCATCGACCTGGGTGACTGGATTTATGGCCGGTTCGAGATGAGGGCCACCATGCCGACCGGCCAGGGGCTGTGGCCGGCGTTCTGGATGCTTTCCACCGACGATTCCTACGGCGGCTGGGCGTCCAGCGGCGAGATCGACATCATGGAGTACCTCGGGCACAACACCAATGAGGTCTCCGGGGCGATCCACTACGGCGGATCCTGGCCGGACAACGTGTTCTGGAGCGAGGGCTTCACCCTGCCGACCGGCAACTTTGACGACAGCATGCATGATTTCGCCCTGGAGTGGAGTCCCCATGAGCTGCGCTGGTACGTGGACGGGGAACAGTACTCCTGCCAGAGCCACTGGACCTCGGCCGGAGGTGGCTATCCGGCGCCATTCGACGAGCAGTTCCATATCATTCTCAACATGGCGGTCGGCGGTAACCTGCCCGGGAACCCGGACCAGACGACCTCGTTCCCCCAGGATCTGGTGGTGGACCATGTGCGTGTGTACCAGAGACCCGAGTTCGCGGAGTGCGAGATCCTGTTCGACGGTATGGATCACAACGCTCCGTACGGCGCCAACGGCTGGTTCACGTTCAACGGTAATGGTGGTGGCGGCATCAGCGGCTCCGGCGATCTTCCGCCAGGCGGGTGCAACGCATCCCTGGACGCAGGTTACGGGTCAGGCGGCGTGGCGGGCTTTTTCGGCGGCTTCGGCAGGACAAGCCCCCGGGACCTGACCGGCATGACCCACTTCGACTTCTGGATCAATCCGGACGCCGGCCAGGACTATGTGCTCGAGATCAACCTGCTTGACGACGATAACGGCGATGATTCGATCTCCGCTACGCCCGACGGACAGGACGACGAGTACCAGTTCAACTGCCATGTCAGCCCGACAGGGCCGTGCGCCATCGCCGGCGGGGGCTGGCAGCTGGTGTCCATTCCCCTCACCGATTTCTCCGACGACAATTCGTACCATTTCGGCGGTAACGGTATCTTCGATCCGTTCCCGGTCGGCGGCGGCGGCAACGGCCAACTGGTGGAAGTGATTCTGGCCCTCGTCAGCAACTCCGGAGCCGACATCAACTTCACCACCGATAGCTGGCTGTTCACCAACGAATCGACGTCGATTTCGGGGAGGGTCTGGTACGATGCCGACGGCAACGGTCTCCCGGGAGGCGGCGAAGCCGGTTGGAACGGCGTCGACATCGACCTGCTGGACCTGACCGGCGCCACGTTGCGTACGACGACGACCACGGGAGACGGCAACTACCAGTTCGCGGCGCTGCCATGGGGGGAGTTCAGCATATCGGTCCGGGCGGCGACACTACCGGCCGGGTCGTTCCCGACGACCGATCCGGACGGAGTGGGCACGCCGCATGTAGCAACCGCCCTGCGGGGATGTTCCGAAACCAGTACGGCCCAGGACTTCGGGTACGGAAGCGCGCCGAACCCGACATCCTCTATCCTGGTGGCGAAGACGGGCTCCGATCTCCAAATCACCTACGACACCGACTGCAACGCATCGGACCATGCGGTGCTCTACGGCGATCTCGGCGATTTCACCACCGTCACCGCTGCGGACTGCTCCATCGGCAACTCCGGCTCGGCATTATCCACGCCGCCGTCCGGTAGTGTCTGGTTCCTCGTCGCCGGGAGCGAATCGGATCGATACTCCAGCATCGGGCAATCGACCGCAGGCGAGCGCGCGCCAGCAGGCGTTGATGCCCAATGCCCGCTGTTGACCGTGCAGGATCTGGGAGCGACCTGTCCCTGAGACCAACCGGATCCGCTCAGGAAGGGCCGTTGGCTTGGTCGAGCAGATCACGGACCACTTCCCGTAGGTCGCTCATTCGCTGCGGTTTGGCCAATACGGAAGTCACACCCGCCTGGCGGATCGCGGCCTCATCAAGCATCTCCCCGAAGCCGGAGATCAGGATCAACGGCAGCCCGGGTCTGACGTCGCGGATGCGCCGAGCGAATTCAGTGCCGCTCAGCCCGGGCATCGACTGGTCGGTGATCACCAGATCGAACCTTGCGGGCCGTTCGAGGAAGCGACTGAGCGCTGCAAGCGGGTCGCTGAACGATTCCACGCAGTAGCCGAAGCCTGTCAGCGCTGCGTGGACGACATCGACGATCGCCGGTTCGTCGTCGACGACCAGGATCGTCTCCTTTCCGCCGATGGCGTTATGTCGCTTGCCCTCGTCGATGGGGCGTCTGTCGTTCGCTGCGGGCAGCAGCACCTCAATCATGGTTCCGCTCCCCTGCTCGCTGTGGATGCGAATCGCACCGTTGTGGGCCTCCACGATACCGTGGGCCACGGCGAGGCCCATTCCGTTGCCCTGCCCGGCCGGCTTCGTCGTAAAGAACGGCTCGAATACATGCTCCGCGACTTCGGGACGAATACCGCGTCCCGTATCATGAACCCGGATTCTGACATTCCGTCCGGAGTTCGCGATGCCGAGGCGCTCCAGGTCCGGAGATGCGAGATCGACCGAATCCACCCGAACCGTCAACACACCGCCGGATTCGGTCATCGCCTGACCGGCGTTGGTACAGAGGTTGACCATCACCTGGTGCAGCTGGGTCTGGTCGCCGTCCACCATGCAAGCTGTTTCCACCTCCTGTCGCAGCTCGACCGATGCCGGCAAAGATGCGCGCATGAGTTGAAGCGTTTCGGATACCAGTTGATTGATATCGACCGGCCTTCGCTCCAGCACCTGACCACGGCTGAACGTGAGGATGCGACCCACCACGTCTCGCGCCCGTTCCGAGGCCCGGACTATCTTGGCGAGGTTGGCCGCCACTCGGCTGTCGGGCGGGACCTGGTCCCGGCTCAGCTCCGCGTACCCCATGACCGCCGCCAGTACGTTGTTGAAATCGTGGGCGATGCCGCCGGCGAGTGTCCCGAGGGCCTCGATGCGCTGCGACTGCCGCAGGCGTTCGTCGATGCGCTTACGCTCCGTCACGTCGAGGATCATAGCGATATACGTCGGCGCCCCATCGAATAACGAGTACTGCAGGTGGACCTCGACGTCGTACTGCGTGCCGTCCTTGCGACGATGGACCGTGGTGAACACCGCCTTTGGTTTATTGCCCTCACGCATCGAACGGATCAGCTCTTCGAACCAGCCGGGATCCATTTCGGGCTTCAGATCATACGGCGTCATCGTGCTTAACTCTTCCTTCGAATAGCCGAGATTCCGCCGAGCGCCTTCGTTGACATGGACGAATTGCAGTGTCCCCGCGTCAAAGATGTAAATCTCGTCGTGCGATTCGTCGAGCATTCTCCCGAAAGCCGCCTGCCGCTGTTGTGCAGATTTTCGTTGGGCGATCACCTGCAGTACACGGCGGCTGATCGTCGCCTGCCAGAGGAGATAGCCGGCGATGGTAAACGAGATCCCGATTCCGAATATGAAGATCACGATCGGCATCGTGCTTAGGCGCTTGTGCCACAGGGACAGTGCCGTGCCCCGAACGCTGAACCTACGGCCGCCGATCTCAAACGTGCGGACGAACGGGGCCAGTTTCGCTGACGCGGCAGAATTTCCGGCAGCCCTGGTGCGAGATGCGTGGAAGTGCAGCGATCCTTCGCCGCCGCCGGACGATATGTCCTCGACGATGAGATCGATCCCTGCCGGCAGAAAATCCTTAACGGCCTGTTCAACGGCGTCACCGTAGCGAACGACACCAACGGCAAATCCGCGTAACGCGTCGCGGCGCCGGCCGATATCATGCGGCATCGAACCAACGAACAGGGGTACGCAGATCAACGCACCATACTGCTCGCCATGCTCCTGGACCAGGCGGATCCGCCCCGTCATTGCCGGGGCGCCGGTGGTAATGGCGCGCTCGAGCGCCTCCCGACGGACCGGCTCGGAACCGATGTCATAGCCCAAGGCCTCTTCGTTTCCCGTCAGCGGTTCGATGAACGTGACGACGACATGACTCGCGCGCGACGTTGCCGGCACCAGTTCGCCATAAGGATCGCGCTCGGTGATGGTGTACCCGGAATGACCGGCGTCATGCATTGCGAGTTCGTGAGCGGCGCGGCCCTCGGCCGTGACTACGAGATTGATTCCGAGAGCCTGGATCGTCGGGTGCTCATCGAGCATCGACGTCGCCAGCGACGAGAACTGTCCCCGGTCGACTCCGCCATAGGTGGCGTAGACCGCGGCGATCGACTCGATGTGCTCAACAATAATTTTGAATTCACGCTCGATCGCCTGCGCGCGCTCGGAACCCCGCTGGTGGAACTCGAGTTCGACCAGTCGCAACTCGTTGCTCCGAATGACGCGGGCGACCAGCGCCGAGGTGACCAGCCCGGACACCATGATGGCGAGAGCCACCCACCGTATGCCGCTGGGCAACGATGTACCGGTAGGTCCGGGTTGGTGCTCGGGGTCCTTGATCGAGGGCATCCTTTCGCAAACCAAACAAGATTATAATCATAAGTTCCGCGGATCCGATAATGCAAAAGGGACCGCCACCCGGGCCGGGCAATGCCCCCCATCTCT
>CALZKF010000070.1 GCA_945787955.1 uncultured Acidobacteriota bacterium | reverse complement strand
CCCGACCTTGAGCGATCCCGGCAACAACCTGACCACCGCGCCGATCCCGAAGCTGATCCGGCAACTGGCGATCCCGGCGTCGGTGGGGATGTTCTTCAACACCATGTACAACGTGGTGGACACGTTCTATGCCGGCCGGTACTCCACCGAAGCCCTGGCCGCACTGTCCCTGACCTTCCCGATCTTCTTCTTCCTCCTGGCGGTGGGGCTCGGGTTCTCCACGGGAGCCACCGCCCTGATCGGCAACGCCCTGGGTCGGGAAGACCGGGAGGAGGCGTGCCGCACCGCCACCCAAACGTTGATCCTGACGGTGCTGCTGGCCGCCGGTGTGATGACCGCCGGCTACACCCTGTCCCCCTGGTTGTTCCGCCTGCTGGGAGCCACCGACACCTACCTGGATCTCTGCCTGCAGTACATCTACATCATCCTGGGCGGCTCGTTCATCACCTTGTTCGTGTTCATGTTCAACGGCATCCTCAACGCTGTCGGCGACACCCGTTCCTTCCGGAACTACCTGATCGTGGCCACCGTGGTGAACATCGGCCTGGACCCGTGGTTCATGTACGGAGGTCTCGGCGTTCCGGCCATGGGGATCCGGGGGATCGCCGCCGCCACGGTGCTGGTCCAGATCGGCGGCGGCCTGTTCCTGTTGCGGCAGGTGCGGCGCACCGGGCTGGTATCAAGATCCGCCGTCCACCGCTGGCGGCCGGACCGGCGGATCCTCAAGGCGATCGCCGGCCAGGGCATACCGGCCAGCCTGAACATGATGACCGTCGCTCTCGGGATCTTCGTCATCACCTACTTCCTGAGCTGGTTCGGCCAGGACACCATCGCCGCCTACGGCGCCGCCACCCGGATCGAACAGATCGTGCTGTTGCCGGCCATGGGCCTGAACACCGCCGCCCTTGCCCTGGTGGCACAGAACGGCGGCGCGGGACGGTTCGACCGGGTCCGCACCACCGTCCAGACCGCCCTGACCTACGGCACCATCCTGATGGTGGCCGGCGGCGCCCTGGTGTTCTTCGGCGCCTCGCCCCTGATGCGGATGTTCACCGAAGACCCGGAAGTGGTAGCCATCGGCGCCCATTACCTGCGAATCGCCGCCTTCATCCAGCACGCCTACGTCTTCCTGTTCATCAACACGTCGGTGCTGCAGGGTCTCAAGAAACCGGCCTTCGCCTTGTGGATCGGACTTTACCGCCAGCTGGTCATGCCGCCCCTGGCGTTCTATGTGCTGATCCACGTGCTGGGTATCGGGCTGGACGGCATCTGGTGGTCGGTCTTCGCCATCACCTGGTCCGCCGCCATCATCGCGATTGTGTACGCCAGGAGGCAAGTCGCCAGCCTGGAATAAAAGGGGTCAGGCACCTTTTCGCTTCCCAGGAGGATAGACTTCCGGAATGGGTGCCATGACTACACACCGAATCTGGGTATTCACCGCCGTCGTCGCGCTCACGATCCTTTTCGCCCTGACCGCCTTGCCGGTTCGCTCGCTCTGGCCTCCCATGGCCGCCCTGGCGGTGATCATCGCCACCCGCCACGCCCTGATCGGTCTTCTGGCCGGCGGGTTCGCCGGGGCCTTCATTATTAATAGTGGCGATCCGGTCAGCGCCGTTCCCGACCTGTTCGTCAACCACCTGATCCCCAGCCTGGAATCCCCCTGGAAGATCGGCGCCATCGCCTTCACCTTCATCCTGGGCGGGTTCGCAGCAATCCTGGAGGCCGGCGGCGGGTTCACGGCGCTCATGAGAAAGTTCGGAGGCGGCAGGCGCAACCTGGAAACCGGCGCCGTCGCTCTGGGCATCCTGTGTTTCTTCGACGGCCTGGCCAACAGCATGGTGGTCGGCCGTGTCAGCCGGGACCTGGCCGACCGGGCCGGCACCGCCCGGGTCAAGCTGGCGTACATCGCCGACTCGACGTCATCGGCGGTGGCCTGCGTTGCCCTGGTCTCCACCTGGATCGCCTTCCAGCTCACCATGATCGCCGACGCCTACGAGATGGCCGGCCGAACCGTCAACCCGTACGGTGTGTTCCTGGAATCGCTCCCTTACAACTTCTACTGCTGGTTCACCCTGGTGCTGCTGTTCGTGGCAGTGCGGAGACAGTTCCATCCCGGGCCGATGGGACAGTTCGTGAAGGAGGCGGTCCCGACGAAACAGAAAGCAACCACATCAGCCGACAAACAAGCAGGCAGTTTGATGACCGCCCTGATCCCCCTGGCGGTGTTGATGCTTTCCTTCTTCACCCTGTTCATCGCGCTCGGCTCCCCCCGCCCTGTGCTCCCACTAACCCGGGACAAACTGGTGGCATCGTTCGGCTCCGACGCCGGGCCGCTGGTCCTGGTGCTGGCCGCATCGATTGCGGTGCTGGCTGCGCTGCTGCTGTTCCCGAAGCGATCCGGCGGACGTCTCAAGCCGGCAGCCCTCGCTTTCGTTTCCGGCGTCCGTACCATGATCGGTCCGATCTTCATCCTGCTGGCAGCCTGGATGATGGGATCGGTCCTCAACGAGCTGGGAACCGCAGCGCTGATCTCCCGCCTGGCCACCGAAACCAGCTCCCTGGCGATGCTGCCTGCGCTGACATTCCTCACCGGCGCGGCGATCTCGTTCTCCACCGGCACCTCGTGGGGCACCATGGGCCTGCTGTTTCCCCTGGCGGTCCCGGCCGCCGCCGGCATGGGCGCCGAGGATCCGTTCCTGGCGATCATCGTCGCCGCCGTTTTCAGCGGCGCCGTGTTCGGCGACCACTGCTCGCCGTTCAGCGACACCACCATTGTGACGTCGATCTCCTGCGGGGTGGAGCCCCACGACCATGTCCGCACCCAGATCCCTTACGCCCTGATCACCGCGACGGTAACCATTGTGTTCGGATTCCTTCCAGCCGGATGGGGGCTGCCGGGATACATCTCCCTGCTGCTGGGAGCGATCGTGATTTTAATGCTGCCCCGGCTGGCAGGGGGACAGTCCCCTAAAAAAGGTGCCTGACCCCTATTCCGGAGCCAGTCTGCCTGCAAGCTCCTGCGCTTCAGCGGCAAACCGGCCTCCCGCTGCTGCGGAGGCTTCAAGGGCTGTGCGGGCCTGATCGGGTTGCCCTGCGGCCAGCAGCGTCAGCCCGCGGTAGTACAGAATCGCTCCCTGGGGCAGATCGTTCTGTACGGCGATGACCCAGGCGGCGTCGAGCAGTTCAAGTCCCGGTTCATGGTCACCGAGCATGTACAGTGCGATGCCGCGGTACAGCAACGCATCGATCTCATCGGGACCGTCCACCACCTCAGTCAGAACCTGCTCCACCTTGCGGTAGTTCTCCCGGGCGTACGCTTTCTCCGCCGCCTGCCAGATCTCCTCCTTTGAGACCGTCCCGCGCAACGTCGGCGGCGGCCGAAACGGCATCGCCTGCACCGCGATGGTGCTGCCGTCGGGCAAGGTCAGCGCTTCCCCGGGATGCCGGATGTCACGGTTCAGGAAACTGAACAGCGCCACCCCGAACAGGATCACCGCCGCAACTGCGGTCATGGCGCCTGCGGGGATCCTCCGCCGCGCCGCGCCGGCTCCCGATCCCGCCTCCTGCACCATCCGTTTCCGGAGCATCTGCTCCCGGCGCCCGAACTCCTCCCGTTCCCGGCCGACCGCTCCGTTCGCAAGCAGATCCGCATAACTCTCCAGGTCCGCCGCAAGCATCCTGCACTCGGCGCAACCGTCATCGATATGCCGGGTCCAGTCGGCGATACGGTCCGGACCGAGCCTGCCCTCCGCATGCAACCGGGTTTCTTCCAGCCCGAGAAAGCTGCAGCCGGCCTCCATCGGTTCCCGGCGGCTCATGGCGCCCCTCCCTCCGCCCCGGTCACGCCGGCTGCTTCAAGACACTTCCTCAGCTTGCGCTGGGCCGCGATCAAGGTCGCCCTGGCCCCGCTGGGGTTCTCCATCCGCAACAGACCGCTCAACTCCCGCAGCGTCTTGTGGTGGTAGTACTGGCCGCACACGACCAGCCTCTCGATTTCCGACAGCCTGGCCAGGCACCGTTTCAGCAGGCTGCTGCGCTGCTTCCGTGAAGCATTATCCTCGGGATCGTCCAGGACCTTTCCGGCGAACCGGTCCCACACCGCCTCCGGCAGATCCTCCGGACGCTCGTCGGCATGGACTTGCAGCCTGCGACGGAACTGGCGCACGCGGTTGTGGGCCAGGCTGAACAGCCAGCTCCGGAAGGAGCACTCGAACCGGAAGCCGTGGAGATGCCGGACCACCGACAGGTACAGTTCCTGGTTCTGCTCGGCTGCCAGGTCCTCGTTTCCGATCCGGCGCTTGAAGAACGCGTGGGTCAAAGCTCCGTACCTCGCCAAAATGTCTCGGAACACTCCGTCCAGGTCGTCCCCGGAGCGGAATCGGCGGACCAGCATTTCGTCTGTATCCGTCATGACAGTAGATCCCTGGCGGTGCGGATTTCACACGTCCATATAGGCCTACTATACCGGAGTGGGGGGAATTCGTTATCCGCCTGGTCGGAGGGTGAGGATAAACGGCGCCCACCATGCCGGGTGGGGGTACTCCCGGGCGGTCTCCCGGCGGGCTGCGGCCAGGGCGTCCACCGGGTCGTCCCCCGCCTTCAGCCGGGCATGCCAGACCGACATCAGCCGGGCGGCGGCGGCGTCCTCCACGTCCCACAGGCTGGCGCCGATGCTGCCGGCGCCGGCGTGAAGGAACGCCCAGCTGAGTCCGATCACCCCTTCTCCCGGCACCACCTCCCCTTCACCGGTGCTGCAGGCGGACAGCATCACATCGGAACCGGGCAGGTTGAGGCCGGCGATGTCGTCCAGGCTGAGACGGTCGCCGGAGGACAGGTGTATGGCGCACCGTTCCGGGTCGGAAGTGGATGCAACAGCATGGGTGGCCAGGTGGATCGTTCCCGGGCGAAGGCCGAGGGCCGCCAGGACGGCGTCGCGAGTCAGGCCTTCTCCGGTGATCACCGTCGTGGACCGGTTGCCCCAAACCTTCCGCAGAGCGGAGAGTTCCTGCGCTGCCCCCGGGAGCCGGGGCAGGGCGTTGTCGTACCGGCCGGGGCTGGGATCGCCGGCCAGAAGCACGCCGGCGGCGGTCGACCCGGAAGAACCGGCCTGCGGCACGGCGGCCAGGGGCAGGATGGCGGTCGCCATTGATTCGGCCAGGAACACGGTCCCGGGCTCCCCGCTATAGGGCAGCGCGTCGAACGGCAACAGCGCCAACTCCCGGTCCGGCACAACATACAGACGCCGGGCTTCCTGCAGCATGTCCCGGACCGGTTCCAGCAACGCGGCGGTCAATGCCTCGCCGTGGTGCAGCGACCGGGCCAGGTCGGCCATCGGATCGAGGCGGGCTTCCGCCGAGCGAAACGGCCTGGACAAAGCGGAACGGTAACTCCCGAGCGGACGGGCCAGCCCCTCCCAGCCAGGCACCGGGACCGCTCTTGCTTCGCGGTTGCTCACCGCCAGCAGCACGCCGCTTTCTCTTCCGATGCCGTAGTCCAGCAGCAGCTCTCCAGGCTGGAGCCCGGCCTGCAGGGCGGCCAGGTCCGGGACCGGAAAGCGATGGTTGTCCCGACCGGTTCGGCGCAGGGCCACGGCGTGGGTCTTCTCCAGGGCGGCGAGGATGGCGGGCAGGTCGCCGGGAGAGCTGTCGCTGCACAGCACCGCCGCAAGATCGGTGTAGACGTCGGACCGCTCCCGGAGGTACCGCAAGCCCTCGTCCATCGGATCGAGAGAGGCCTGCTGCCGGTCCAGGATAGTAACGGCAGCGTTGAGGGTCGTCACCGCCCGGCCCCGGTCGCCGGACGCGAAAGCGGCCCGGCCGGCTCTCCACCGTGCGATCCAGGCGACGTTCACCGCCTGGATGGCGTCGGCTTCACCAGCAGCCCGGTCGGCGCGCTTCAAAGCGGCGGACGGTTGGCCGGCCGCCAGGTCGGCCTCGGCGGAGTACGCCTCGATCAGCAGCCGGTCCACCGGATCGTCCAGGGCCGCCGCCTTCACGAACAACGCCCGGGCTTCCTCGATCCGGCCGGCCCGCACTTCCAGCAGACCCCGGCCCAGCGATGCCAGAGCGGACAGCTCGATATCTTCCGCCGGCACCTTGCGATACCACTCCATCGCCGCCGGAACCCGGTTCATGCGGCGATGCAGGTTCGCCAGGGTCAGGGCGGCCCGGGGCAGCACATAGGCGTCGCCGGCATCCGCCGCTTCACGATAGGCCTGTTCCAGGAGCTGCTCCGATCCGTAACCGTCACCCAGCAACATCAGGAGGACGGCCCGGTTCACCGTGAGCCTGCGGGCGTAGGGCGCCATACCGATCCGTTCCAGGGCGTCGCCGGCTCGTTCCAGTGTGCGGCGCGCTGCACTGAACCGGCCGGTTTCCACCAGCAGCCCTGCGAACCCGTTCAGCACCTGGGCTCTCAGGTCGTCCCGGTCCGCACCTTCCACCGCCTCGGCGGCCAGCCGGTACAGCCGATCCCCCTCCTCCAGGTTGCCCTCCCGGGCCGCCAGCCAGGCCAGGCGATAGGCGGCCAGTGCCACACCGGCCGGGTGGTCGCCCTCCCTGGCGAGACGGAGGGCATCGGCCATAATCGCCTCCGCGGCGGCGGCATCTCCGGTGCGGTACCGGCACTCGGCCAGGGTCCAGCGCGGTTCCCAGTGCTCGGGACATCGTTGCAGCGCCGCTTGCGCCGTTTCCGTGAGTTCGGCAAAGTCCCGGTTCCGGCCGGCCTGGCGGAGGGCGTCGCTCCAGGGCTTGTCCCCTCTGGGACAGGTTGCCAGATCCGGCGGGATGGCGTCCTCGAGTTCGGCTTCAACTTCGGCGGCTTCCTCGGATGGGACCGGCGGTTCAGGCGCGCCGCAGGAGCATGCGAGCAGGATGATCAACGCAGGGAGAACCGGCCGCCGGAGGATGCGGAGCCCTGGCACGCCGCCGGTCAACGGTTCTCGTCGTTCGGTTCGATGTTGGTCTGGGTGTCGCCGTCGCCGTCGTTCGGGGTGGTGGTCTGGCCGCCTCCGCCGTCGCCGCCGACGATGTCCAGCTCGCACCAGACCTCCCCGGTTTTGTCCGGGGTGAGGGGACAGTTCTGCACGCAATCGGTAGGGCACTCCGCCGGGTTGACCTCAAGGCAGCGGCACCACAGCTTGTACGTATCGATCCCGTCGCACCCGACGGCGCTCCACGTATGGTGTATCTCGGTCTCGAAATTGATCAGGCTTTGCCGGTAATCAACCGCGCGACATATCGTTTCGAACCCTTCCCGGACCGCCAGGGAGCGAGGGCACTTCACGCACGGGCCGCCTCCGCCGTCCAGTTCGATGGTGTGGACCAGGGTCGGGTTGACCGCCTGCACCACCGAGACCGTGTCCGAGTCATGGTTGGCGACGTACAGCTCCTTCCATTGCACCCGCCCCAGGGTATCGATGTCCACCGGGTTCTGACCGATCGGCAACGGAGCGTCGGCGATGCAGGTCTCGAACCGGGTCCGCTGCAGCAGGCCGGGGCCGGCGATGCTGTTCAGCTTGATCGCCCAGATGTCGTACGACCCGGGACCTGGCCCGGTGACGGATACCGCCCGGGGCAGGTCGCCCAGAGAGCAGCGGACCCCGGTGTCCAGGTTCTCGATCTCGCCGGAGTCGGGAAGCGGCAGGATCGGCAACTCCCTGGAATGGGGAGCGCCGGGATGAATCGAGTCGGGCAGTGTGCCGCCGGGATCGACCGGGCGGCCAACCGTTTCCTCGACCGTCCATGGGGCCGGCAGGTCCGGACCGCCGGCGACCCTGGCGGCGTGCAGTACCGGGGGGATCGACAGCTCCCGCCAGGTGTACCAGGCGCGCTGCACCCTTGCGCCGGACGGTGAGCCCAGGACACGAACCTCCATCGCCTCCTGAGGATCCGGGGAGGGAGGCGCCAGCGGCCCGAAAGCGACCACCGCATTGCTGCAGGGCAGGATCGGTCCGGTGAGGATCGCCTGGTCCAGAACCAGGAAAAACGGTACCGCCGGATCGGTGGGCAACACTTTGACGTCGGCTGCGACGTGCAGGTAGCTGCGCTGGGCGACTCCGCCGCCTACCGGGTCGTCGAACAGTTCCGGCCGTGCGGCGTCGGCGCCCTTGAGCACGATTTCGTCGACTCCGAGCCAGGGCGCCAGCGGGCAGGTCGCCACGATCGCCCGGTCCAGGTGGCGGATCACACGGATGTCACCGCCCTGGGTGACGAACACGAAAGCACCCGGTGCGCCTTCGATGGTGGAGAATGCGATCCCGTAGGGAGCCGGCGCGGCCGCACCGCCCAGTGGGATCGTTTCGATGGTGGCCGGCGTATCGAACAACGAATCCAGGATCGAGATCTCCCGGGTTCCTTCATTGACGACCCAGACTTCCGGCGGGAGGGCCATGGCGGTAGTGGTCACGGCAAGCACGGCACCGGCCAGGGCATGTCGTAAGTTCATGTCGCCTCCCTTAGGTCCCTTTGCATTAACTAGCTACCGTGATCAAACTGCGGAGTCAACCGGGAATCGAAAAAAGGGGGCGCCCCGGGGCGCCCCATGGAATCGAACTGAAGCTGCGCTCACGGGCAGGCGGTGATCTGCTGGGAGATCACGCAACGGTCCGCCAGCGCTCCCGGCTGGGGCCGCTCGGTGTAGATCCCGCCGCTGTATTGAGCCCCGTAGGTCCCTTCGTCGTACTGGTTGTCGGGAACGACCAGGTAATAGGCGTCGGCGGCCATCGGTAAGACCTCCTCGGTCAGGTCACCGAAGTCGTCGTGGCAGTCCACCTGGACATGGCTGGTCCAGCTGCCCAGGGTACCCCGGTAAATGGAGTAGTCTTCGGCGCCGGTGGAACAGCTCGGTGTCCAGCTCAAGGTCAGGTCGCCTGCGGTCAAAGTCGATTTGCCCAGCAGCAGGGTCCTGACCCGCCCCGGGTTCGCCTGGCAGGACAAGGCGTCCACTTCACTGCGGACCGGCCAGCCGCCCAGGGTGTCGAACATCTTGAAGCTGACGCCATCCCAGGCGACGACATTCCCGGGGATGTAGGTCGCCGGCCCGGTTGTGGGGACCAGGTCGCCGGGGATGTCCAGCACCAGGACCGTCTCGCCTGCGATCCGGTCGGCGCCGATGACGTTGTAGTTTACGGGGATGCCGGCGCCGGCGGCGGACGCGTCGAACTCGACGCCGACCAGCTGCCAGTCGGAGCACCCGCCGGGGATCACGGTCCGGGTGTAGCGCACCAGGTCCGCCGGGTCGAATGTGGTGCCGGCGATACTGGTCGGCACGTCGAAGCTCAGGATCAGATCACCGGAATCCCCTCCGGACGAAGCGTCGGTATACACCGCGTCCACATTGGCGTACAGCGGGACCGCGCCGATCACCGAGCCGCCGCAGAAATGGAACGAATACGCGCCGGCGCTGTCCCGGAGAACGTCCCGGGGCTCGGCGTCGGCCGTCAGGGCGCCTCCGAGATTGCCGGGGACTTCCAGGGAGAACAGCCAGTGCCCCGGCTTGTCCAAACGGTGGATGGCGTCCACCTCCGGGTTGCCGGGCGCCGTGAACGATGCGGCGGCGGCGTAGCTGCCGCCGGTATGCTCGATGACGTCCCAGGGATGGATGTTGAACCCGATGCCCGGGTCGGTAGGCACGTCCGGGGATACGTACAGCCTGGCCTGGCCTAACGCGGCGGTGACGAACATCAGTCCCAGGATCAGGGTGATGAGTAGGGTTGTTGTTTTCATGCTCCGGCCTCCTTTAGATGAGACCCGGCATGAAGTTGTCGCCGAAGGTGGTGTTGGCGGCGGTGGAGTCGCACACGTCGTTGGTGGCGGGGAAACCCGGACATGCGGCGGCGGGGCCGGGGTTGGACCGCGCCATGTTCTCGCGCCAGACATTCTGCTGTCCCAGCAGATGCAGGCCGAAACCGGAACCGGTGGCGCCGTTGCGGCTCAGGTTGTTGCGCTGGATGAGGTTGCGATCGCCGACTACGGCAATGCCGTCGCTATCACACTCGTTGACGACGTTGTCCAGCACCAGGTTCTCGTGGGAGCCCAGCAGATGGATGCCGGCAGGCCCATGGGCCCGGGAGACCGTGTTGTTGTAGACCTTGGAACCGAACGTGATTTCCAGCCAGATCCCCTCGGCCAACGTTTCCGCAGTGGTGTTCTCCGCGATGATGACGCTGCGGCTGTCGAAAACCCGGATGCCGAAACTGCCGAAGGTTTCCTGTACCTGGTTGTTCCGGATGACGAGTGCTTGCGCCAGATCCACCGAGATCCCTTCCTGGCAGGCTTCCACCACATTGTCGGCGATCAGGCCGGTAACTGCCGGAAAAGCCGCCCCGGGGTTGGCCAGGATGCCGATGCCGTTCCTGTCCCGGATCTGGTTGTTGCGGACCGTGATGTCGGTGACCTCATCCAGGAAGATGCCTGTGCCTGTGCCGGAGTTGATCTGAAGACCTTCCACCACCACGTTCTTGGCGCCGCGGATGTACACTGCGTCGGTGCCGCCGTTGACGGTGCCGTTGTGGATGTGAAGGTCGGAGAACCCGGAGGATTGGATGACCGGGTTCGGTGATCCGGGCGCGCCCAGGATGAAGCCGTTCAGGTCCAGGTCGACGCCGTTGGCCTGAATGTCCACGGCAACTCCGACCGGCACGTTGACGTTGCGGGTCAGTATGTACTTGCCGCTCTGGGTAATGACCGTCTGCTGCCAGATCGGGGTGCGGCCCTCAGCGGCCAGAACCGGCTGGACCAGAACGGCGGCCAGAATCGCAAACCAGAAAATACGAATCGAAATCCTCTTGCTCAGCATCTTTCTCTACCTCCTTTGCGGGCATCGCTGCCATCGTTTCAACGTTCAAAGGAGGTAGAGAACCGACCGGCCCGTTTTCACAGAAAAGGGGTCAGGCACCTTTTCGCCCTTAGGATCTGTACAGCACACCTATGGAAACCAAAGCGATATCGCCGCCTGAAATGCCGTTGAACCGCTCGTACTCTATGCGGAGCTCCCAGTGTTTGACGAATGCCCACTGGCCGCCGACCCCGAAGATACCGTTGATGCCATGATCCGTTTCCATACCGGACCGTTCCACGTCCCAGGCGAACATCCCGGTCTTCGCGAAGAGCTTGAATTTTTCTCCCAGCGGCAATGAGCCCACGGCCTCTATCGCCACCCCATCCTGTTCGCGGAACCCGAACGCGAATTCCCCGAGATCCACAAACGCGGCCTCCATCCCGAAGTACTGGTTGAGCTCGATACCTCCGAACAGTTTGATTCCGGTGTCTGTTTCGGAGAAAATTCCATCGTTGGATATCCCGGCGCCGATACCGGCATACCACCTGATCCCTTCCTCGGCCGGTGCTGCCGAGACCGCAAACAGTACAACGATGATAACTGTGACCGCAGACAACAACCGACTTCTCATGTCGACCTCCTGTGATCAGGCCGCTCTATCCGTCGTCCAGGCGAGCCTGTGAATGGATTCACTCCAGCACCGGATTATACACGCCATTTCCATGCAAAAAATGGGGATTGAGAGAGGGGCGGCTCCGCAGACATCATCCCCCTGTCCGCTTCACCACCATCCGAAATCCGAGCTGCCGAACCAGGTACGGCGCTTCCCTGCGGATCCGCTTGTTCATCGCCCGGGCCCCGGGGACGGTCAGGGCGTTGTCCTGCATGGCGGCCAGGGCGAGCATCTCGAACGCCGACGAGCGCAGCCAGTCGACGTCGTGGGTGTACCCGCACACCGCCAGGGCCTCGGTGTTTTTCAGAAACCGGTTTAAGCGGTTGCCGTTCATCTTCATGGTGGAGCAGGCGCCGAAGTAGACGATGCGCCCCTTGCATTTCCCGCCCAGCAGCTCTTCCAGAACGTCCAGGGTCATCTCGGCGTCCCGCTTACTTAGATCCCCGACGTAGATCGTCCCCTCGCTGCCGTGGAACGCCAGGTACAGGATCGGGTAGCGGCTCATGCTTTTGAGAGCCCACTTCTCGATGTAATAGCGCAACTCCCCCACTGTCCCGATATCCCGGCGGATGAACGGTACGTAATACGGGTCCCACTGGTGCAGAAGATCCAGGACCGGCTCCACCGACGACTTGCGGGTGATGTTGTCCCACCATTCCCCCTCGAGGCAGAAGATCCCTTTGGATTTGACCCGTTTCGTCATCGCGCCGCTCCCCCGGATGGGTGTACGGAATGATAACCCGGTTTTGGGGACTGTCCCCGCAGGGGACTGTCCCTTTCTGAGTTACCATTAGCCCGATGGATTCCCAATTCCAGGTCGACTTCCTGCGCAAACTCCAGCGCCTCCTGGCCGTTTGTCGACGGTTACCAAATTGAACTGCTCACTCCTGGCAAACTTCCGTATATTCAATGCAATAAGTTGATATTTTTCCGGAGGTCCCCATGAAACGATCTCTTCCGTCCGGCATTCTGCTTGCGGCCATCGCCCTCCTCCTTGTGGCAGCCACACCGATCATGGCAGCCGAGAACACCAGCATCAGGATCGAGGGGGAGACCCAGGGCTGGATCCAGGGCGACAGCACGATCCTCTCGCTGGATCGTGAAAACCATATCGAGGGGCTCGAGTACCACCACCTGATGGAGATACCCGGCGGCGGCACCCAGATCAACCACCAGACGGTGATCCTGACCAAGCGTCTCGACCGATCCACACCGAGCCTGCTGCGGGCCATGGACAACAACGAGCGCTTGACGGTCCAGATCCGTTTCTTCAGGC
>CALZKF010000069.1:2256-15084 GCA_945787955.1 uncultured Acidobacteriota bacterium | reverse complement strand
GTCCCGCGCCGCCCGCATTTCCTCCTCGAACTGCTCCCGGTAGGCTGCGACCTGCATCTGCTCCTCTTCCACGTTCTCCCGTTGCTGGCGGACGCTCCGCAGCCTGGACTCCAGGGGGATCAGCCGTCGCTCCTTGCGGTCGATCCGCCGCAGGAGCAGGTCCGCCTGCTGCCCGGCCCGGGCCTCTTCCAGCAGTTCGGCCAGGCGGTCCAGGGAGGCGCGGATCCGGGCCAGCTCACGGACTACCGGATCCGGGCCCGGAGCCTGTGCCGCGGCAGGCAGCAGGCACACGGCGGAGCAGATCAGAACACAGATCGATTTGTTCATGGCTCGAGCCCCAATTCTCCGGCGATGGCCGCCATGGCAGTGACACACTGGTTGATGTGGTCGTCCAGTTCCCTGCCGATCAGTTCGGCTCCCCTGCGGATGTCCTCTCTGGAGACGGAAGCTGCAAACGATTTTGTTTTCAATTTTTTCTTGACGCTTTTCGGCTTGAGGCCTTGGAGCCGTTCCGGACGGACCAGAGCGGCAGCGGTCAGGAAACCGCACAGCTCATCCACGGCGAACAGGGTTTGCCGCAGCGGCGTATCCCTAGGATACTCGGCTGCATTCCACTCGGCATGAGACAGGATCGCTCCTGTCAGCTCTTCATCCAGTCCCCGCGCCCGCAGGATTTCGGCACCCTTGCGGGTATGGTCCGGAGGTTCCGGCCACCGCTCGTAATCGAAGTCATGGAGCAGGCCGACCAGTCCCCAGCGGGCCTCGTCATGTCCCCCGATCCTGGCGTAATGCACCATGGCCGCTTCAACGGCCAGACCATGCTTCACCAGGCTGTCGTTCTTCGTATATTCCCGCAACAGGTCCAGGGCCTCTGAACGATCCATGGCCACCTCCGGGCCCATTGTAAGACGCCATGCCTCGGAATAGAAAAAGGCCGGAACCGGTCACCCGGTCCCGGCCGTCCTTCACCTTCCGACTATTCCAGAACGTGGATGTTTTTCTTGGCGCACATGTCCTTCAGGATCTGGGGCCAGACCGTGACGGAAACCTCACCCAGGTGGGCCTTCTTCAGGAGCAACTGGTAGGTCCGGGACTGGCCGATTCCGCCTCCGATCGCAAGGGGCAGCTCGTTGTTGATGATCGCCTGGTGATACGGCAGTTCCAGGAATTCCAGCTGGCCGGTGATCTCCAGCTGCTGCCTCAGGGTCTCGGCGTTGACCCGGATCCCCATGGAGGTCAGCTCGTGCCGCCTGCGGGTCACCGGGTTCCAGACCAGGATGTCGCCGTTCAATCCGTGCATCGGCTTGCCGCTCTCCGAAACCGTCGGGGTCACCCAGTCGTCATAGTCCGGGGCGCGCATTTCGTGGGGATAGCCGTCGGCCAGGGTCCAGCCGATGCCGTAGATGAAGATCGCCGGGTATTTCTGGACGATCTCGGTTTCACGGAGCTTGCGGGGCAGATCCGGGAACATCTCCAGGATCTCTTCGGCGTGCAGGAACCTCAATTGTTCCGGAAGGTCGGGATACTTGCTGGTCTTGAGTGCGGGGAACTCGGCCTGGATGAACTGTTCCGCCCCTTTGAGCACCTTCCAGATTTTCTGGACGGTCTGTTTCAGGTACGCCAGGCTGCGATCCTTGTCGGTGATGACCTGCTCCCAGTCCCACTGATCCACATAGCAGCTGTGGTCGTGATCCAGGAAGTAGTCCTTCCGGACGGCGTGCATGTCGGTATAGAGACCTTCGCCGATGTCGAAACCGAACTGCTTCAGGGCGACGCGCTTCCACTTGGTGGCGGCCTGGACGACCTGGGCGTCGATCGGATTCTTGCCGCGGTCGTTGGAGATATGGAACTGGATCGGCGTCCGGGAACCGTCCCGGTCCAGGTAATCGTTGACGCCGCTGTTGACGTCTACGATAAGCGGTACCGTGACACGGATCAGATTCAACTCCTCGCACAATCCGTCTTCGATGTACTCCTTTACCGCGGTGATCGCTTCCTGGGTCTCCCTCGGGTTCAGCAGCGGTTTGTAATCGTCGGGAAGGATCTTTTCGAGTTCGCTGTAGTTGCCGATTCCGGGACCGGCCAGGTCCATCGTCTTGTCCATGCTCATGGTGGTTCCTCCTGTCGCGGCCGGACGCCGTGCCCGCAGACGCGACCGAAGTTACGATATCACCCGAATTGACGCGGAAACCGCGCTTTGTCAACAATTTAGACCATACATAGCAAAACTGTCGGGTTAATGGGGATCCAGGTCAATCAAGGACGAATTCCTGCCTCGGCTCCGGTACCTCAACGTCGACGGCGTACTTCTCCCGGAGTGTTTCCGCGAAAGCGAGGCTGGCCTCTTCCTCACCATGGACGACGAAGGTTTTCCGCGGCTGTCCTTCCAGGTTCTCGAACCACTGCAGGAGCTCTTCACGGTCTGCGTGGGCGGAAAAGCCCTCGATGGAGACGATCTCAGCGCCGACGGTGAGCATTTCGCCGAAAATCCTCACCGGGTTGACGCCGGACTGGATGATCCGCCCCAGGCTGCCGCCGGCCTGGTAGCCGACGAACAGGATGGTGTTGGCCGGGTCTCCGATGTTGTATTTGAGGTGATGCTTGATCCTTCCGGCGGTGCACATGCCGGAAGCGGAGATGATCACTGCGGGACCATCCAGCCGGTTCAGCTCCTTCGACTCTTCCACGTCCCGGGTCAACCGCAGGCCGGGGAACTCCAGCGGTGCATCTCCGGCTTCGTCCAGCGCCTGGGCTTCTTCGGACCAGGCCTCGGGATGATCTTCGAACACTTCGGTCGCTCGAACCGCCATCGGACTGTCCAGAAAGACCGGCAGATCCGGGAGGCGGCCGGCCTCCACCAGGTCGTTGAGGCGGGCGATGATTTCCTGGGAGCGGCCGACGGCGAATGCGGGGATGATGACCTTGCCGCCCCGGCTGATCGTCCGGCTGACGACCTGAAACAGTTCCTCGGTGCGGTCGCCGCTTTCCTTCCGGGAGCGATTGCCGTAGGTCGATTCCATGATCAGGTAATCAGCCTTCGGCGCCGGCTGGGGCTGGCCCATGAGCCGGCCTCCATCCACGCCGAGGTCCCCGGAGAACACGATCTTGCGTTCGCCCTCGGCGGTCCTGACATTCAGCTCCACGATGGCGGCTCCCAGGATATGTCCCGCCGGGATGAACCGCACGCTGCCGAAACCGGGTATCTCCTTCTCCTTGTTGAACGCTACCCTCTTGAGCTGCTTGAGAACTTCCTTGGCATCTTTTTGGGTGTACAGCGGCTCGACCCACTTCCAGTCCTTGCCGGCCTTTTTGAGGCGCTTGATTTTCCATCGCGCATCCTCTTCCTGGATGTGCCCCGAATCGGTCAGCAGGATCTTGCACAGTTCCGCCGAAGCTTCGGTCGTAAATATCGGACCCCGGAAGCCTCCCTTTCGCAAGACCGCCAGCCTTCCGGAGTGATCGATATGAGCATGACTCAAGACCACCGCCTTCAGTCTGGCCGGATCGAACGGGAACCGCTCCCGGTTGCGTTCATGTCGTTCCTTGCCGCCCTGGATCAATCCGCAGTCCAGCAGAACCGATCCTTGGTCCGTTTCTACCAGGTGGCAGGTGCCGGTAACTTCCCGGGCCGCTCCGTTAAATGCGATCTTCAACATGATTTCAGGTTTCCTTTATTCGGTTAGATTGAGCTCGTAGAGCTCTTCCAGGGTGAGTAAATCGCTTTGCGAAACGGCCAGATCCAGTCGAACCACCTGGTCCGCCCGGGTCAGCGTCATGCTGTTGACGGCATCGATCGGGCGGCCGCCGCTGGCCAGTGCGACCAGGCCTTTGAGCAGCTCCGTCAAGCCGGTCATCGATGTATGGAACGATTCGGCTTTGCCGTCACCTTCAAAGTACCAGTGCAGACGAACCTCCATGCTGTCACCCGCCTCGAACTCCGCCACCGCCGAAGTGAACCCATCGAGGCTGTCCGCCAATCCCTTCAACGGCGCCGGCGTGTCGTCCACCCCGAACAGATCGATGATGGCGCCGCGCTGATTCTCGGAAACGGTATACGCCAGCCAGGCCTGCACCTCAAGACCGACCGTTGCGCTGACCCTGGCAAGTTCCCCGGATAACGGAGCGGCCTGCCCCGATTCGAGCCGGTCCATGGCTGCAAGAACCTCTTCTTCGACACCCTGGAAGATAACCGTTTCACCTGGTGCGAACCCGATCAACAGCTTCTCCGCGTTTGGACTCGCCTGCATCTCTATCTGCAGGAGGGTGCCGGCGGGATGGTCCAGTTCCGTGATGGTCACCGGGCGGTCGTACTGCTCAGCCAGCGACTTCAGGACCGTGACCGTCGCATCCGAGGTCAGCGGCCGCGCCAGGAGAAAGCCGGTGACCGGCCTGATCCGGTCATCACGCATACGGGCGGCCACCCGAATCTCCAGGAGGTCATCGGCGGTCAACTCGGTCTGTACCAGCACCTGCCGGAAGAATGCGAACTGTTCAATGGTCGAGTCCCCGATCCCTGCGGCCTGTCGCTCGGTCAATTCGGCCACGCCGTCCCAGAACGCAGCTTGGCGCATGGCCTGGGGATGGATCACTACCGCCAGATCGGCGTCCGGCATGGTGACCGCATCCAGCCCGATCCCGGGACCGCCGCAAGCGGCCAGAAAAACAGCTCCAACCAGTAGAGCCGCGACCGCACTTGAACAGAGCTGCGTCGGTTTCACGTAAAAACCTCCAAAACTGAAGCATACCTGATTTACCCGGGGAGAGGGACCTTGACAGTCCTCTGTGCCGATCTTAACCAACAGTCGGATGACACGGATAGAGACCACGGAGCGGTTGCTCGAGTCACATGCTCTGCTCCGGATAATCGACGGAGGAAACAATGATGTACCGCACAAACAGCCTGTTGCCCGGCCTGAGGACCCTGATGCCCGAGTTCGAGGCAGGGTTCCTGCTGAAGCCGACCGGCCTGGTGGCCGGATTCCCGGATATCGACTGCTACACCGAAGCCGGAACCCTCGTGTTCAGGGCGGAACTCCCCGGCTTCGACACGGACGACGTCGAAATCGACGTACACGAAAACGTCCTGACTCTCCGCGGCACGAAGAAGGTCGCCGAACGACTGGAAGATGCGCAAGTGCACTTCTCCGAAATCCGTAGCGGCAGCTTCGAACGCAGGTTCACCCTGCCCGAGAACGTCGATACCGACGAAATTCAGGCGGTGTTTCGCAACGGGGTACTGTCCGTACGGCTCCGGATGGTCCCCGAATCCCAGCCGAAGAAAGTCCGGATTCTTACCGAACAGGACTGACCCGCAGGAAGATCGATCGCTTGCATGCGGCCGGGCAAAGCGCCCGGCCGCTTTTTTTATTGTGGTTTTTCGCTTCAGACCGGACAATAACGCCGCCGGCAATGCCGGGGAGAGGCGGGATCCGTGGATAAGTCCGAATTCACCATCGGCATCGAAGAGGAATACCAGATAATCGATCCCGAAACCCGGGATCTGAAGTCGTCCATCCAGGAGATTCTGGAGGAGGGCCGGACAACCCTTAAGGATCAGATCAAGCCGGAATTCCTCCAGTCCCAGGTGGAGATCGGCACCAAGGTCTGCCGGGACATGGCCGAAGCCAGGGCTGAAGTCATGCACCTGCGCCGGGAGATCTGTCGTCTCGCGGACAAGAACAACCTGTGGGTCGCAGCCGCCAGCACCCATCCGTTTGCCAGCTGGAACGTTCAGAAAGTGACCGCCGGCGAACGCTATACCGAGCTTGAGGAGATCCTGGTCGATCTCGCACGCCAGATGGTGATCTTCGGGATGCATGTCCACATCGGCATACCCGATCCCGAACTGCGTATCGACGTCATGAACCAGGCCCGGTATTTCATCCCCCACCTGCTGGCCCTTTCCACCAGTTCCCCGTTCTGGAACGGTCGGGACACCGGCCTGAAATCTTATCGCTCCATCCAGTTCGAGAGTATGCCGCGAACCGGTGTCCCCCCATACTTCAACGGCTGGTCCGAATACCAGGCGTTCATCGAAACCCTGATCGCCACCAACTGCATCGACGAGGCGACCAAGATCTGGTGGGACATCCGGCCCCACCCGAAGTTCCCGACCCTTGAGTTCCGCTTCGCCGACATCTGCACCAAGGTGGACGAGGTCCTATGTCTGGCTGCCCTGGTGCTGGCCATCGTGGCCAAGCTGATCCGACTGCGGCGCACCAATCAGTCATGGCGCATCTACCGCCACCCCCTGATCATCGAGAACAAGTGGCGGGCGGTACGCTGGGGCCTGGACGGCAAGCTGATCGACTTCGGCCGGCGGCGGGAAATCGCCGTACGCATGCTGATGGAAGAGCTTCTGGAATTCGTCGACGATGTCGTGGACGACCTGGGGATCCGGAAGGACGTGGAATACACACGGACCATCATGTCCATCGGAACCAGCGCCGACCGCCAGCTGTCGGTCTACCGGGAGACAGGTGACCTGAGAAAGGTCGTCGAACACGTGGTCCGCGAAACCAGGGACGGACTCAATGCGGTATAGAGCGGCACCGGTTCCCACACCGGGCCCGACGCCTGGGGCGCGCGTGCCTCCCTCAGCCTCCTGATCCACATAGTGTAGTATGCGGGCCGATGACGGCGAAATTCGAAAACCCGGCCGGAAGATCCCGGCGCAAGAGGCTGGGCCTCGCAGTGGGAGCAGGGGTTCTTTGGGGCCTGTGCTGCCTGTATACCAGCCTCGCGCCGTTCCTCCCCCTGGCTTTCCTGGTCGCTCTGCAAGGGCTGCGACAGGTCGAAAATCCACGGCAGGCAATCCGGTTCGGACTCCTGTTCGGGATCGTGCGCTACGCCGTAGGATCCCACTTCCTCCTCGCCCTCGGGAGTTTCGGCGCCCTGGGGTACGCCTTCTACCCGGCGGCGATCTCCTATTATCTGCCGTTCGCCATGCTTGAGAGTTGGGGCGCCTTGAAGCTGGAACGGCTACTGGGGGTTCCCCGGGCGGTGGCGTTCGGAATCCTCTACACCGGCCTGGAGCCGTTGCGCAGCCTGGGAGACCTGTCTTTCCCCACGGACCTGCTGGCCCAGGCGTTCGGTGTCTGGCCGCAATGGCTGGCCCTGACCCCCTGGACCGGGCCGTACGGTGTGCCTTTCATGGTCCTTTTGTGCGCCGTCCTGATGGACCAGGCATGGATGCGCCGCCGGACCTCAAGATGGGTGCCTGCCCTTGCTGCCGCCGTACTGATCTGGAGCCTGCCGGTGGTTGTCGACAAGCTGCTCGACCCGGCTCCCCGTCAGGATCCCCGCTCCCTCCGTGTTGCCATTCTCCAGCCGGTAACCGGCGTGCAGGAGAAAATGGATCGCTCTTCCCGACCGGCGATATGGAACACCCTGGAAAGGATGACCATGGAAGCGTCGGCGGCCGGGGAGAAACCGGATCTGATCGTCTGGCCCGAATCGTCCAGGCCGGATCCGGTCACATGGAAGGGGCAGGGACCGTTCCGCGACGAGCGCATGCAGAGGCTGGCGCGGAAAGCCGGGACACCGATCCTGTACGGTACGGTCATTGCGAAAGTCGATGACGGCCGGCTCCAGGCTCTGTACAACGGTGCCGCCCTGGCCTTTCCCGACGGCAGGCCGGCGCAGTGGTACGGCAAGCAGCAGTTGCTGCCTGTTGCCGAGAAGGTTCCTTTCCGCCGGTTGCTCGGTATCGACCCTTACGCCGCCAACCAGTCCACGGAAAGGAAGAATGTCCTTCCGATGCTCGGTCGATTCCTGGAAGGACCGCAGCCGACGCTGTTCCAGGTCGACGGACTGAAGTTCGGCGTTCTGATCTGCTATGAAGGAATGTATCCGGCACTGTCCCGCGCCTATCGCAGGGCGGGCGCCAACGCCCTCGTGATCCTGACCAACGATGCCTGGTGGGGTGATTCGGAGTTCGTGCGCTGGCACGCCCAAAAAGTCGCCATGATTTCCAGGGGACTGGAAATCCCGGTCATCCGGGCGGCCAACAACGGCATCTCGTCCCTGACCGACAGCCGCGGGAGGCGACCTGCGGCAACCGCTCTGGATGAGCTCACCACGATCCACGTCGAGGTGACCCCCGGAAACGCAGAGCCTACGTTCTATTCCGGAGCGGGCAACGCAGCCATGTTCGGACTTCTGCTGCTGTGCTGCGCCATTTTCCCCGTGATCCGAAGGATCCGGAGGACCGCTCAGCCGTCCAGTTTCTCGGCCAGATAGGACGCGACCTTGTCCAGAGCGATCCGCTTCTGGGACAGGGTGTTCCGGTCCCGGACGGTCACCGACTGGTCCTGGACCGTGTCGCCGTCGATGGTGAAGCACCACGGTGTGCCGGCCTCGTCCATGCGGGCGTAGCGCTTGCCGATGTTCTGCTTGACGTCCAGCTGGCAGGCGTACTTCTTGCGCAGTTGCATATAAAGGTTGCGGGCGATTTCCGGCATGCCGTCTTTATTGACCAGCGGGAAGATCGCTGCGGTGATCGGCGCCAGCCGCGGATGGAAGTTCATGTAGACCTTGGACGGCCGGTTGGGGTCCGGTGTGTACGCTTCGCACAGCAGCACCAGCACACCCCGGGTCAGGCCGGACGCCGGTTCGATGACGTGGGGGATGTAGCGCTCGTTCCGCTCCGGATCGAAGTACTCCATCTTGGTTTTGGCATGCTCCTGATGCTGTGTCAGGTCGAAGTTTCCACGATGGGCGATCCCTTCCAGTTCACCGTAGCCGTCTCCCGAGAACGGGTAGCGGTACTCCACGTCCACGGTGCCGTGCCCTTCCTTTGCGTAGTGCGACAGTTCGTCCTGGTCGTGGTCCCTGAGGCGCAGGTTGTCGGAGGAGATGCCTAATGACCGCCACCACTCCATGCGGGCATTTTTCCAGAACTCGAACCAGGTCCCGGCCTCGTCAGGGTGGCAGAACCATTCCATCTCCATCTGCTCGAACTCCCGGGATCGGAAGATGTAGTTCCGCGGCGTGACCTCGTTGCGGAACGCCTTGCCGACCTGGGCGATTCCGAACGGCACCTTGACACGCATGGTGTCCAGCACGTTGCGGTAGTTCAGGAAAATGCCCTGGGCGGTTTCAGGCCGGAGGTAGGCAACGTTGTCCTCGCCGGAGGTGGCGCCGACGAAAGTCTTGAACATCAGGTTGAACTGCCGTGGTTCGGTGAGGGTGCCCGGATTGTTGGTGTCCGGTCCGATGATGCCTTCGTATTGATCCAGCGGGATCGACTCCAGCCCCACCGCCTCGTAATCGTCCGCCGGCCGGCTCCGGGCGATCTTTTTCATCCGCTTGGGCGTCGGCTGCTCCCCTTCCATGAAGGCGATCTTCGGACCCTGGCCGTCCTTCGGCACCCAGACCATGAGCTGGTCGGCGCGGTAGCGGTTCTTGGTCTCCCGGCAGTCCACCATCGGGTCGTTGAACCCGCCGACATGTCCGGACGCGACCCAGGCGTCCGGGTTCTGGATGATGGCCGAGTCCAGCCCGACGATGGAGAGGGGTTCACCGTCAGGCCCTGCAGGCGGGCACAGCACCATGTTCCGCCACCAGTCGTCCCGGAGGTTGTTCTTGAGCACCGCCCCCAGCGGACCGTAGTCCCAGAACCCGTTCAGGCCGCCGTAGATCTCCGAGGCCGGGTAGATGAAACCCCGCCGTTTGCACAGCGCTTTGATCTCGTCCATGGATACAGGTGCACCGTTCTCGCTCATCGGACCTCCGCCATCGTATGGGGCGTCAGGAAGCGGCTATCGTAAAGGAAAGGGCGGTTCCGCTCAACCGTCGTCGTATTCCGGGTAGATCACCTGCCCGCGCAACTCATGCTGCTTATGGTAACTTGAAAAAACCCTGGGCCGGTCCGGATAATGATGCGAGGTTCACAATCATGAGAACATTTATCCCCACACTGACCATCCTGATCATGCTCGTTATCGCAGCCTCCTGCGGCGGCGGCGTAGCGCCGGACGTTGCCGACCACGCAACCCAGGTCCGGGCCTGGCAGGCCGGCCGGCTGTCCGGACTGACTGCGGAGCGGGGCTGGCTGACCCTGGTCGGGTTGTTCTGGCTGGAACCGGGAGAGAACCGGGTCGGGACTGCAAAGGGCGATACGGTTCGGTTCGACCCTGCTTTCGCGCCCGGTGAACTGGCCAGCCTGTTCCTCGAACAACGTGACGGATCGTGGACCGTCCGCCTGGCGCCCCGGCAGGGTTCAGGCCTGCTGCTCAACGGTGCGCCGGCGGTGGAGCAGGTCCTGGCCACCGACGCCGACGTTGAACCGGATATCCTGTCGGCAGGCGACCTGGAGTTCTTCGTGATACGCCGTGAAAACCGTATCGGCGTTCGGGCCAGACATCCCCGGGCCGAAACCGCAATGAATTTCACCGGCCTCGAGTACTACCCGATCGATCCGGTGTGGCGCATCGAAGGCAGCTTCGTACCCTACGACGACCCGAAAACCATCCTGATCCCGTCGGTGATCGGCACCACATCCGAGAGCCTGGTCCCAGGGGAGGTCCTGTTCAGGATTGCTGGAGAAACACACACACTGCTCCCGCTCTCGGGAGGTGTCGACGACCCGGAATGGTTCTTCGTTTTCAGGGACGGCACCTCGGGGCGCGGAACCTACCCGGCCGGGCGGTTCATGGTGACCCCGGCGGCTGTGGACGGGAAGGTGATCCTGGACTTCAACCGGGCATACAACCCGCCATGCGCTTTCACGCCGTTCGCCACCTGCCCCCTGCCTCCCAGGGAGAACTGGTTGTCGGTGGCCGTGGAAGCCGGCGAAAAGGACTACGGCAACCACTAACTAAATGGGGACATTGCACATTATATTTCAATAGTTATTCAGAATCGGCAAACCGGAATAACTATTGAAATATAATGTGCAATGTCCCCATTTTATTTTCGTCGGCTGACGCGCTCGGACATGGAGTCCAGGACATCGTATGTCACCGGGACGACCAGCAGGGTGAGGACCGTGGCTACCGCCAGACCGCAGATAACCGCCACGCCCATGGCGCCCCACCACTGGGTCGACTCCCCTCCCGTAGTGACGGACATCTCGAAGAAATCGAAATTGACACCGGTGGTCAGCGGGATCAGGCCCAGGATTGTGGTGACGGCGGTAAGGAGCACCGGCCGGATCCGGACCATGCCGGCCTCGATGATGGCGTCCCGCCTCGAGAGTCCGTTTCTCCGTTCCTGCAGAATGAAATCGCACAGGACTATGGCGTTGTTCACCACGATGCCTGCCAGGGAGATCACCCCGATCCCGGTCATGACGATGCCGAACGGTGTGCTGGTCAGAATCAGGCCCCACAGGACGCCGATCAGGCTCAGGACCACGGATATCAGGATGGTGATCGGCGTCACCAGCGAATCGAACTCGGTCACCAGGATAAGCCCGATCAGCAACAGGGCGATGACAAACGCCCGGCTGAGGAATTCGCTGGATTCCTGTTCCTCCTCGTTGGAGCCGGCGAACTCGTAACGCATACCGGGAGCGAGATCCATTTCCTCGTCCAGCACGGCAGCCACCGCCGCTCTCAGGTCAGCATCCCGATAGCCGCGGGAGTGGTCCACGTCGGCCTCCACCGTAATGGTCCGGCGCAGATCGACGCGCTGGATCGCCGCCGGGCCGGCGGTGGTGGTGATCTTCGCCAGGCTCAGGAGCGGGCGGGGGGCCCCGTCATCGTCCTGCACCGTCAGCTCCTCGATGCTGTCGATGGACCGTCTTTGCTCCCGGGGCAACCGGACAACGATGTCGTATTCGTCCTCGCCGATGCGGTACTTGGCGACCTCGGTCCCGGCCAGGGCGGTACGGATGGTGGAGGCGATCGCCCCGGTGTTGGTGTTGGCCCGGGCGGCGGCGGTCCGGTCCACCTGGATCCTCAGCTCGGGATACCCTTCGTCGAAGTCGTCGTCCACGTTGTACAGGCCCGGGATTTGCCGCATCCGGCGTTTCAACGCCTCTGCAGTGGCCTGCAGGTCACCGTAGTTCTCGCTGGACAGTTGCACCGAAACCGGTTTCCCGGCCGGCACGCCTTCCTCCGGCTTGTCGATAACGACCTGAACGCCGGTCAGCCCCTGGACCTGGTCCCGGACCTGGTCCATGGTGAGCATCGAACTCTGTGACCGATCGCCGAACCGTTCGAGCTGGACGGAGATCCGGCTTTCGTTACTGGACCCACCCCCGGAGCCCGGGTCGATGTTCACACCGGTGGAACCGATATTTGCCAGGAGGTCGGTAAGATCGGCTGTCCCGGTCAGCCGCTCCTCGATCGGGCCGACCACCGCATCCTGGGCGTCCAGATTCGTTCCCGAAGGGAATTTGAAATCGACCCAGATCTCCCGGGGATCGATCTCAGGGAAGAACTCGCTGCCGCTGCCCCACGCTCCGTAGGCCACAAAGGTCAGGGCCAGGATGGCGCCCATGCTCCAGAGCACCCTGGCCCGATGGTCGGTGATCCAGACCCTGCGCCTGAACAAGGCCGGGAGCAGCGAAAGGAACCAGAGAACGCCCTGCAGGGCAAACGCGAAGCCTGCAGCGCCGACCAGGATCATCAGGAAGGTCTGGGGGATCGGTGCGCCGGTCATCATGCCGAACATCACGATGGCAAGGCTGCTTCCGATCCCGGCGAAAAACACGACCAGCAGGAACCAGTTCCGCCAGAAGTGAAAACCGGTGCCTGCACCCGTATCCAGACCCCACTCCAGCAAACGGCGATAGGAACGCATGAACAAGGAGTCCCGGTTGACCTTGCGGACCGGGCCCCGGAGGTTCCTGAACAGAACCAGCGCCAGGGTCGGGTTGAA
>CALZKF010000069.1:0-2219 GCA_945787955.1 uncultured Acidobacteriota bacterium | reverse complement strand
TCCCGGGCCACAACAGCATCGGGCCGAAGGCGCACAGCGTCGTCGCCGTAGAGGCGATGATCGGCATCGCCACTTCCGAGGCGCCGTCACCCGCCGCCTGCAGGGAGTCCTCCCCCATGGCCCGGTGGCGGTAGATGTTCTCCACGGTGACGATGGCGTTGTCCACCAGCATCCCCAGAACCAGCACAAGGGAAAAGAGGACCACCATATTGAGTGTGTATCCGAACAGCGACAGCACGATGAAACTGATCAACATGGAGAACGGGATCGCCGCCGAAACGATCACCGCAGGACGCCATCCCAGGGCGAAGAACAGGACCACCAGCACCAGGACCAGGCCGGACAGGATGTTGTTTTCCAGCTCCTTGACCATGTCGCGGATATCCACCGACATGTCGGCCAGCACCGCGATGTCCACACCCGGGGGCAGGGACAGTCGCAGGCGGTCCAGGCCGGCGTTGATGTTGTCCGCCACCTCGATGATGTTGGCTCCGGTCCGCTTTTCAATCGTGAGGGAAATGGAAGTACGCCCGTTCACCCGGGAACGGGTCTGCGCTTCTTCGAATCCGTAGACCACCGTCGCCACGTCCCGGACATAGATCGGCCGATCGTCGTCGCTTTTGACGACGAAGTCCAGGATCTCAGCAGGGTCCTGGACCTCCGAAGTAAGCCGAACCAGGAAATTCTGCCGACCGACGTCGATATCGCCGCCCGGGGTGCTTAAATGCTCCCGGCCGACGGTCTCCACCAGGTCTTCAAGGCCAAGACTGAAGGCGGTCAGCCTCCGCGGGTCGGCGAACACCTGCACTTCCCTGTCCTGGCCCCCTATGGCGTTGACCAGGTTGACGCCGGAGATCGCCTCGAGTTCGTCCTTGACGTCGTCTGCAATCGATTTCAGCCGGGCCATACCGAAATCACCGGCCACGGATACGATCATGATCGGGATTCGCGAGAAGTCCACATCGGAGACAACCGGCTCTTCAACGTCTGCAGGCATTTCCGGCCTGGCCCGGTCCACCGCCTCCCGGACCTTCTGCAACGCGGTGTCCAGAACAACATCGGGATTGAACTCCACCTGGATGGAAGCATAGCCGTCTGCGGAGGTGGATCGGATCTCCTTGACCCCGGACACGCCTTTGACCTCTGTCTCGACCTTGCGGGTGACCTGGGATTCCATGTCCACGGGCGACGCTCCCGGGTACACAACGGTGACGATGATCAACGGGACCTTGATCTCGGGAAACGATTCCCTCGGCATCGCCCGGTAAACCGAAACCCCTCCCAGCACGATGATCGCCATGAGTACGTACACGGTCAGGGGGCGTTTCAGCGCGGTGCGGGTCAGCAGGGTCACTTGCAATCCCCGGTTTCCAGCTGCTGGCCGTTCACCAGGTCCCGCTGACCTTCGATCACCAGGAGATCGCCGGCTGCCAGTCCGGATTTCACCAGCACCCGGTCCCCTTCGGTGGCGTCGATCTCCACCCGCCGCAGGGAGGCGGCACAGTCCTCGACTACATACGCGGCGGGGCCTTCAATCCGGGGCACAAGCGCATCCAGCGGGATCACGATCCCGTCTTCCACCGACCTGCGATCGAACCGTACACGGGAAACCATCCCGGGCCTCAGGTCGCCGTCCCGGTTGTCCAGTTTCAGTTCAACCAGGAAAGTCCGGCTTGCGACATCGGCCGCCGGGGAGAGGAACGAGATCGTTACGGCGAATTCCCGACCGAGCCAGGCGTCCACTTCCAGCACCCCGTGACCGCCGAGACGCAACCATCGTATTTCGGTATCCGGTACGGCGGTGGCGACCTTGAGCCGGCTGACCTGTTGCAGGGTGGTGATCATGGCGCCTGGAGCCAGCACTTCGCCGGTATCGATCGGCCGGTTGAGGGTGACCCCTGAGATCGGCGCGTGGATTCTGGAACGCTCCAGCAGCAGTTCGCTTTCCCGAACCCTGGCCTGCAGCCTGTCCCGCACCGCGGTGGCCGAGACCAGGTCCTGTTGGGGCACCGCCTGCCGCTCCGCCAATTTTGTCATTTTGAGGAAGTTGGCCTCGGCGCCCATCAACTCGGCCTGAGCCTGGGCCAGGCGGGCCTCCGCCAGGTCATCACCAACCCGACACAGCAGATCGCCCTGGCGCACCCGCCTCCCTTTTTCGAACAGGACTTCACGGACCAGGCCACCGTTCTCGGAGGTGACCTCAACTTCTTCGTACGGCT
>CALZKF010000068.1 GCA_945787955.1 uncultured Acidobacteriota bacterium | reverse complement strand
AACATTGATTCTTTCGCTTTCAATGAGTCTGTATCTGATTCCAGACTTAACCGCTCCTCTCTGAGCTTCTGATATACGGGATTCATAACGCTTGTGCCCAAACCAAGATCATTTTGAGTCATCTCTTTCGCAATATCACTCTCTTTTTCAGAATTCAATTGATTTTTTATCCCTCTAATCTCGGCCTTCACTCTGATAACTTCAGGATAGGTTGGTTCATATTGTGTCAATAACATTGGAAGTGATCTCTCAAGTCTTTTAAGCCGCATTGAAAGATCGCTGTTTTCACCCTGTTCATTATCAATAAAGGCCAGTGTAAGGGGCTCTTCCCCTGAGATCTGGGCCTCTATTTTTTTTATCTTTGCATCATATTCATTTATTTGCATTCTTGTCTTACTCAGTTCTTCGGTAAAATTCTTTATATCGGTGACTAACGTTTTTTCGTCTGACGCATAGTACAATTCATTCTTGATCCTGAAAGCAGACACTCTATTCTCTGCTTCATCCAGTTTTTTCTTATAGTGAGCAATTTGATTCGTTAAAAATTGACTGGCCGATGACGTCTCTTTTCTATTGGCACGAGTATTTTCTTCGACATAAATACTTACCAGACTATTGACGTAGTCCTTCACTAACTTAGGGTCACTGCCCGTGTAAGATACGGTGAAGAGATCGCCTCTCTTCACATTGATTTCCGTATTCTTTCTGAAATCCATAATCAGTCCTTCAATATCTTCCTGGCCCTTTACTGTGAGATCAAGGTCAAGAGACCGGATTACCTTCATCAACATTTCTCTGCTATTCATGGAGTATTTCAGAACCTTCAAGTTGTCGTCGATTGAAGGGGTTTTGACCATACCTCTCATGAGATTCATTACAATACTCCTCTCGATAAAAACCGTACTGTCCGCTTTGTACCGCTTTGGAACAAAGAAACTGCCCCATACAATTACCGACAGGACAACCATAAATGTGACAATAAAAACATACTTCCGGCCCTGGATTATCTGCCAGTATTTTTTCAATTCCAGCTTACCAATATCCTCCATACGTGTTCCCTCTCCGGTTTTGTTCATTGTCATGCTTTAAAACAGACTCTCTTTTACAATTATGAAATCGCCGGGCATAATTTTTAAATTGTGCTCCAGTTCACCTTTCATTAAATCCTTCACCTTTACTTTTTCAACTTCTTTCACATCATTCTCTGCTTTTCTTAATATTTGGACGTCATTTTCTTTCGCGAATTCTGTAAATCCTCCGGCAGACAGTATAACATCAAGAATAGTAAGTCCTTCTCTGTATGGAATGGTGCTCGGATTGCCTATTTCACCGACAATTGTTATTTTCCGCTCAAAATTATCGGGGAAAAACAGCATATCATTCGATTCAAGAACAATGTCCTGGCTAAAATCCCCTTTATTGAACAGTTCATAAAAACTTTTCTTCAGTATCTTTTTATCTCTCACGAGATATGAATTATCCAGATCAGCCCCATCCAGACTGCCAAGTTCACAAAGAAATTCAAGGAGAGTTGTTTGTCTCGTCAATGTCCGTCGTCCGGCGGAAACTCCCTGACCGAAAACAAAAACACTATAATTATTCATCCCGCTCATGATTATCGTAACAATAGGTGTCTTGACCACTTTTTTAAGCTCCCTTTCAAGGACCTTTGTCAATTCTACCGGTGTAAATCCGGATGCTTTTATTTCACCCACTGCAGGCAGCGATATTTTTCCGTCAGGTCTTACCACCACTGAAAGACTCAATTCGGAATTCCCCCATACAGATATGTCCAGAGAATCACCATCTCCTATCACATAATCCTTTGCAAAGACATTATTGACAAATAAAACAAAGAACATCAGCAAGAATAATATTTTCTTCAATGTTATCTCCCTCCTCTGCCGAAAAAAATCACCTTCATCGTATCTAAAATGATGAGTAAATCAAGAGAAATTGATTGATATTTTATGTAGTAAAGATCGTATCGTAATTTTTCCATAGCGCCCTCCACAGAATCCTCATATTCATGCCTTACCTGGGCCCACCCCGTAATGCCCGGTTTAACGCAATGTCTTTCCGAGTAATAGGGTATCTGCTTTTTTAAACTTTCAACAAAAAAAGGCCTTTCAGGCCGCGGACCGATAAAACTCATGTCACCACGCAGAACATTGAACAACTGGGGAATTTCATCAAGGCGTGTTTTTCTCAATATCGCTCCGAGGCGCGTAATCCGAGAATCTCCTTCCTCAGACCAGACGGGCCCTGTGTCCTTTTCAGCTTCGTCAATCATCGTCCTGAATTTATAAAGTGTAAAAAGCTTCTCACCTTTTCCTACCCGGGTTTGTTTTAAAAGTGCCGGCCCCTTCGTATTCAATTTTATGACAACAGGCAAAATAATAAGAAAGGGGAATGTTACTATAATTCCGATACTTGAAAAAATAAAATCCAGCGTCCGCTTGATATAGTTCTTGAACAGAGTAATTCTGAACCCTTCTGCAAAAATCAGATGACTTGGATTTAAATTTTCAACAAGCATTTTCCCCGTCAACTGTTCATAAAAAGCGGGGCCGTCGATAACGTCTATCCCCCGCAATTTGCAGTTCAGTATCTCCCTCACCGGTAATGTGCCCCTCCTTTCATTAAGAGATACTATGATCTTCTGCACCCTTTTCCTTAAGGCGATATCAAGAATATTGTCCCCGTTTCCAAGAATATGGCTATTGGCAATGTTGACCGGTTCACCGATACAATTTACGTAGCCCAATAATGCAAGGCCATTATTTTTATTGAAAAGGATTGAACCCAATGTCTCGGCCAGAGGACCTGTCCCGAGAATAAGCACTTTTTTTGCGCCAACGGGTAATTTTAAAATCCAATCATGTCCAATATGCCAGATTGACTGAACTGAAATCAAGATACACATTGACAGGAATAACATGCCTCTTCCAAAAAAGAGGGAAGGAATAAAGTAAAAAAAGGCAGCCAGTATAAATAGGGCAATGGCGCCTGAAATAAATATTTTTGAAATTACTTCCTTTCTGCCGTCTCTTTTTTCAACATTATACAGGTCCATAAAAAAACCTATAAATACGACAAAAATCATGAACAGTATCCCTTTGGGGAACAGAGGATTATATTGCTGCAAGGCTATATCATTCATGTTGGACCGTATGAAGACACCGGCGTAGAAAGAGGAAAAAGCAATAATCATGTCTCCTAAAATCAATATCAATGCTTTGACTGCATATGAATTTTTAAGAAATATCACTGTTATATTTCCTTCAGTTTCTCGCGTGCATCATCAATTTCAGGAAAAGATTCCTTACTGCCCAGCCGGACCGCATTTTTGAGGTGCTCTCCGGCCTTAACAGGCATTCCCTTTTTTAAATAGGCAAGGCCCAGATGATACTGAATTGAGGGATTGTCAGGAAGATACTGGATTGCCTCACTGAAATATTTAACTGCATCGTCATAGCGGCCCTTTTTATAGAGCACCCAGCCCAGTGTGTCTGTTATGCTTCCACTTTCGGGTGACAGTTCCTTCGCCTTTTGCGCCATCACTATGGCCTCATCAATCGGGCCGTATCCCTCCGCGTAAAGATAGGCAAGGTTATTCAGGGAAGGAATAAAATCAGGGGAGAGTTCCAGGACCTTTTTATGTTTATTCACCGCAGACTCTTTCTTCCCCGTTATTTCGAAAATAATTGCCTGAAAAGAATAAGCGGGTGCGCTGAGTGATTCAAATGTTTCAAGTTTTTCTGAAATCTCCAATGCTTTTTCATACTCTTTCAGAGAGACATATGTTCTGCCTAATGCGAGTTTTGTGTTCATGTTGCCGGGATTTAACTGCTCTGCCTTCTCCAATTCATTCATTGCCTCCGGCAATTTATTTTCTTCAATATACACTTTTGCGACGAGGAGATGACCGGCATCACTTTCCGGCTTTAAAGATATAATCTTTTGCGCAGTTTCTTCTGCCTTTACATCGTCTTTTTTCTTTACATAAAGACGCATTACTACTTTTAGTATCTCCGGGCTTTCTGGATGTTTGGATAAGAGAGTTGTCAGTTTTTCAAGGGCCCTGTCATAGTCACCCATGGCATTATAGACACCCGCCATTCCTGTCGCTCCCTTTTCAGGAGAAATAGATTCCAGCTGCCTGTATGCCGCAAGGGCCTTTTGATAATCCTTGCTGGTACGGTATAAATGGCCCTTCATTATCATCGCGTTCATATTTTTCGGTTCCATGTCCAGAAGTTCATCCATCACGGTCAGGGCATTTTTTATATCTTTTTTTCTTTTGTAGTAGTTGGCCAGGGCCATAAAAGCCGCTGCTGTTTTTTGCTCTTTTGCCTTTCCGTAGTAGGTCAATGCCTCTTTGTCTTTCCCGTTTCTCTCCATATGCCCTGCAAGCAGGAGCATGGCCCGGGTATTATTGCCGTCTATTGCAAGAATCTTCTCATATTCTTTTGTGGCTTTCTCATTTTCACCTTTGCCGGCATAATACACAGCCAGATTCATGTAGGGAAGAAAAAAATTGGGGTTGGCTTCTACCGCCTCTTCAAAATGACGGACTGCTGAAGCAGCGTCTTTTTTTCCTGCATATGCCATGCCCATCAGGTTTAACAGTATTGCGTCATTCGGTTTATCTCTTAAGCCTTCCTTTAATATTTTGACAGCATTGTCATAGTCCCGCTTCAGCACGTAATACCGGGCAAGCACAACTCTTGAGTGAAGAACATCGGGGGACAGTTCAACAGCATCTATAAATTCTTCTTCAGCTTTCTTTGAATCACCGGAAAGTAAATTAAATGCGCCTTTCTTTAAATGGATCCCGGCCATTTTCGGATTGAGTTCCAACGCCCGGTCAAATTCATCCATAGCCAATTCGCCTTTCCCCTGTGAGAGATATATGCTCCCTAAAAAATTATGGGCAAGGGCATTGTTCTCATCCCTTTCCAGCACCTTCAGTATCTCTCTTTCCGCTGCCTCAATTCTGCCGCTTCTCCGGTGTGTTTCAGCAAGAAGAAAACGCGCCTGCGTCGAATCAGGCCGCATATCAAGCGTTTTCTGGAACGCGCTCGTTGCCTGTTCAAATTTACCCTTCAGCACATGACAGAGACCTAAATAATAAAAGGCACCGGGACTGGGTCCCTTTTTCACGGAATTCTGGAGTGAAATGATCGCGTCATCTATCTTTCTCTCCTGGTAATGAATTATTCCCATGAGAAAATACCCTTCGGGACGCCTGGCAAAAGATCTTGAAAGTTCTGCCGCAATTTCCCTGGCTTTTTCAATTTTATTTTGTCGAATGTAGTTCAGCCCTGCCTGATATCGCGCTGTTACAGCCTTGGGATCAATTTGGGCAATCTTTTCGTATATATGGAGTGCGTCGTCTGCTTTCTCCTGCTCCATTTTCAGGCTTGCCAGTAAATACAGCGCCTTCTTGTTTCTTCCATCCAGTTTGAGGGCTTCTTCAATGACCTTTTCCGCCTCGGAAGTTTTCCCGTTGGCCCGATGAACATTCGCCAGCGTTATTTTTGCAGAGACTCTTTCCGGTGATATCTCCATCGCCTTATTCAGGAGATCCTCCGCTTTCGCGTAGTCTTCCTTGTACGCGTAGGCAAGAGCGCCTATTTCATATGACTCAGGATTTTTGTCCGGTGATTTGTCCCAGTATATATTGATCTCATTGATGGCGTCATCCATTTCCCCGGAGTTTATAAATATTTTGGCGATCGATATATGAGCGTCATGAAAGGAAGGATTCAGCCGCAGGACTTTCTCCAGTTCACTCCGGGCTGATGGGAACTTTTCCTGTAAAATGTACGCCCGCGACAATTGATACCGTGCCTCAAAGTAGTTCGTGTCCTTTTTGATCGCTTCCTTAAAAGCCAGTATGGCCCCGTTGGTGTTTCCGCTTTCAAGAAAGGTCATGCCGTTTTCAAAAAGCTGGTGCGAGCCCAGGTCCCTGTTGCAACCCGTAAAAAGGGCAATCAAAAAAACAATTGAAATGATCTTACGCAATGATGTTGCCTCCTGTCACGTTTACATAGCCGTTCATAATTCCACTTACGATATATCTGAACCTCTCAAAATCGAGAGGCTTTACAAAACATATTTTATTTTTGAACAAATGCATGGCTTCCATTAAATCTTTACTAAATTCATTGGTCAGAATTATTTGTGGTGTGTCACAGAACAACTGGGATTTCAGTAAAGACTGTGCATGTGAATAATTAGACACAATCAATGAAATAGTATCATTTGAAGCATGCTGAACTGCCTCTTCAACTGAAGAGGCAAGAATGGTATCAAAGCCCTCCTCGTTCAATATGGCAGAACATATCTTTCCAAAACCATCATTGATTACTATTAATATTTTTCTGAATGAATGCACAGATCGTCAGCCTTCAATTTTCACATATTGTTGTGCAGAGGCAGACTTACCAACGAGTCATTCTGCCTTACCATTATTATCTCGATTCAACAAACACTATTTACATATTTGCTTCAGGGCGCTTCCGTTTGAACCCACTCCATCAGAAAGATTTTTCCTTGAAAGACTTTTTTATTACAAAGCAATATAAATGCCAACAGAAAAAAAACAGATACCTGATGAAAAGTTCATCCGTAATTATTGAAGTGGATATCCTGCAACGTCTTATAAATATATGCTTTTACACAAGCGATTAAAATGTATGGTCAATAATAATTCAACAGGCTATATTGGGAAAACCCCCGCATTGCTTGTGGAGGAAAAACGAATGAGTGTATCCAAAAGAAGCACTGCTTACGTGGCTGTTCAGATAACTTCTTAAAAGCAAAGGCTAATCTGCGTTGCATATAATTGTCCCATTAGGAAGCAGGTATAATGCAGGACACACATACAAGGCGGGGCATTAAAAATATGAACGCTATAATGATAATGCAGTCTGTATTCCCCTCTTCGGCAAAGGGGGAGACTGGAAAGGAGAACTTTTCAGAAATAGAGAGGTCCAACGGGAATGATGTATCATGATAATCGATTGCAGGGGCTGAGGCCATCCCGCCCGGAGACAGTAATACCCTGTTAATTTACAGACGGCTGGTCTATTTCTTTCAGACGGCTGTAGATCACCTTTCTGGTTATACCCAGTACCCTTGCGGCTTTGGACTTATTTCCGTTACACGCCTTAATCGTGTGCGTTATTGTTTCAAGTTCCAGTTGCTTAAGCGGTTTCACAGTATGCTCGCATGCAGTACTATCATTTTCAGTGTCCTTCATCAAATAATCTGGAATATCTCTGACACCAATACACCTCTGCCGGGCAAGGACAAGAGCCCTCTCAATAACATTCTCCAGTTCCCTTAAATTTCCGGGCCATGAATAATCAAGAAATATATTCATCACCTCCGATGAGACTTCGGTCACCTCTTTATTTTCCCGCTCTGAAAATTTATCTATAAAATGCGCCACTAAAAGTGGAATATCTTTTCTCCTCTCCCTCAAAGGCGGCAGATTAATCTGCACAACATTCAATCGGTAGTAAAGATCAACTCTGAATCTTTTTGCCGCAACCTCTTTATCCAACTGGCAATTTGTTGATGCGATCAGGCGAAAATCTGTTTTTATCTTTTTACTCCCGCCAATCCGTTCGACCTCCTTCTCCTGGATCGCCCTTAACAACTTTGCCTGCAATGGCAGTGATAACTCGCCAATTTCATCAAGGAACAGTGTTCCTGCGTTTGCTTCTTCAAACTTTCCTATTCTCCTTGCGATCGCGCCGGTAAATGAACCTTTCTCATGACCGAATAACTCCGCCTCCAGAAGTTCATGAGGTATGGCAGCACAATTAACTGCTACAAATGGTCTGAGGTGTCGTTGACTCGAATAATGAATTGCTTTTGCGAGCACGTCTTTTCCGGTTCCGGTTTCACCGCCAATGAGCACGCTGATGGACGAATTTTTGACAGCCTCAACCATCCTGAAGACATCCTTCATGCCCGGACTTTTTCCAATAATGCTGGAAAGCCCATAGGTGGACTCAATCTGACTTCTGAGACGGTTGACTTCATCTTTCAGTTTTTTTTGTTCAACAGCTTTGGCGAGTATTCCCTTGAGTTTCACATAATCAGGAGGTTTAACAAAATAGAAGAAAGCCCCTTCAGACATAGCCATAACTGCTGAGTCTAATGTTCCGAAGGCGGTCAGGAAAATGACCGGGATATTCGGATATTCCGATTTTATGGAATGAAAGAGATATAAACCGTCCTTACCAGGCATTTTAATATCTGTAACAACCGTGTCAATCCTTTCCCGCGCTAAAATCTCCTTCGCCTTATCGACCCCATCAGCGCAACAGACATTGTAATGAGACTCTCCAAGGATCGCGGAAAGTACTTTAAGGGCATGTACTTCGTCATCTACTAAAAGAATATTTGGTTTCTTATGGTTGTTCATCCTTATTAATGGTAAATGGACTGCCGTCATGGACTAAAACAGAGAACAAGACCGCGGCAATGACGACTATTTATTTTCATGCACATTAGTAAACTATACGCTATGTCGATTCCGTCTTTGTTACCGGCAAAAAGATCCTGAACGTTGTTCCCTTGCAGGGCACGCTTTCCCAAATCAGCTTTCCGTTGTGAGATTTTATGACTTCACGGGAGAGAAAAATCCCAAATCCTCTTTCATTTTTTTCCTTATTGTCTATTACTTCTCCCAGCTTGTCCATCTCTCTTGTGGGAATCCCCCTGCCTGTATCTGCTATTTCTATTACGACGTAACTCCTGTTTTTCTCCCACGTCCGGGAAGTTCTTATATTTATGCTTCCACCCTCCGGCATTGCCTCAAAGGTATTGTTGGTGATATTTAATAAAGCCTGTTCAATCTGAAATTGATCTAATGACAAGAGCGGCACAGTAGAAAAGCTTTGTAAAATTTTCACGCCCTGCGTTTTGGCGCGGGGCTTCACCATTTTTACAATTGATTCAAGGGTATCATTAATATTGACTGTCTGATAATCGGTGCGTCCTTTGGAATTGCTCAGAAAGTCGGAGACAAATTGGTCGAGTTTGTTTATTTCCTCATTCATTATCTCACTGAATTCGAGGAATGTGGGTTCATTTCCGTATTTTTCAGTCAGATAGGCGACGGAGCCCTTAATGGCGTTTAAGGGATTTCTTACTCCATGGGCGATGGAAGAAGCCACTTTCCCGATCTCAATCATTCTCTCACTGTCAGTAAGTTTTTTTGCAAGAGGGCATTCCCCCGAGACATTATCAAATGATACAATTAATTTCTCCACTCTATTTTTTTCATTTTTCACAGGGACAATCTGCGCGTCAGCAGAAAGATCTGTTCCCATAAAACATTTATTTTCTAAATTCCTGATCTTTCTTTTCTTTCCATCATTAAGAGTAAGAGCTATTTTATCGTATACCCGGGGGAAAACCTTATTTAATTTTTTCCCGATAACATCATCTTCTGATTTATAACACAGACTTTCCATCTCCCTGCTCCATGACTCGATGATCAGCTTGCTGTCAACGCTAAAACTGTATTTATTCTTCATTTCTGTTTTTCCGGTCTTCGAGTACGATTGTCGGATCACCCACCCCCTCTAAAAAAGGAAGCAAATTTATATATGCCTCATAAACTCTTTGCGCACGGGGGAAGTGGAGATTTTCCTGATGGATAAATAAATTTCATTGTCCCCTCTCTTCCCCTTTTAAGAAGGCAATACAATTGCAATATATATTACAGCAAATAAAAACCTCTTGCAATCATTTTTTACATTCACTCATTCTTATAAGGTCGAAATTCCTTACATGGCGAAAAAAGTTCATTACTATTCTAATATCACATTTTTGTTTAAGTAGCAATACTTATATTCTAAATGCTGTGATCAGGAGCCTTTTTAACTGTCTCTCACGAGATATCGCGTCGATATACCTGACATCAAAGAGTTGGAAAACTATTATTGACTTCTTCTGTTTCGCATTATTTCACTTTAATTATCAAGTGTTATACGCATTGACTGTAATCTGGTATGACACTTGCTTTTTATTGTTTTAATTTATTTAACGAAGTACTTTTTTTAAATACAGATAAACAAGAAAAGGAGCAATGACAATAAAAGGAATCTGTTTGCAAGAGAAATTTCAAAAAATAAGAAGCTGAAAATGCTGAGAGTAATGTTGCTCTGGACGATCTTGTTCGTTGGACTGATAGTGATGTCTCGCCCGACGGCACATGCTCTTCCGATAAACTTTGACACCTTTTCTCTTAACAGATGATGGTCTTCCTGATACGTATATCAGGGAGCTATCGTTGCGCCTTCTGCATTCAAGCCACCGTTCAATGTTGAAGGCGGTGCTCTCCTTAATGCCTTTTCCGATCAGGAGATCCCCGGGAATCTGACCTTGATAGGAATGGCGTTCCTGAGCCGGCTGCCATTATACTGCCTGGTTCCGGCCTGACGCGGTGCTTATGCACCGAGGTATCGGAAGTAGATCTGAATTGATACAATACAGATTCAGCTTCATCAAAGGGTGCCTTATAGTGTACTGTCCCTAATGCTTCTTATCGTAGAAGTAACTGACTGTTTATATCATGATTTTTTTTCAACAAGTCGACCCGATATAAACTTATGCAATATGCTCGATATCAGTGTCTGATATGGAAGTCCTTCTTCAACAGCCTTCTTCTGAATGCCAACCAGGTCTTTTTCAGATATCCTGATATTGACTCTCTTATCCTTGCGGAATGTTGCTTTAGCATATTCCTGATATTTGTTTATCTTTCCTTTGACTCCCCGAACAGACTTCCATTCACCTTTTTCTACTGAATCAACGATTAATCTTTCTTCTTTACTAATTTTCATTTTCTTCTCCCAAATACTTTTTTGTCATCTTCCGACTGGGTATGATGGTTTTCAGAAACACGACTCCATCATCCTCCACGAAAGGGACAAGATATACATAGTTATCTATGTTGACAATGAATATATTTTGATTGGGATATTTGGATTTGTTCGGATGCTCAATTACATCCAATAATCCGTCATGCATAATGCAGAAGACTACTTCTTCAAACGAAATGCCTCGATCCTTCAATAATTCTTCATTTTTCTCATTGCTCCAATCAAAATATTTCACAGCTTTATTGTGCTACATTGTGTGCCTATTGTCAACATTTTTATTTGAGATATAACATTTTCTAAAGTGTCATTCCCGAAGTCTGTTAATCGGGAATCCATGATTTGGCAGGACTGGATTCCGGCTCAAAAGATTACCGGAATGACACTGTAAAAAGTGTAAAGAAGCGTGAGGGAGAGTACATTAGGGAGGATACAATTGATCCCACGCAGGGCCTAAATGATCTTTAAACTCTTGGCGCAATGCGTCGTTTTTTTCTAAATTCTCCGACTCGAATTTTTTTATCTCCGCAAGGTGAGGCGTTCTCAGTCCATGATAATTGACCGTATCTCCTATCGGCTGGAAACACCGTATTCCATACCGTTTAATCAAAACATGGAAATTCCTCGCCATTATTGCATACCAATGGGTTAAACCAATCTGTTTCGATTCACTCCATATGGCACTGTATAGTGCGTATATAATCTCATGCTTTCTTCTCTTATCTTTTCCTGTATCTGCAAAGTCTGCATCAGAGGCGCCGGGACCTGGTGTGTCTTCGTCTGTGTCATCAATTTCTGTGTCCTCACCACGTCCGTAATAATATGCATCTTCGGCCCTTCTGCGGTACTCGTTACTGATTGCGAATCTCGAAATTTCTGACAGACTCTTTCTGGGGAGTTCCTCTGTGTTAATATCCAGTTCCATGTGTTTCTCAATCGGAAATCCTTCCTTCGAATGAAGAACTAATCTTACGGTCCCGATAATCGTACCGCTCTTATCCTTGGCCGCAAGGTGCATAGAATGTTCATCATATACATCTTTCTCAATTTTTCCCGGATGGTCTTCCGGCTTTTCAAAGCCCCACTCCTCACAATACACCTTATATCGCAGTTGGTATATTTCTGTCATCTCTTTCGGATCGGTTACACGGTTAACGGTAAATAACATATGTATCCTTCAGAGCAATTGCTCTAGCGCAAAAAAACATTTGAAACTTTTCTGTTTGAAAAAGTCGGAGTGATCCTTCGCGGTCGAAATCGACTTGTACCGAGAGACCCGCTTCGGGAGGGGACGGGCTCCCGTTGTCATAAAGTATTGCAATGGGAAGTGGAGATTTTCTTGATGAATGATTTGATTTGATACTCCCACCTCTTTCTCCTCGATTATTACGGGATATTCTTTTATAACATATTCTGATAAACCATCTCAATTGTAACTATTTACTACAATAATAAATCATTTATAAATATCTTATCGCCCATTGAGAGACTATACTTTAGGGCATTTCCCCTCGTTAGCAAAAATGGCCTGCCTGCCCTGCCTGCCGGCAGGCAGGATCGCTGGTATGACGGAAAAAAAAGGGGAACTCCTGGCCGTTTATCAGCGTGACCTACTTATCGTCATATATTATGATAAATGACGATGATGGCGACGAATCATCATATTTGTGCCGGCGCGTACAAATAAAGAAGTTCGGGGCAGTTGTGCTTAGCTTCTGTTTTGAATTTTTACCCTCACACTCCCATGCAATCCGGAAGCAGCCAATGACGGGAAAGATAATAATTTCGTTTACAATACTCCCTTTCTTGATCTGTTCTTTGGGCGAGCAAAGAATGAATGTTCTTATTCAGTAAGGTGTGAAGGTTCCACCTGCTTCTGTGTTCTAAGGATTGTTTTCATCCAATTCCCATTGCAACGGATTATTCCGGATGTATTCCCTGATCTTGTTTAATTCTGTTTCATTC
>CALZKF010000067.1 GCA_945787955.1 uncultured Acidobacteriota bacterium | reverse complement strand
CCGCAAAATTGAATGAGCTGACCGAGCTGGTCCTCCGGCAGGGAGGCCTGGTGGAGGAGGCGATCGGCAAATCGGTCCACGCCCTGGTGGACCGGGACTCGGCCTCGGCCGGTGAAGTGCTGGAGAATGACGAGGTTATCGACAGCCTGGAACTGGAGATCGACCATCTCTGCCTGGAGCTCCTGCTCCTGCAGCAGCCGATGGCCCGGGACCTGCGGTTCATCACCACCGCCATGAAGATCAACTCCGACCTGGAGCGGATCGGAGACCACGCCGTGAACATCAGCGAGCGGGCCCTGGAGCTGAACGAGGAGCCGCCGTTGCCGACCTTCATCGACCTGCCCCTGATGGCCTCCCGGGCCCAGGCCATGGTCCGGAACGCCCTGGACGCCTTCGTCCGGAGGGATGACGACCTGGCGGTGCAGACCATCCTGAAGGACCGGGAGCTGAACCGCCAGATGAGGGAAAATTTCTCCAGGTTGACCGATCATGCCAGGAACCGGCCTGAAGACATCGCCCAGGCCCTGCGCCTGTCATTCGTCACCAAGTACTTCGAGCGGATCGGCGACATGTCGAAAAACATCTGCGAGCAGGTGGTCTTCATGACCAAGGGTGAGATCATCAAGCACCAGCACATCACCCGCGGAAACGAGGACGGAGACGGATCATGAAATCGATCCTCATCATCGAGGATGATCCGGATATCGCCCTTTCCCTGAAGTACAACCTGGAACGGAGCGGGCCGTACAAGGTCGATACTGCGGAGGACGGCGTTTCCGGCCTGCGGAAAGCGGAACGATCCGGGCCCGACCTGGTCCTGCTGGACCTGAACCTGCCGGGCATGGACGGCCTGGAGGTCTGCCGCCGGATACGAAATCAACGCAGCACCGCGAGAATGGCGATCATCATACTCACGGCCCGCACCGACGAGACCCAGAAGATAGACGGCCTGGACGCCGGCGCCGACGACTACGTCAGCAAGCCGTTTTCCGTCAAGGAACTTCTGGCCCGGGTCCGGGCGCAGTTCCGGCGGGCGGAGATGGCGCAGGAAGCCGAAGGTGATGGAACAACCTCCCTCCTCCGTGCCGGCGACACGGTCATCGACCTGCCGGGACGAAAGGTAGCCGTGAACGGTAACGAGGTGGAGCTGACCCGCAAGGAGTTCGACCTTTTGACCGCGCTGGTGAGCAATCGTGGCCGCGTATTGACCCGTAACCGGCTCCTGGAACATGTCTGGGGTTACGACTACCCGGGAGAGACCCGGACTGTCGACGTGCACATCCGTCGGCTGCGGCAAAAGCTGGGCGAAGCCGCCGGTGGGGCCATCGAGACGGTAGTCGGAGTCGGTTACCGTTACCGGGGCCCGGAGTGAAAATCCGCCACAAACTGTTGATCGCGTTCGTAATCACCGCCCTGGCGACCTCGATCCTGGTCACCGCCGGAGCCGGCCGTCTTTTGCGGACCGCCGTGGAAGAACGGTATATCGAACGGATTGAAGCCGAGAGCCTGCTGATGCGGGCGTGGCTAGAAGAGAGGACCCTGTCCGGCGGCGTTTCCACCGGCGCATTACAGGAGTTTGCCGTTGTCGCCGGCGCCCGTCTCGCCTACCGGGTGACGCTGATCCGGGAAGACGGCCTGGTACTTGCCGACTCGGCCCAGGACACCGCCGGTCTGATCGCCATGGACAATCACGCCGGTCGGCCAGAAATCGTCATGGCTATGCGTGAAGGGAACGGCGAAAGCCGGCGCACATCGGCCACCACCCGGACGGAATACTACTACCGGGCCCTGCGCGTCGACGGGGCCGATCCGGTCCGTGTCATCCGTGTGGCCCTCCCCACCAGCCAGGTCAACCGGATCCACAGCCGCTATCTCTCCCTCATGGCGATCATGACCGCCGTTGTCCTGCTGGCGATCTGCGCCCTGGGGTACCTGTTCGTTCGCAGGCTCTCGAAGCCGGTGGAGGAGGTCACGCGAGCGGCCGAGTTGACCGCCGGCGGGGACCTTACCTCGCCACTGCCTCCCGTGGGCGACGACGAAGCCGGAAGGCTGGCCGGGGCGGTCGGAGACATGCGAACCGGCCTGCTGCGCAAGATCGAGGAGATCGAATCGGAACACCGGCTCATGTTGTCCATGATGTCCGGCATCCGGGAAGGGCTGCTCCTGGTCGGCACCGACCACCGCATCCTGATGGCCAACCGGCCACTCATGGAGATCTTTCAGGTTAACGGCGACCCGGAAGGCGATCTTCTGGCGGAAGTGGTCCGGAACCCGGCGGTCATCCGCCATGTGCAGGCGACACTGGAGGACGGCACCGCCGCCGAGGATGAGATCATCCGGTTCCCAGCCACCGGAAGATCGTTCGAGATCCGAACCACCCCGATACGAGACGAGCATGGCGAAACCCGTGCGGCGCTGGCCCTGATGTTCGACATCACTCGTCTGGAGACTCTGGAAGGGGTGCGCCGGGAGTTCGTCTCCAACGTCTCTCATGAGCTACGGACGCCGCTGACCTCGATCCAGGCGTTCGTGGAAACGCTTCTCGAAGGTGGGCTGGAGGATCGGGAAAATCGTACCCGATTCCTCGAGATCATCCAGCGCCACGCTTCCTTCATGGGTGAGCTGATCGACGAGCTGTCGGATCTGAATAAAATCGAGACCGGCGCCGTGGACCTGGATCTGACCGACCTGGACCTGCTGGAAGTGGCCACCACCGTAGCCGGCAAGCTGTCCCAGACTTGCGGCAGGCAAGAGATTGCTTTGGTGATGGATATCCCGGCCAGTTTCAAGCTCCGGGCCGACCACCGGCGCCTGGAGCAGATCCTGACCAACCTCGTGGACAACGCCATGAAGTTCAACAAACCGGGCGGCACCGTTCGCATCGAAGCAAGCGGCACCGAAGTACTGGTGGCGGACGACGGCGTCGGCATCCCTTCGGATTGCGTGGAGAAGGTGTTCAGCCGGTTCTACCGGGTGGACCAGGCCCGCTCAAAGGATGTCCGCGGCACCGGACTGGGGCTGTCCATCGTGAAACACCTGATGCGTCTGCACGGCGGCAGGGTGGAACTGGACTCCGAACTGGGCGTCGGCACCCGCGTGAAGCTGATCTTCCCGGATCGGGCCTGAACCGGTCTACCCGATCAGTCCTGCAACCGCACCGGCCGGATCCTGGATGACGCAGAACCGGTTGTCTCCCATGGTCCGGGGGCCGTGGACCACCTTGCCCCCCAGGGCGGTGCACTCGGCGATACTCCGGTCCAGGTCCGCGACTTTGATGTAGATCAGCCACTGGGCCGGCATGCCGTCATTGACGCCCCTGGCGTGGCAGACGCCTGCGACGCACTCGCCGCCGTCCGTCAGCATGCTGTAGTCCTGGTAGTCGCCCATACTGACCGGGTCGGCCTTCCAGCCGGTGACCCGGGTGTAAAACTCCCGCACTTCAGCAGCGTTCGAAACGGTCAGGTCCCGCCAGACGACGGTACCCGGCTTCACACTCTCTTCGCTCATTTATCCCCGTCCTTCGGCCGCTGGATACCCCATTTGCCGCCCTTCAGGATATCGTCACGCAGCTCAAGTTTCGGTTTCTTCGGCTCGTAGGGTACCGCTTCCGGCAGCGGGTTCGGATCACCGACGCTGAAGATCTCCACGGTCTCGATGGTGACTGCATCCAGCGGACGACCTCTGGAATCCGTCTGTACCGAACAGATCGAACGAACAACATCCAGGCCTCGGACGACGGTGCCGAAACACGGGTGCCGGCCGTTGAGCCAGGGCATGCCCCCGGCGGAGATGAAAAACATGCTGCCGGTGATCAAGCCGCCGCCGGCCCGGGTGTTGCCCAGACGGCCGCCCTGGGAGAAATCGATCGGCCCGAAGCCCTCGTGGGGCAGGTAGAACGGGGCGTAGCCCTGCCCGGATGCCGTGGGGTCCCCTGTCTCCAAGCGCTGGTCCACGACAGCCTTGTGGACCTCCAGGCCGTCATAGTACCGCTCTTTCTTCGGCTCTCCGGTGAATGGATCGTTCCAAACCAGTTCCCCACGTGCCAGGGCTGCAAAATAGGCCACCGACTGGGGCGCCTGCTCCGGATGGAGCCGGGCCACGATGGTGCCGCTTGAAGTGACGATCCGGGCGTACCAGCCCGGCTCCTCAAGTCCGGCCTCTTCGCTGCCTGCTGCCGCGGTTACTGCCAGCGCCAGCAGGACGGCGGCCGCAGCTGCAAAGGCTCTACTTTTCATGGGGGGTGATGACCGCCTTCTTGATGAAGTCCAACCGGGGGAACTCGCTCTCCAGGTAGGCATTACCCTTTGAGATGATCAGGTCCTGCCGGGGACTCCCGCCGTAGCCGGCGAAGATACCGTCCACGAACTCCATGCCGGAAACAATTTGTCCGAACGGTGAGAAGCCCTGCCGGTCCAAATTGGCGTTGTCAACCAGGTTGATGAACATCTGGGTGGTCCGGGTGTTGGGCTGGGACGCCTTGGCGAATGTCAGCGTTCCCCGGGCGTTGGTCGCCTTCACCGGCTCGTCCTGGATCCGGGCTTCACGCCAGACCGCATTGACCGCCGGCGAGCCGTTCAGCCCGAACTGAACGACGAAGTTCGGTACGACTCTGAAAAAGCGGCAACCGTCAAAAAAGCCGTTCTTGACAAGGTTGTAAAACCGGTCGGCGCCGATCGGGGCGAGGGTGCGGTCAACGGCGATAACAACGTCGCCCTTGGTGGTTTCGAGGGTGACGTTGTAGCGATCCGGCGCCGTGGCGTCGAGAACCGAAGCGTCCATCAGCTTTTCGTTGGCTGAAGCGAGTCCCAGAGCCACAAGAGCTATCAAAAGGAATGTGCAGATACGTCGCATTATTCTCTCCAGAGGGGTTTTGTCCGCGCGGCGGAAATTGACTTCGAAATGCTACGCCGAGTTCTCCGGCCCCGCAACCCGGGACCCGACCGTCGGGCCGCTTGCTGCGCCGGTTTTGAGAACCTATATTTCTTATCGCCGGGTCAATGAACGGTCCGCAACATAATAGTCCTGAATTAACAGGTTTTTTCGACTTAGGAGTTCTGTTGCCTCAACTTGACCCGATGCTACGGGCCATGGCCGAGCGGGGAGCTCTGGAACTTCTCCTGAAGGACGGCGCCCGGCCGGTCTTCCGCTTCGACCAGGGCGACAGGCCGGTTTCCCAGACCGTGCTGGAGAGAGCCCACATCATCAAGCTGATGTCGGAGCTCACCGACAGTAATCACGGCGCTCTGATCGCCGATGGCGGCCCGGTCCGATTCACCTACAACACGCCCGAGGGAGACTCCTTCGAGTGCGTGGTGCGGGCCGATGAAGGGATGCTGGGTGCACGCCTGGCTCCCTGTGGGAGAGTGGACGTTCCCGCCGCCAACCCGATAGCAGCGGTTGTGCCGGACCCGGACCCGGTCGGGCCGGAGATCGCCTCCGATCCGGTTCCCGAAACCTGTGAACCGGTGCCGATACCGCCGGTAGCGGCAACCCGAACCGGTGTACCGGAGATCGAGACTCTGCTGCTTCAGCAGGTCAGGACCGAGGCCAGCGATCTGCATCTGGCTGCCGGCGAACGGCCGATGTTCCGGCTCCACGGCGACATGATGCCGGCGGAAGGGCGTGAGATCTGCTCCCCGGAGGAGACCGCCAGGCTGTTGTTCGCCATCATGCCGTCGAGGAACAAGAAAGAGTTCGAGGAGACCAACGATACCGACTTCGCCTACGAGATCGCCGGCACAGCCCGATTCAGGGCGAATATCTTCATGGACCGCAAGGGGATCGGCGGGGTGTTCCGGGTCATTCCGGACGAGATCCTCACCGCGGAGCAGCTCGGGCTGTCCAAGGCGATCCTGGAACTCTGCCACCTGTCCAAAGGGCTGGTGCTGGTGACCGGGCCGACCGGATCGGGGAAATCGACCACCCTGGCGGCGATGGTCGACTACATCAACTCAAATCGCAGCGATCACATCATTACCATCGAAGACCCGATCGAGTTCGTTCACCCGAACAAGAATTGCCTGGTGAACCAGCGCGAGGTCCATACCCATACCGAATCGTTCAAGAAGGCCCTCCGGGCGGCGCTGCGGGAAGACCCGGACATCATTCTGGTCGGTGAGCTGCGTGACCTTGAAACCATCGCAATCGCCATCGAGACTGCGGAAACCGGCCACCTGGTGTTCGGCACCCTGCACACCACCACGGCGCCCTCCACGGTGGACAGGATCATCGACCAGTTCCCCACCGACCGCCAGAGCCAGATCCGCACCATGCTGTCCGAATCCCTGAGAGGCGTGATTTCCCAGACCTTGCTCAAGAAGGTCGGCGGCGGGAGGATAGCCGCCCTGGAAGTCCTGATAGTGCAGCACGCCATCTCGAACCTGATCCGGGAGGCCAAGACGTTCCAGATCCCCAGCATGATGCAGACCGGCAAGAAGCACGGCATGGTCCTGCTGAACGAAGCCTTGATCGATCTGGTCAAGAAGAAGCTGGTGGAACCGGATGAGGCTTACCGGAAAGCGGTGGACAAGGCCGGCTTCACGGCCCAGCTCCGTTCAGCCGGCCTCAAGGTGCCCGAACCGGCGGAGTGACCGGGCCTACTCCCGCAGATCGACCAGCTTGATCCCCAACTGGTTGGCGATCTCCAGGCTGCGCTCATCGCGGTAGAATTCGCCGTAGTACACGGTGACAACCCCGGCATTGACGATCAACTTGAAGCAGTTCCAGCACGGCGAAGCGGTGGTGTACAGCTCCGCTCCTTCGATACGGACCCCGTTCTTGGCGGCCTGGATGATGGCGTTCGCTTCCGCATGGATGGTGGCGACGCAGTGGCCGTTCTCCATTTGATGGCCGACATCGTCGCAGTGCGGCAGGCCCCGGATGGAGCCGTTGTAGCCTGTGGACAGGATCGTCTTGTCCCGAACGACAACGGCACCCACGTTCTTGCGATCACAGGTCGAACGGGTGGCCGCCTGCCGGGCGATGTTCATGAAATAGGTATGCCAATCGACCCGGCTGGACATCGAGCCTCCTCCCCCGTGCCATGGGAGCAGAAGGCTATCACCCAACCGGTGGATTGTCAGCTGACCATCTTGTTCTTGCTCCAGCGGGCGTTCTTGATCTCGTACTTCGAAACCTTGTAGTTCATCACGCGGGAGGAAATCCCCAGGAACGCCGCGGCATCCTTCTGCACCCAGTTGTTGACCCGCAGCGCTTCAAGAATCGCCTGCCTTTCCAGCTCTTCCAGTTCGATACCGCCCGGGGGCAGCTTGAGGTTGATCGCCGCACCGCTGCCTTCCCCCGAACCGTCGATCCCGGCCAGGTTCAGATCTTCCAGACGGATGAACCGTTCTTCGGCCATGAGCACCGCCCGTTCCATGCTGTTTTCCAGTTCCCGAATGTTGCCGGGCCAGGTATAGCGCTTGAGGGTCCGCACCGCAGCCGGATCGATGCCGCGGATGTCCTTCTTCATCTCGAGGGCGTAACGGTCGATGAAATGCTTTGCCAGAGGGAGGATATCGTCCTTGCGCTCTCTGAGCGGAGGGACCTGCATGCTGACCACGTTGAGACGGTAGTACAAGTCTTCCCGGAATTCGCCGCGGGCAATCGCTTCCTCGATGTTCCGGTTGGTGGCAGCCACAATCCGGACATCCACCTTGATGGTCCTGGAGCCGCCCAGGCGCTCGAACTCCCGTTCCTGGAGCACTCGCAGCAGCTTTGCCTGTGTGGACAGCGCCATGTTGCCGATTTCGTCCAGGAACAGAGTGCCCTCGTTGGCCAGTTCGAACCTGCCGATGCGCTGACGCTCGGCGCCGGTGAACGACCCTTTCTCGTGGCCGAACAGCTCCGACTCCAGGAGATTCTCGTGCAGGGCGGCGCAGTTCATTTTCACGAACGGGCGTTCGGCGCGGCTGGAGTTGACGTGCAGTGATTCGGCCACCAGCTCCTTGCCGACCCCGGTCTCGCCCAGGACCAGCACCGAGGCGTTGGACCGGGCCACTTTGCGGACCGTATTGAAGATCTCCTTCATCTGCCTGCTTTCGCCCACGATATTCTCGAATTTCGGAACGATATCTTCACGGCTGTACGCCCGGACCTTGGCCAGGAGGCGCTTGTGGGCCAGAGCCTTTTCGACCTTGATCTCCAGTTCCTCAAGACCGAACGGCTTCTGCACGTAGTCATATGCACCGGTCTTCATCGCCTCCACGGCCGATTCCACGGTGCCGTGGGCGGTCATCATGAGGCAAGCGGTGCTCTCATTGACCATTCTGCAGTGCCTGAGAACATCCATGCCGGTCCGGCCCGGCATCATGACGTCGGTCACCAGCACATCGAACAGATCGGCCTCCAGGGAGCGGATCGCCTCGTCCCCGTCGGCCGCTTCGGTGACTTCCCACCCTTTGTCGCGGAAAGCCATCGTGATCCCTTCCCTGAGAGTCTGCTCGTCTTCTACAACAAGAATCCTGGTCATCGCCCTTTATCCCTCCGGATTATTCACGACCATCGGGAGACGCACGGTAAACACCGCACCCTTCCCCGGTTCCGATTCCACATCCATCAGACCGCGGTGACGGTCCACTACTTTTCTCGCCATGGACAAGCCGACGCCCGAACCGTGTTTCTTGGTGGTGAAAAACGGGTAGAACATCTTTTCCATGTTTTCCGCCGAGATCCCGGGGCCGGTATCCGACACCTGCACCACGGCGAACTCCTCGAACGACGACCACGGGTCCGTCGTACCGGGACCGTTGGGCTCGTACGGGGTCATGGCCGAGACAGGCGCGGTGGCGGAGCTCACATCGATGGTCAGCCTGCCCTCGTCGCCCATCGCCTCCAGGGCGTTCAGGAACAGATTTTCAAATACGTGTCGTAACTGCTCCCGGTCCATGAGGAACGGCGGGAGCATTGAATGACAGGATGTCTCCACACTGATTCCCAACTTTCCCCGGCGTCCCAGGGCGACCGTTACCGCCTCGTCCAGCACGGCGTGGAGGTTCTGGCTGCTGAGGTTGAGCTCCAACGGACGTGCAAACTCCAGGCTGGAGGTAATAGTCCGGTTCAGCCTGCGGACTTCGGCTACGATCTTCTCCAGGAGGTCGACATCAGCCGGCCGCTCGGTGAGGCGGCGCTTCAGAAGAGTGCAGGTCACCTCGATGGAGGCAAGCGGGTTGCGGATCTCGTGGGCGAGATTCGCCGCCATCTGGCCCAGGGCGGCCAGGCGATCCTTCAACCGCTCCTTCTCCTCCTTGTGCTCTACGTAGGTCAGATCCTTGAAGAACACGGCCGCACCCCGGATTTCACCGACCTGGTCCGGCACCATGGACAGGGTCAAGCCAACGGTTTTTCTCCGGCCAGCGCCGAATTCCAGATCGATCTCCGCACGGTTCGGCAGGCTGGACATCTGGAACGAATCCAGCAGCAACCGGGCCAGTTGTGGATGGCGCCCCAGTGCGGCGGCTATAGGCAGCCCCGAACCGGACGGTGCCGGGATCTCGAGGATCTGGACAGCCGGCTCGTTGATCAGCATGAGACGCCCCGTCCGGTTGACGGTGAGGACGCCACAGCGCATCCCTCCGACCAGCCCTTTGAGGAACTCGTATTCGTCCCGGGAGAAACCCTGAGGGTCGGCCTCCGGGATGGTGGCGTGCTCAGACAATCTTCAACCTCTCCTGCAGCCGCTCGTGGCGGTTCCAATCCGGATCCACGGTGGGAAAAGACCCGGAATCCAGAGCTATCCTCTATTGCTACCGCGACCACATTACCAATATGGAATATTAGTTTTCAGAGATGCAGAATCAAGGTATTGTATGAGCAATTCAGATATTCTTGGTATGTTTTAGGGTATGCCACAAAAGTGTGACTATTCGGGGGAAAGTCGTTTTTCCCAAGAGCCGCCGGACAGGAGGCTCACTCGGTCAGAAGCCGCTCCAACTCGCCGGCCACCAGATCATATCCACGAACGTTCAGGTGGCGGTTGTACGGCAAGAATGTGTCCTCCCGGCTGAACCGGGTTTCCCATAGCCGGTAGCCATCCACGTACGGCACTCCAAGCCGGTCCAGGAGGTCCCGGACATGGCGGGCGAACGGATGATCACCAGAGCCGGGACGACCGGCCAGGTCCAGCACCGGGAAGATGACCACATAGAGCCGGAAGCGGTGTTCCGCTGCCAACCCCACCATTTCCTCGTAAAACCTGTCGATCGGCTCCAGTTCGGCCGGATCGACCTCGCCGCCCAGAAACCTCTGGTACGCCTGCTGGTAGGAGGTAACCCCGCGGGTAGCACCTGTCCCGCCGCCGAGTATCCGCTTCAGGGTGAACAGGATTGCCGAGCGGTTGGATAGGGTGTGGATCGACCTGCGCACAAGGCCGGCGGGAGGCCTGGGATCGTCCCAGATGAAATACCCGGCGTCATTGACGGCCGGCGGAGCATCGACGGCAGGAGGCCCGGCCGACATGTAATCGTTCCAGTACAGGCCGTGGATCACGACATCCGGATCGATCAGGAGGCCCCGCTCCCGGAACAGGTCGATCTCCTGGAAAACACCGTAACTGACAGTTCCGCCGTTGAGCACCCGGAACGAATCCGGCTCCAGCCGATTCAGTCGCCGCTCCAGGACCGCCGGCCAGGTCTGGTGGTCCTCGACCCCCATGCCGAAGGTGAAGGAATCGCCCATCGCGAGGATAATCCGCTGCGCCTCGTCCGGAGAATCGTCACCGTTGACTCGAAACCCGGCCGCATCGCATTTGAAGGGCGCCTCCCATGTGAACCCGCTCTGACCTGGCCGGAGGGTAAACCGCCGGACAGGATCCGGGTCGTAACGCACCTGGGGCAGCGGCTTCATCAGAGGCAGATCGACTGCGAGCCGGAGCACGCCTTCACCGGCCAGCAGGGCCACAAGCGACACTCCCACCATTAGCATCATCCTGAACAAAACTTTCTTCACAACCCTGCCTTTCGCCGAACGGCTCCGGTTGGAAGACAATAAATTTTCATGGACGGCCGCGTCAAGCGGCCTGTGGGAAATGCATCAGTTGCCGATCAGCGTACCGCCGTGCCAGCCGATGCCGGCCACCATTTGGCCTGATGCACCCTGAAGGTCGGCCAGGTCCAGGGTGACCGGACCGCTGCCCTGGGAATCCACCCTGAACGACAGGCGAATCAAGGTTTCCGAGCCATTCACCGGGACTGCGGCACCGCTGCCTACGCCGATGACCAGATGGCCCGAGACCGCCTCGTTGACTCCGTAAAGCGGTGTGACGCCGGAGCTCTCGAACAGGTTGCCTGCGCTGGAACTTACGTATGAAAAACGCGCCGGATTATAAAAGACGTCAAAGGCAGCACCGGTCAGGTCTTCGGTGTCGGTGACCTGAACGAGGACTGTAACCATGTTGCCGCTGGCAGATCCTTCCTGGAGGGAAACACTGTTCTGTCCCGGATTCGGCAGTGCAGGTGTGAACGAGGCCGCCAAAAGGGTGCTGCCGCCACCGGTGCCGGTCACATCACCGCCTCCGCCGCCGCACGCGGTCAGGGTAACGACCGCAATCAGGCTCAAAACGGTCACGATCCGGTTGATGCTCTTCATGTTCTCAGGACTCCTTCCCCGATAATCCGGTTACCGAAGCTCCGCAGCGCAAGCGCCGATGCTCCAGCCGCTGTCGGATGCCGTCCAGTTTGTGCCGGTCCAACAACCGCCCATATTGCTGACGACATAAGACAGATCAGCACCGTCAATGTAGCCGTCGCCGTCAAGATCGTAGTCGGGATCATAAAGCGCATTGCTCTCGCTGACCCCGAATACTCCAGCCATCCAGACCAGTTCCTTGCCGTCTACCCGGTTCAGGGTCGTCTGGTCGCTACGATTAAAATTGAACCGCGCGGAATCCAGGGTCACCTGGAGCGCCCCGTTCCGTTCGCCGAAAACAAGGTCCGGATTGACCACCGACAATTGGACCGAACCGATCTCCGCAGCGCGCACGCCATCCGCCAAGGGTTCGACCGTCATCCCGACGATAAGCGTGTCGCACCTGCCAGGTGATGCCACGACCGAATCAATGAAGATATTCGGGTTGTCTACCTCGATGTCGGCCCCGGGCATGAAATTGGATCCTTGTATTTCCAATTCCAGCTGAGAGCCTTGTCGAACCGAATGGACGGTCGTCGCGACGGTAGGTCTGGCCCAACCCGAAATTTCATCGGAATAGGTTTGCGACTCCCCTGCGGCGTTGAACGCCTTCACCGCCAGATAGTAAGTCGTACAGTCCTGCAGGTTCGGCACCGTTGCCTGGGTCGTTCTGCCGACCTGGATATAGTCCTGAGAGTTGAACTGTCCCGACGTCGTGGAGTAGTAGATCCGGTAGCCGTCAGCCGACGCTACCGAGTCCCACTGCAGGGAAATCGTCCCGGCCTGGGCAACGCCGGTCATCGTCCCCAGGGCGATCACTATGATTGCCAGTATCCGGGATCGCTTCATACTAGGCATCTCAATATGCTCCGTCCCCCACGGAGTATATTTAGCAATGCCGGTGCCAGATCTGCAGCTAATGCAACGACACCAACGGCCAAAACTAAACAACTGATTTAAAAGGATTTATGCTTTTCACCCGACAATCCGTCCAAACGCTGCAATCACGAAAACCGTGCAATCTTTACATCCGTGTAATCAGCCCGGATCCAGCCCCGGTGGTTTGGTAGAACCTATAGGGAACTATTTACCTCCAAACCCTCGAGCGGGGAAACCATAGCACGGCCTGGCGGCAGCTAGATTTTGGTCAAGGATTTTCGTGCTTTTCCGCCTTTTACGAGTCGATCCAACTTGCCCCGCGGATATTCGGCCACCACAATGGCGATGGAGAGACATCCGAGATGAAATCAAACCTGGTTCACCAGTTTCTGGAGTCTTCGGCCGCAAGGCGACCGGACGCTGTCCTTGTTACCGAAAGGGCCGGGAACAAGAGCTATTCTCAGGTCGAAGCGGGGGCCAACCGGATCTCCAGGATCCTCATTGAGCGGAAACTGCAACGGGGGGACCGGGTCGCTCTGCTGGCAACCAACACCTCCTCCTACATTGAGGCGTATTACGGCATTCTGAAAGCCGGTGGAATCGTCGTTGCCCTGGACGCCGGCGGCGACATCGAATCCCAGGCGGCCAAGC